>NZ_LBJZ01000196.1:0-289269 GCF_028128935.1 Bradyrhizobium sp. CCBAU 11361
CAAACCACCCATCAGCCGCCTCGGTCTCCCGAAGGACGACCTGTTGAGATTCCACAGCTAACCCACCCTACGATTCCGCGCCTCAATCGAACAGGCTCGGCGTGTGGTTCACCAGCGCGCCTTCGATCTCGAGCATCTTCAGCTTCGTCACGACGCCGCCATTGGCCGAGAAGCCGCCGGGCTTGTTGCCGGCCGCCAGCACGCGGTGGCAGGGCACGACGATCGGGCACGGGTTGCGGCCCAGCGCCTGGCCGACATCGCGCGACAGCTCGACGCCGCCGAGCTGCTTGGCGATATCGCCATAGGTGATGGTCTTGCCGGGCGGGATGGTGCGGGCGATCTCGTAGACGCCGCGGTTGAAGTCGGGCACGCCGTCGAGATCGAGCGGGATGTCGGTGAGGTCATCCGGCTCGCCGGCGAGCAGCTTGACGATGCGGTCGATCGCCTGTTGCACCTCGGCGGTCGGCTCCGCTTCGGTGGCGTCGGCATGGCGCTGGCTGATGCGGGTGCGGATCTTCTGCTCGCCGCCCATCGGCAGCTGCGTGCCGTTGATGCCGCGCGGACCCCAGGCGATGGCGCAGAGGCCGATCCGGGTATCGAACAGGGCAAAATGCTGGTCGGTCATGGCTTGGTTCCTGGCTGCGTCCTTGTCGCATGCCCCCAATGTGATCTCTGGGCAAATCTAGGCTTGGAAATAGTTGCGATCCACCCGGTTTCCGGGAATCTTGCACAGGAGTTCCGTCTCCCTTCTCGCGAGCCAAGCATGCAGAGCCTCCACGTCAACGGATACGACATGCCCTATCTCGACGTGGGCGAAGACAGGGGGAGACCACCACTGGTCTGCGTGCATGGCTCGCTCTCGGACTTCCGCATCTGGGGCTGCGTGCTCGGGCCGCTGACGCAACGGCACCGGCTGATTGCCGTCAGCCTGCGGCACTTTTTCCCCGACCGCTGGGACGGCGTCGGCGACACCTATTCGATCGCCCAGCATGTCGACGACGTCATCGCCTTCATCGAAAAACTCGACCTCGGCCCGGTCGATTTGATGGGCCATTCCCGCGGCGGGCACATCTGCTTTCGCGTGGCGCAGGCGCGCCCCGACCTGTTGCGGCGGCTGATCCTGGCCGAGCCCGGCGGCGAGCTCGATGCGAGCCTCGATCCCGATTACGCCGGTGGCCCCTCGCCGCTCTTGGCGCGGTTCACGGCCTCGGCCGAGAAGATCGCGGCCGGCGATGTCGACGGCGGCCTTGCTGTCTTTGTGGACACGCTGGAGGGCGCCGGCACCTGGCCGCGGCTGCCGGCGATGGTGAAGCAGAACCTGCGCGACAACGCCTATACGCTGATCGGCCAGGTCCGCGACAACCGCCCGCCGTTCTCGAAGGCCGATGCGGAATCGATTCTGATGCCGACGCTGTTCATCCTGGGCGCGCGGACCAAGGGCCCGCTGCCGAAGGTGCTGCATGCGCTCGCCGCGCACGTGCCCTATTCCAAAACGGCGATCATCCCGAACGCGACGCATCCGATGTTCGAGCAGGCGCCGCAAAAATACTCCGAAGTTGTCCTGGACTTTCTGGCGAGCTGAGCATGCAGAGCTTTCGTGTCAACGGTTACGACATGGCCTATCTCGAAGTCGGAGAAGGCCCGCCGCTGGTCTGCGTGCATGGCACGCTCGGGGATTTCCGCACCTGGTATTCCGTGCTCGGCCCGCTGTCGAAGAGCCATCGGGTGATCTCGATCAGCCTGCGGCATTTCTTTCCCGAGCATTGGGACGCCATCGGCGACGACTACAAGATGGCGCAGCACGTCGCGGATGTGATCGCCTTCATCGAGCAGGTGAGGCCCGCACCCGTCGATCTGATGGGACATTCGCGCGGCGGACACATCGCCTTTCGCGTGGCGCAGGCGCGGCCTGGCCTGTTGCGCAAGCTGGTGCTGGCCGAGCCCGGTGGCGATCTCGACGCCAGCCTGCCGGCGCCTGAAGGCACGCCGGCGCATCCGCCGCTGGCGGCGCGCACGGCGCGCTCGGTCGAGATGATCCGCGCCGGCGACATCGAGGGCGCGCTGCAGATTTTCTACGAGGGGATCGAAGGCGACGGCTCGTGGCGGCGCGTGCCGGCGGCGGCGAAGCAGCAATTGCGCGACAACGCCATCACCTTCCTCGGCCAGATCAACGAGCAGCGCAGGCCCTATACACTCGCGGATGCGCAGGCGATCAGGACGCCGACGCTCCTGATCGGCGGCGGCGCGACGACGGGAAGCCTGTCGGTGATGTGTCGCGTGCTGGCGGAGCACATCGCAGGAGCCAAGACGGCGGTGATCCCGAATGCCGGCCACTGGATGTTCGAACAGGCACCGCTGGAATATGGCGAGGTGGTGAACAGGTTTCTGGCGGAATGATCTCGTAAGGAGCGCACCGCCGTTGATCTCCCTCGCCCCGCTTGCGGGGAGAGGGTGGGGTGAGGGGGAGCCTCCGCGAGGACGGTAAGAGTTAGACTCGCGGAGACTCCCCCTCACCCGGAATTTGCGATGCAAATTCCGGCCTCTCCCCGCAAGCGGGGAGAGGCGAAGGAAGAGCCTCACACCTTCCACACACCGACCGGCATCTTGATCGTCGCGTTGAGGCGGTTCCAGACGTTGATGGTCGCGATCGAGAGGATCAGGGTTGCGAGCTCGCGCTCGTCAAAATGCTTGGCGGCCTCGTTCCAGATCGCATCGGGGACCGGATCCTCACGGTCGGCGATACGGGTGACTGCCTCGGTCAGAGCCAGCGCGGCGCGCTCGGCTTCGGTGAAATAGGGGGTGTCGCGCCAGGCCGAAACGGCGAACAGGCGCTCGTCGGTCTCGCCGACCTTGCGGGCGATCTTCGGGTGCATGTCGACGCAGACGCTGCAGCCATTGATCTGGCTGGCGCGCAGGTGCACCAGTTCCAGGAGCTTTTCCGGCAGGCCCTGTTTGGTCAAATTGCCGAGAGATTGCAGGACATTCATGGCCTCGGGCAGGACCATGACGGGGTGATTCATGCGGGCGTGCATCATTGTCGTCTCCATCTGTCGAATTTCGAAGGTTCCGGTCACATTGGCCGGATTGGCTTCGTCATGGGCATGACGGATCGCGACGAGGGAATGTGACCGATGAGCGAAGAAAATCTTCTCAGCCACCAGTTCGAGGCCAGCAGGGACCATTTGCGCGCGGTCGCCTACCGGATGCTGGGCTCCCGCGCCGAGGTCGACGATGCCGTGCAGGAGGCCTGGCTGCGGGTCAGCCGCTACGATACGTCCGATGTCGCGAATTTGCGCGGCTGGCTGACCACCGTGGTCGCGCGCATCTGCCTCGACATGCTGCGCGCGCGCAAATCGCGCCGCGAGGACCCGATGGGCCCGCATGTGCCGGAGCCGGTCGACGAGACGCGGGAGCGCGAAGCGGAGATGGCCGATTCCGTCGGCGCGGCACTGCTGATCGTGCTGGAAACGTTGCAGCCGGCCGAGCGGCTCGCCTTCGTGCTGCACGACATGTTCGCCGTGCCCTTCGAGGAGATCGCACCGATCGTCGGGCGCTCCGTCGATGCCTCGCGCCAGCTTGCCAGCCGTGCCCGGCGGCGCGTGCAGGGCGCGCCGGTGCCCGAGACGGACCTGTGGCGTCAACGCAAGATCGTCGATGCCTTCCTCGCAGCTTCGCGCGAAGGCAATTTCGAGGGGCTGCTTGCCGTGCTCGATCCCGACGTCGTCTTTCGCGCCGACCAGGCCGCGGTGCGGCTCGGTACGCTGCCGGAGATCCGCGGCGCGGATGCGGTCGCGCAGCTCTACAAGGGCCGCGCCCAGGCAGCGCGCGCGGCGCTGGTCGATGGCGAGATGGGTGTTGCGGTCATCCTCGGCGGGCAATTGCGCATCGCGCTGCGCGTGAGCTTCAGCGGC
This sequence comes from Bradyrhizobium sp. CCBAU 11361, assembly GCF_028128935.1. Lineage (NCBI taxonomy): Bacteria > Pseudomonadati > Pseudomonadota > Alphaproteobacteria > Hyphomicrobiales > Nitrobacteraceae > Bradyrhizobium > Bradyrhizobium sp. CCBAU 11361. Next base: position 3,912 of record NZ_LBJZ01000196.1, read on the forward strand.
GACCGGATCGCGGCGATCGAGGCGGTGGCCGATGCAGAAGAGATCGCGGCGATCGAGGTCGAGGTGCTGGAGCGCTAGGCCGGCGTGGCATCGCATCTGTCCGGATGCTAGGCTTTCCGCACAATCGCGCGCTGCCGGCGCTCAAGACGCGAAAGGACGCAAGTCATGACACCCCGCCTCATTCCCCTGCTCGCACTATCCCTGCTCGGCCTCGCCGCCGGCAGCACCACCGCGCTTGCGGCCGCCGACGAGAAGCTGAAAGCCGCCGCCGAGCAGGAGAAGGCACCGCTGATCGAGACCTTGCGCGACATGGTGATGATCGAGAGCGGCAGCAGCGACGCCGAAGGCCTGAAGAAGATGGCCGACTTCACGGAAGCCCGCCTGAAGGCGCTGGGCGCCACCACGGAGCGGCGCAAGACCACCGCGGGCACGCGCGCCGACATGGTGATCGCAACGTTCCAGGGCTCGGGCACGCGAAAGCTGATGCTGATCGCGCATATGGACACGGTCTATCAGCGCGGCATCCTCGGCAGCGAGCCGTACCGTGTCGACGGCAACCGCATCTACGGCCCCGGCATCGCCGACGACAAGGGCGGCATCGCCGTGGTGCTGCATGCGCTCAAGATCCTGAAGGACGCCGGCTGGAAGGACTACGCGACGCTCACCGTGTCGTTCAATCCGGATGAGGAGGTCGGCTCGATCGGGTCGGGCGAGATCATCGCTGAGCTCGCCGATCAGCACGACGTCGTGCTCTCCTGCGAGCCGACGGTGGCTACGCCCGTGGCCAAAAATGACGGGCTGCTGCTCGGGGCCAGCGGCACTGCGACGGCGAAAATGGAAGTGAAGGGCCGGGCCTCGCATGCGGGTGCCGCTCCCGATCTCGGCCGCAATGCGCTGATCGAGCTCGGGCACCAATTGGTGCAGACCAGGGATGTCGCCAAATCGATTCCCGGCACGCAGCTCAACTGGACCACCGCGCAGGCCGGCACCGTGCGCAACCAGATCCCGGAAAAGGCCGAGGCCGGCGGCGACGTTCGCCTCACCGTCCCTGACGGCATCGCCAAATTGCAGGCAGCGCTCGACGCCAAGCTGAAAGAGAAGCTCGTTCCCGACACCGAGACGACGGTGACGATCACGCCGGGCCGCCCGCCCTTCGTCGCCAGCGATCGCGGCCGCGCACTCGCCGAGATGGGCCAGGCGATCTATGCCGAGATCGACCGCAAGCTCGACATCGCCGAGATGACCGGCGGGGCCACCGACGCCGGCTACGCCAACCGCAGCGGCAAGGCGGTCGTGGTCGAGAGCTTCGGCCTCGCGGGCTTCGGCTACCACGCCCGCGACGAATTCATCGACACCAACTCGGTCGTGCCGCGGCTCTATCTGATGAGCCGGATGCTGGTCGAGCAGGGCAAGAAAAAATAGGCGCCAGACCGGGCCAAATCATTGTCGCGAAAACAACCCCATGCACAGTAGACGGCCCTAGCGATATCAATGGCTTAGTGGGCCCCCGAATAGCCGCTGTGGCCGCGTTGGGCCATGCTTGACGCCCTCTGCCATACCGCGTAGCCTCGAATACGGAATTCCGTATTCCCTCTCATGTTTCGGAGTCGCCAGCGTGATCCCTCTCGACCCGCTCCCGAACCTGATCGACCAGGTCTATGCACGGATCCTGGAGGCGATCTCCGATCGCACGCTGCAGCCGGGCCAGCGCATCCGGCAGAACGAGCTCGCTGACAAGCTCGGCGTGTCGCGCCAGCCGGTGTCCCATGCGCTGCATCTGCTGCATCGGCAGGGCCTCGTCGCCGAAAGCGGCCGGCGCGGCTTTGAGGTCACCCAGCTCGATCCCGCGCGCATCCGCCAGCTCTACGAGGTGCGCGGCGCCCTCGATGCACTCGCCGCCAGGCTCGCCGCGACGCGCGCCGCAAGCGATGCGGCAGGGCGCACGCGGCTCGAGGCGGCGCTCGCCGCCGGGCGCCGCATCGATCGCAAGACGTCGCTTGCCGAGCTCATCACCCTCGACGTCGATTTTCATCGCGCGATCTACCAGCTCGCCGGCAATCCCGTGATCGAGGAGACGATCGCGCCGCAATGGCCGCATATGCGCCGCTCGATGGCGACGGTGCTGTCGGAGCTCGACTATCGCGGCAGCGCCTGGGCCGAGCATGCGACGATCGCCGGACACATTCTCGCCGGCGAGGCGAATGCCGCCGAACGCGCGGCACTCGCGCATGCGCAGACGGCGGGACGGATGACCGAGGAGAGATTGAGGGCGACGGACGAGGCGGCGGCGTAGCTGTTTGCGCCGTCATTCCGGACGCGCGAAGCGCGATCCGGAATCTCGAGGTTCCGGGTTCGGTCCTGCGGACCGCCCCGGAACGACAACAAAAACAAAACAACAGGAGGACGACCCATGAAACTGTTGCAGGAGCAATTGGAGTTCTTCCACCGCGAGGGCTGGCTGTTTTTGCCCGAATTGTTCAGCCAGGAGGAGGTCGATCTGCTCGCGCGCGAGGCGGTCGGCATCTACGATGCCAACCGGCCGGAGGTCTGGCGCGAAAAGAGCGGCGCGCCGCGCACGGCGTTTGCCGCGCATCTCTACAACGAGGCCTTCCGCATCCTGGGCGCGCATCCGCGCATGATCGACCCGGTCGAGCAATTGTTCGGCGAGCCTGTCTACATGCACCAGTTCAAGATCAACGCGAAATCGGCCTTCACCGGCGACGTCTGGCAATGGCACCAGGATTACGGCACCTGGAAGCGCGACGACGGCATGCCGGAGCCGCGCGCGATGAACATCGCGATCTTCCTCGACGAGGTGATGCCGATCAACGGCCCCCTGATGCTGGTGCCGCGCAGCCAGAATGCCGGCGATCTCGAAGCCTCGCATGACCTTGCCACCACATCCTACCCGCTCTGGACGCTGGACGAGGACACAGTGACGCGCCTCGTCAAGCAGGGCGGCATCGTCGCGCCCACGGGGAAGCCCGGCGGCATGCTGATGTTCCACGGCAATCTCGTGCACGGCTCGGCCGGCAACATCACGCCCTACCCGCGCAAGATCGTGTACCTGACGCTGAACGCGGTCTCGAACCATATCCGCAACCCCACGCGGCCCGAGTACATCGCCCACCGCGATTTCGCGCCGATCAAGACGGTGGACGACGACGCCCTGCTGCGGCTCGCACGTGCGCCGCGGCAGGCGGCGGAGTAAGCTGTCATTCCGGAGCGACGCGTAGCGTCGAGCCCGGAATCCATTGAGCCGCAGAGACCGCGGATAAATGGATTCCGGGCTCGCGCTTCGCGCGCCCCGGAATGACGAACTCTGATAGTTCGCATCGCCCAACAGCCATTGCACTCTCGGACATTCCCATGAACCTCTTCCGCCTCCTCCAGGCCCGCGCGTCCGCCGGCAAGCCTGTGCGTGTCGCGCTGATCGGCGCGGGCAAATTCGGCTCGATGTTTCTGGCGCAGGTTCCGCACACGCCGGGGCTGGAGGTGCCCATCATCGTCGACATCGACCGCGATCGCGCGCGCGAGGCCTGCCGCACGGTCGGCTGGGATGCGGCGCGCATCGCCGCGACTGTCTTCACCGATGACGGCGCACGCGCGATTGCCGGCGGCGCAATGGACGTGGTGGTGGAAGCGACCGGCAATCCCGCCGTCGGCATCAGGCACGCGCGCGCCGCGATTGCGACGGGCAAGCATATCGTGATGGTGAATGTCGAGGCCGACGTGCTGGCGGGCCCGCTGCTCGCCGAGGAAGCGCGCAAGGCGGGCGTGGTCTATTCGCTTGCCTATGGCGACCAGCCGGCGTTGACGGCGGAGATGGTCGACTGGGCGCGCGCCACCGGCTTTCGCGTCGTCGCCGCCGGCAAGGGCACGAAATATCTGCCGGCCTATCACGACGTGACGCCGGACGGCGTTTGGCAGCATTACGGCCTGACTGCGGGCGAAGCGCAGTCCGCCGGCATGAATCCGCAGATGTTCAACTCATTCCTCGACGGCACCAAATCGGCGATCGAGATGGCCGCGATCGCCAATGCCTGCGGCCTCGACGTGCCGGCGGAGGGACTGTTGTTTCCGCCCTGCGGCGTCGACGACCTGCCGCATATCATGCGGCCGCGATCGCGTGGCGGCGTGCTGGAGCGCTCCGGCGTGGTGGAAGTCGTCTCCTCGCTCGAGCGCGACGGACGGCCGGTGTTTCGCGACCTGCGCTGGGGCGTCTATGTCGTGCTGGAGGCTCCGAACGACTATGCCGCGGACTGCTTCAAGCAGTACGGCCTCAAGACCGATGCGAGCGGACGCTTTGCGGCGATGTACAAGCCCTATCACCTGATCGGGCTCGAGCTGAACATCTCGGTGCTGTCGGCCGCGTTGCGGGGCGAGCCGACCGGCCAGCCCTACGGCTTCCGCGGCGACGTCGCGGCGGTGGCAAAACGCGATCTGCGCGCCGGCGAGATGCTGGACGGCGAAGGCGGCTACACGGTGTGGGGCAAGCTGGTGCGGGCCGCCGCGAGCCTCAAGGCGGGCGCCCTGCCGATCGGCCTCGCGCATCGCTTGAAGCTGAGGCATGACGTCGCGCACGGCGCGGTCGTGCGCTGGAGCGACGTCGAATTCGACGCCGCCAACGAGACGGTGAAGATCCGCAAGGCCATGGAGGCCGCCTTCGCAGCGCAGCATTGAACGGCCGCGCCGGTAGCGCAACCAAAGTGCGCTTGATTTGCGGAACCCCTTTCGTCATCCTGAATGGGATCCGGGAATACTGAATTTCGGACACCAGGAAACGTCGACCTGCGGCGAACATCAAAGCGGCAACAAGACCGCGATCCCTCGTCGAGGACTCGACAACACCCAGAGGGGACACGAATGGAACGTCGTAAATTCCTGACGGCAGGCGGATTGGGCCTTGCCGCGAGTGCCGTTGCTGCGCCGGCGATCGCACAATCGATGCCGGAGGTGAAGTGGCGGCTCGCCGCGAGCTGGCCCAAGGCGCTCGACACGCTCTATGGCGGCTGCGAATATTTCTGCAAGCGCGTCGCCGAAGTCACCGACAACAAATTCCAGATCCAGCCGTTCGCTGCCGGCGAGATCGTCCCGGGCCTCCAGGTGCTCGACGCCGTGTCGAACGGCACCGTCGAGATGGGCAATACGGCGCTGTATTACTATTGGGGCAAGAACCCGGCCTTCACCTTCGGCACGTCGCTGCCGTTCGGCCTGAACACGCGCGCGCATATCTCTTGGCTGCTGTTCGGCGGCGGGCAGGACCTGCTCAACAATCTGCTCAAGGAGCATAACACGATCGGCGTTCCAACCGGCTCGACCGGCGCCCAGATGGGCGGCTGGTTCCGGAAGGAGATCAAGTCGATGGAGGATTTCAAGGGCCTCAAATTCCGCGTCGGCGGCTTCGCCGGGACCATCATCGCCAAGGTCGGTGGCGTACCGCAGCAGATCGCGGGCGGCGACATCTATCCGGCGCTGGAGAAGGGAACGATCGACGCCGCCGAATGGGTCGGGCCCTATGACGACGAGAAGCTCGGCTTCGTGAAGGTCGCGAAATTCTACTACTATCCGGGCTGGTGGGAAGGCACCGGCCAGGGCCACAACATCATGAATCTCGACAAGTGGAACACGCTGCCCAAGCACTACCAGGCCGCGATCGAGATGGCCTCACGCGATACCTTCACGTGGGTCACCGGGAAATACGATTACGTCAACCCGCCGGCGCTGAAGCGCCTGCTGGTGGCCGGCGCAATCCTGAAGCCGTTCCCGCAGGAGGTGCTGGAGGCCTGCTACACCGCCGCGAACGAGATTTACGCGGATCTCTCCAAGACCAACCCGCACTTCGCCAAGATGTACGCGAGCCTGTCCGCGTTCCGGAACGAATCGCTCGCCTGGATGCAGGTCGCCGAGCTCAGCTACGACAGCTTCATGATGCGGATGCGCACGCGGACGTGAGGCAGTGAGCCGATAGGTCGAACCACGCTGAAAGTGTCATCGCCCGGCTCGACCGGGCGATCCAGTATCCCAGAGACTGTGGTGGAACGGCAAGATCAAACGACGAAAGCCCCGGAGATCTCTCCGGGGCTTTCGCTTTGGTCTATCAATGCGTCCACGCGCGAGGTGGCGACTAGATCAACCCGCCCGCGTCGGCGACGCGGCGCTGGTGATAGTCGGTGTCGCCGAACGTGTTCTCGATCATGGTCAGGCGCTTGAAGTAGTGGCCGATCTTCGCCTCCATGGTCATGCCGATGCCGCCGTGGAGCTGAATCGACTGCTGGCCGACGAATTTCAGCGACTTGCCGATCTGCACCTTGGCCGCGGCGATCGCGTTCGAGCGCTCCTTGGCGTTCTCGAAGTCGTTCGCCATGGTTGCGAACATCGACATCGAGCGCGCCTGCTCGGCCGCGACGAACATGTCGGAGGCGCGGTGCTGGAGCGACTGGAACGAGCCGATCGCGACGCCGAACTGCTTGCGCGTCTTGATGTACTCGACCGTGGTCTTGAGCGACTCGTCCATCAGACCGACCGCTTCGGCGCAAAGCGCGACGCGGGCTTCGTCGACGACGCGTTCGATCAGCGCGAGCGAATCCTCAGGATTGCCGATCGCGGCATCCGCGCCCACCTCGACACCGGTGAAGGTGATGTCGGCGGCGTGCAGGCCGTCCTGGGTCGGGTAGGATTTCCTGGTGACGCCCTTGGCATTCGCGGGCACCAGGAACACGCCGATCCCGGTCTTGTCGCGGCGGTCACCCTTGGTGCGCGCGGTGACGAGAAGCGTGGCGGCATTCTCGCCGTTGAGCACGACGAATTTTTCGCCGTCGATGATCCAGCCGTCGCCCTTTTTCTTGGCGGTCGTCGAGACATCGAACAGATCGTAGCGGGAGTTCTTCTCGAGCTGGGCAAACGCAAGCGTCTTGCTGCCGTCGACAATCGAAGGCACATGCGCAGCCTTCTGCGCATCGCTGCCGGCGTGGCGCAGGAAGCCGCCGCCGATCACGACGGTTGCGAGATAGGGCTCGAGCACCAGCGCCTTGCCGAGCGCTTCCATCACGATCATGGTCTCGACGCCGCCGCCGCCGAAGCCGCCATCGGCCTCGCTGAACGGCAGGCCGAGCAGGCCCTGCTCGGCGAGCTTGCCCCAGACGGCCTGGCTCCAGCCGCCCTTCTCCTTCATGTACTTCTTGCGGCTCTCGAAATCGTAGGAATCGGTCAGCAGGCCGTCGATGCTTTCCTTGAGAAGCCGCTGCTCCTCGGACAGATCAAAATCCATTTCTTTGGTTCCTCGTACCCGGACTATTTGGCTTCGTCATTCCGGGATGGCCCGAAGGGCCAGGCCCGGAATCCATTTCGCCTCAGCGTATGCGGCCCGATGGATTCCGAGCTCGCGACTTCGTCGCGCCCCGGAATGACGGTGAAAAATTGCCTCCCCGCCTCCGCGGAGAGGGAGCAGATCACAGCCCCAGCACCGCCTTGGCGATGATGTTGCGCTGGATCTCGTTGGAGCCGCCGTAGATCGAGACCTTGCGGTTGTTGAAGTAGCTCGGCGCGATCTGGGCGGTCCACTCCATGGCTTCGTTGGAGCCGTCGTCGCCGTGCACGTCGTAGGGCGCTGCGAACGGGCCGATCACTTCCATCAAGAGCTCGGTGGTGGTCTGCTGGATCTCGGAGCCCTTGATCTTCAGCACGGACGAGGCCGGATTGGGCTTGCCCTTGCCGTGCTTGCCTTCGTCGGCGACGACGCGGAGCTGCGTCAGCTCGAGCGCCTTCAGCTCGATCTCGCACGCCGCCAGCTTATCGCGGAAGGCGGCGTCCTGGATGATCGGCTTGCCGCCGGATTCGACCTTGGAGGCGAGATCGCGGATGCGGCGCAGCCGCTCCTTGGAGACGCCGACCCGCGCGATGCCGGTGCGCTCATTGCCGAGCAGGAATTTGGCGTAATCCCAGCCCTTGTTCTCCTCGCCGATCAGGTTCTCGTAGGGAACTTCTACGTCGTCGAAGAACACCTCGTTGACCTCGACGCCGCCGTCGATGGTCTGGATCGGGCGCACGGTGACGCCCTTCGACTTCATCGAGAACACGATGAAGGAGATGCCCATCTGCTTCTTGGCGCCGGGATCGGTGCGGCAGAGGCAGAAGATCATGTCGGCGTGCTGGGCCAGCGTCGTCCAGGTCTTCTGGCCGTTGATGATCCACTTGTCGCCCTTGCGCTCGGCTTTCGTCTTCAGCGAGGCGAGATCGGAGCCGGAGCCGGGCTCGGAGAAGCCCTGGCACCACCAATCGTCAACGTTGGCAATGCGCGGCAGGTACTGCTTCTTCTGCTCCTCGTTGCCGAAGGTGTAGATGACGGGGCCGACCATGCTGACGCCGAAGGCGAGCGGCTGCGGCGCCGGATAGGACTGCAGCTCCTCGTTGAAGATGTAGTGCTGCACGGATGTCCAGCCGGTGCCGCCATACTGCTTGGGCCAGTGGCTGACGCCCCAGCCCTTCTTGTTGAGGATGCGCCACCACGTCACCATCTCGTCCTTCGAGAGGTGGCGGCCCTCGACCAGCTTGCGGCGCGTATCCGGCGGCACGTTGTCGCGGAAGAATGACCGCACTTCCTCGCGAAACGCCTGCTCTTCTTTCGTGAATGCGAGATCCATCGGATCCTCCTGTGAGCTTCCCTCGTCGTCCCGGCGAAGGCCGGGACCCACAACCACATGTCTTTGTTGTCTTGCACAGGCCACTATTGACTGTGCCCCATACTCCTGCCGCGGAGTATGGGTCCCGGCCTTCGCCGGGACGACAACTACTGCAACACCTCGAACAATCCTGCCGCGCCCATGCCGCCGCCGACGCACATGGTGACGACCGCGTACTTGGCCTTGCGGCGGCGGCCTTCGATCAGGGCGTGGCCGGTCAGGCGCGCGCCGGACATGCCGTAGGGATGACCGACCGAGATCGCGCCGCCGTCGACATTGATCTTCTCGGGGTCGATGCCGAGCTTGTCGCGGCAATAGAGCACCTGCACGGCGAAGGCTTCGTTCAGCTCCCAGAGACCGATGTCGTCGACGGTGAGGCCGTGGCGCTTGAGCAGGCGCGGCACGGCGAAGACCGGGCCGATGCCCATCTCGTCCGGCTCGCAGCCGGCGGAGACGAAGCCACGGAAGATGCCGAGCGGCTGCAAGCCGCGCTTCGCCGCTTCCTTGTCGCTCATGATGACGGAGGCGCTGGCGCCGTCCGAGAGCTGGCTGGCATTGCCGGCGGTGATCGAAAAACCTTCGCCACGTACGGGCTTGAGACCGGCAAGGCCTTCGGCCGTGGTCTCGGGGCGCGGGCCCTCGTCCTGCGATAGCGTCACCTCCTTCATCGACACGGCGCCGGTCGCCTTGTCGGTGACTGCCATCTGCGTGGTGATCGGCGCGAGCTCGTCCTTGAACTTGCCGCCCTGTTGGGCTGCCGCGGTGCGGCGCTGGCTCTCTAGCGAATATTCGTCCTGCTTCTCGCGCGAGATGCCGTAGCGCTTGGCGACGATTTCGGCCGTGTCGATCATGGGCATGTAGACCTCGCCCTTGATCTTGAGCAGCGCAGGGTCCTGGGCGTGGAAGCCGTTCATCTTGTCGTTCTGCACGAGGCTGATCGACTCGCCGCCGCCGCCGACCGCGATCTCGACGCCGTCGAAGATCACCGAGCGCGCGGCGAGCGCGATGGCCTGGAGGCCCGAGGCGCATTGCCGGTCGATGGTGGTGCCGGCGACGGTGACGGGCAGACCGGCACGGAGCAGCGCCTTGCGCGCGATGTTGCCGCCGGTCGCGCCCTGCTGGAGGGCGGCGCCCATCACGACGTCCTCGACCTCCTTCGGATCGACCTTGGCGCGGGCGACGGCTTCGCCGATGGCGTGGCCGAGCAGCGTGGCGCCCTCGGTGGCGTTGAGCATGCCGCGATAGGCCTTGCCGATCGGCGTGCGGGCGGTGGAAACGATGACGGCGTCGGTCAAGAGCGACCTCCTGATACGGTTTTGGTGGATTGTGACGATTTCTGCTGCTGGCGCAATTCGTGGCGCGACAGCTTTCCGACCGGCGTGCGCGGCAAATCGTCGACGAAGGCGACCTCGGCCGGCAATTCGTGCTTGCCGAGCTTGCCGGCGAGCTGGGTGCGCAGCTCCTCGAGCGAGAACGGCTTGGCGTCGGGCCTCAGCTTGATGAAGGCCTTGGCGGCCTCGCCGCGGTACTGGTCGGGAATGCCGAGCACGATCACCTCGTGCACGCCGGGAATGGTGTAGATCGCCTGCTCGATCATCTGCGGATAGACGTTGAAGCCGCCGGAGATGATCATGTCCTTCTTGCGGTCGACCAGGAAGAAATAGCCGTCGGTATCGACATAACCGATGTCGCCGGTGAGGAAGCGGCCGTCGATGAAAGCCTCCGCGGATCCCGCTGGCTTGTTCCAGTACCCCTTGGTGACGTTCGGGCCCTTGATGCGGATCTCGCCGACCTCGCCCGGCGGCAGCACTTTTGACGGATCGTCCAGCGATACCACGTCGAGCTCGATGCCGGGCAGCATCAGGCCGATCGAGCCGGGCTTGTCGGGGCCAACAGGCGGATGGCCGGTGCCGGGCGAGCAGGTCTCGGTCATGCCCCAGCCGCTGCGCAGCTTCTTGCCGACCTTGCGCTCGAAGAAGCTGGCGATCTCCACCGGCAGCGGCGCGCCGCCGGAGCCGATGGTGGCAAGCGAGGAGAAATCGCGCTTGTCGAGATCCGGCAGCGCCGCGATCGCGATCCACATCGTCGGCACGCCCGGAAAGTATGTCGCGCGCTTGACCTCGATGTCGCGCATCACGGCCTCGACGTCGAAACGCTGGTGGAGCGAGATCAGATTGCCGCGGCGGAGCGAGGACAGCAGCACGACGGTGAGCGCATAGATGTGAAACAGCGGCAGCACGCAGATCACGCGCTCGATGACGTCGCCGCGGCTCGCGCGCGACGGCTTGCCCCAGACGTCGTAGATCGACACCGCCGAGGTGAGGTTGCCGTGGGTGAGCATCGCACCCTTGGGCAGGCCGGTGGTCCCGCCGGTATATTGCAGCAGGGCGACGTCGTCCGCTGTCACTTTCGGCCATTCTGCCGGCGCGGCCGCGCCCTCAACGAAGGCTTTGAACGTGACGATGCGGGGATTGTCGGGGATCGCCGCCTGCGGCGTGCCGACCTTGCCCCAATTGTCGTCCTCGCAGACGACGAGGCGGTCGATCAGGCCCTTCTCCAGGAATTTCAGCGCGGTCGGCAGCAGCGCGGCGAGGTTGGAGGTGACCAGCACGCGCGAGCCGGAGTCGGACACCTTGTGCGTCAGCGCGATCTCGCCGTCGAGCGGAGACAGGTGCGCAACGCGGGCGCCTGCCTTCAGCGCGCCGAAGAAATTGACGGGGTGATCAGGCGTGTTGCCGAGGAACAGCGCGACGGAGGTGTTCTTGCCGCAGCCGGCCCGGAGGAACGCCGCCGCCGCGCGCTCGGCCATCGCGGCGAGCTCGGTGTAGGTGATCGGACGGTCGCGGAACTCCAGCGCCGTGCGCGGGCCGTAATCGGCGGCGGCTTTCGACAAGAGGTCAGGCAGCGAGCCCTGGACGATGGTGTCGTCCCAACGCACGCCCTCGGGATAAAACTGTTCGCCGGGATGGGTCATTGCTTCCCTTAACCACACAGACCGTCATTCCGGGGCGATGCGAAGCATCGAACCCGGAATCCATCAGGCAGCGCACTCGGAGGCGAAATGGATTCCGGGCCTGGCCCTACGGGCCATCCCGGAATGACCCCCATAGAGGCGCCAGCGACCATCACGCCGCTTTCGACGCCGCCGCCAGCGAGGCGAAGGTCTTGCCCTCCGCCGCGAGCTTCTTCAGCAGCGGTGCGGGCTCGAGGCTGGGGTCGTTGGTCTCCTTGGCGTAGAACGCCAGGCGATCGGCGATGTGCTTGAGGCCGACGGTGTCGGCCCAGAACATCGGGCCGCCGCGATAGATCGGCCAGCCATAGCCGTAGAGCCAGACCACGTCGATGTCGGAGGGACGCGCCGCGATGCCCTCTTCGAGGATCTTCGCGCCCTCGTTGATCATCGGATACATCATGCGCTCGAGGATCTCCTCGTCGCTGACGGCGCGCTTCTTGCGGCCGAGACGCAGCAGCGTCTCGTCGATCAGCTTCTCGACTTCAGGATCGGGCAGCGCCGAACGGGAGCCCGCCTCATACTTGTAGTAGCCCTTGCCGGTCTTCTGGCCGAAACGGCCGGCTTCGCAGAGCGCGTCCGCGATCTCCGACTTGATGCCGCGGTCTTTCCGCGAGCGCCAGCCGATGTCGAGGCCGGCAAGGTCGCCCATCGCGAACGGCCCCATCGGCATGCCGAACTTGGTGACGACGGCGTCGACCTGCTGCGGCAAGGCGCCTTCGAACAGCAGCTTCTCGGACTGCTTGCCGCGCTGCGCCAGCATGCGGTTGCCGACGAACCCGTCGCAGACGCCGACCACGGCCGGCACCTTCGCGATTTTACGCGCGATCGTGACAGCCGTGACGAGGGCATCCGGCGCGGTCTTGTCGGCGCGCACGATCTCGCACAGCTTCATGACGTTGGCCGGCGAGAAGAAGTGCATGCCGAGCACGTCCTGCGGACGCTTGGTCGACTTCGCGATCTCGTCGATGTTGAGATACGAGGTGTTGGAGGCGAGGACCGCGCCCGGCTTGACGTACTGGTCGAGCTTGCCGAACACTTCCTTCTTCACCGCCATGGTCTCGAACACGGCTTCGATCACCAGGTCAGCATCACCGACATTCTCGATGCCGACGACGCCGTTGATCAGCGCCATGCGCTTGGCGGGCGCATCGGCCGGGATGCCGCCGCGCGCCGCGGTCGCCTCCCAGTTCTTCTGCATGATGCCGAGGCCGCGCTTGAGCTGCTCCTCGCCGGTCTCGATCAGGGTGACGGGAACCCCGGCATTGGCAAACGACATCGCGATGCCGCCGCCCATGGTGCCGGCGCCGAGAATGGCAACACGGTTGACGGGACGCGACTTGGTGCCTTCAGGGACGCCCGCGATCTTGCTGGCCTCGCGCTCGGCGAAGAAGGCGTAGCGCTGCGCCTTGGACTGGTCGCTGGCGACGAGCTTGAGGAAGCCCTCGCGCTCCTTCTTCAGGCCCTCGTCGAACGGAAAATCGATGGCGTAGCCGACGGCGTCGGCGGCCGCGAACGGCGCTTCCAGGCCGCGCGCCTTCTTGGTCATGGCGGCAACCGCATTGGTGAAGATCGAGCGGTCGGCCCTGGCGGCCGCGATCTTGGAATCGTCGTCGCGCAGGCGGCGCAGCGGACGCTTCTCGGCGAGCAATTTGCGGACGAAGGCCTCGCCGCCGGAGGCCGGACCTTCGATGATCTCCTCGATCAGGCCGTTCTTGAGCGCTTCCGCCGCACCGATCGGATCGCCGCCGACGATCATCTTGACCGCGAGCTCGGGGCCGACCGCGCGCGGCAGGCGCTGGGTGCCGCCGGCGCCCGGCAGCAGGCCGAGCTTCACCTCGGGCAGGCCGAGCTTGGCCTCTTTCACCGCAACGCGGAAATGGCAGGCCAGCGCGACCTCGAGGCCGCCGCCGAGCGCGGTGCCGTGAATTGCGGCAACGACCGGCTTCGGCGAGTTCTCGATCTCGGACAGCACGTCGTTGAGGGCGGGCGGCTTCGGCGGCTTGCCGAATTCGGTGATGTCGGCACCGGCGATGAAGGTGCGGCCGGCACAGGTCAGCACGATGCCCTTGATCGCGGGATCGGCGATTGCGGCCTTGATGCAGTCCAGAATGCCACCGCGGACTGCGGCACTCAGCGCATTGACCGGAGGGCTGTTGACCGTGACGATCCCAACTTCGTCATGACGCTCAAGCTTGACCACTTCGCTCACGGTTTCCCTCCTTGGTGGGGATTTACTTTTGTTCGATTTCGCGGTGCGGAATTTAATTCCGCATCTTGACGGCAGGGTTATTTTGAAGCACGCACGTTGTCAACGACTCCGCGCAAGAAGCAGATCAGGGATGAAGCGTACAGGAAAGAAGACTGCGACCGATCGGAATTTCGTCGTCGCGCTTTCCCGCGGACTTGATGTGTTGCGCGCATTCCAACCCAGCGACGGCCTTCTCGGCAACCAGGAGATCGCGGCCCGCACCAACCTGCCCAAGCCGACCGTTTCGCGCCTGACCTATACGTTGACGAAGCTCGGTTATCTGACGCCGGTTCCCCGCTTCGAGAAGTATCAGCTCGCGCCGGCCGCGATGGCGCTTGGTTATGCGGCATTGTCCAATCTCGGCGTTCGACATTTGTCCGAGCCGTTTCGCGAGGAAGTGATGCGCGCGACCGGCGGCGCGGTCGCGATCGGGGGCCGCGACCGTCACAGCATGATCTATTTCGGGCAGAGCCGCGGCAGCGAGACGGTCGGCGTTCAACTCGACGTCGGCTCCCGCGTGCCGATTGCAACCAGCGCAATGGGCCGCGCCTATTTCTGGGCGCTGGCCGAAGAAGATCGCGCCGAGCTGTCGCGCGTCCTGCGCGAGCATTACGGCAGCCGCTGGCCGAAGATGCGCGATGGCCTCGAACGTTCCGGCGAGACCGTCGCGAAATACGGCTTTGCGATTTCCGTCGGCGACTGGCACGACGACATCGGCGCCGCCGGCGTCGCGCTCAAGCTCAACGATGGAACCGGACCTTACGCATTCAATTGCGGCGCGCCCGCATTCCGCTTCACGGAAGAGCGTTTGATCAACGACATTGGACCGCGTCTGCTTGCGATGGTAAGGAACATCGAAGCGGCACTCGGGGGTCTGATGCCGCATTCCAAAAAAGAAGTCAGCAAAAAGCTGAAATCAGGAGGAAAAGTTGCGCGTGTGGCCGAGGGGTTCAGATAGCCTTTGTCATGATCGGGAGCGGTTCGCATCGCCCCGTCGCCCACTGAAATTCGCGGGCGAGACGAGATGACGCAGGCACAGCTCGCGCAGGGGACATCGCCCCTGCTCGCGGTTCGCGACGTCAGCGTCGTGTTCGGCGGCATCATTGCGCTCAACGGCGTGTCCTTCGACATGCACAAGGGCCAGATCCTCGGATTGATCGGCCCCAACGGTGCCGGCAAGACGACGCTCTTCAACTGCCTGTCGCGGCTCTACCAGCCGTCGTCCGGCGACATCCTGATGGAGGGCGCGAGCATCCTGTCGCGGCCGCCGCACCGGATCGCCGAGATCGGCATCGGCCGCACCTTCCAGAACGTCGCGCTGTTTCCGAACCTGTCGGTGATGGACAACGTCCGCGTCGGCACGCATGCGCGCACCTCCAGCGACATCATCAGCGACTCGCTGCGCCTCGCCTGGATTCGCCGCAGCGAGACCGACGTCAACAAGAAGGTGCACGAGATCCTCGCCTATCTCGACCTCGAGGACGTCGCCCACACCGTGGTGTCCGGCCTGCCCTTCGGCACCCAGAAGCGCGTCGAGCTGGCGCGCGCGCTGGCGGCCGATCCGAAGATCCTGCTGCTCGACGAGCCGGCCGGCGGCCTCAACCACGAGGAAGTCTACGTGCTCGGCGAACTGATCCGCCGCATCCGCGACGACCGCCACATGACCGTGCTGCTGGTCGAGCATCACATGGGCCTCGTGATGTCGATCGCCGACCACGTCGTCGCGCTCAATTTCGGCAAGAAGCTCGCGGAAGGCACGCCCGCCCAGGTGCAGGCGGACCCCGACGTCATCAAGGCCTATCTCGGGAGCAAGGACCAATGACGACGCTGCTCAACGTCAAGGACCTGCGCGCCTATTACGGCCAGGTCCAGGCGCTCCATGGCCTGTCCTTCTCGCTCAACGAGGGCTCGCTGACGACGCTGCTCGGGGCCAACGGCGCCGGCAAGACCACCACGCTGCGCGCGATCTGCAACATGGTGCGTTCCACCGGTGCGATCGAGTTCGAAGGCAAGCCGTTGAGCAACCGCTCCACCGAGAGCATCGTGCGGTTCGGCATCGCCCACGTGCCGCAGGGCCGCGGCACCTTCACGACGATGACGGTCGAGGAGAACCTCCAGCTCGGGGCCATCACCCGCAAGGACAGCGCCGGCATCGTTTCCGACATCGAGCGCATGTATGCGCATTTCCCGGTGCTGAAGCAGCGCCACACCCAGCAGGCCGGCACGCTCTCGGGCGGCGAGCAGCAGATGCTCGCGGTCGCCCGCGCGCTGATGCTGCGACCGCGGCTGATGCTGCTGGACGAGCCGTCCTTCGGCCTCGCGCCGCTGGTGGTGCGCGACCTGTTCGGCATCCTCGGCAAGATCAACCGCGAGGACAAGGTGTCGATCCTGGTGGTCGAGCAGAACGCCCAGCTCGCGCTCGAGCTCGCCGACCAGGCCTACGTGATCGAGACCGGACGCATCGTGATGTCGGGCAATGCCAAGGACATCGCGAACAACGAAGAAATCCGCAAATCCTATCTGGGTTACTGAGGAGCCGGCACGATGGAGCTGTTCACCAACCAAGTGCTGGCCGGCATCGCCACCGGCGCGATCTATGCCTGCATGGCGCTCGCGGTCGTCATGATCTACCAGGCCATCGACCATCTCAACTTCGCGCAGGGTGAGATGGCGATGTTCTCGACCTTCATCTCCTGGCAGCTGATGCAGTGGGGCGTGCCTTACTGGGCCGCCTTCATCCTCACGCTGGCGCTCTCCTTCGTCGCCGGCATCGCGATCGAGCGCATCCTGTTCAAGCCGCTGGCGAAGGCGCCGGTGCTGACCAACGTCGCCGGCTTCATCGCGCTGTTCGCGATCATCAACTCCTCGGCCGGCCTGATCTGGGACTTCACCATCAAGCAATATCCGACCCCGTTCGGCTCCTCGCCGTTCCTCGGCAGCCAGCTGATCTCGACCCACCAGGCCGGCATGATCGGCGTCACCGTGCTGCTGCTGCTCGGCCTCTACTTCTTCTTCCAGTACACGCGCATCGGCCTGGCCATGCGCGCGGCCGCCTCGGTGCCTGAATCGGCCCGCCTCGTCGGCATTAACACGTCCTGGATGATCGCGCTCGGCTGGGGCATGGCGACCGCGATCGGCGCGATCGCCGGCATGCTGATCGCCCCCGTCGTGTTCCTGGAGCCGAACATGATGGGCGGCGTGCTGATCTACGGCTTTGCCGCCGCGGTGCTCGGCGGTCTCACCAGCCCGTTCGGCGCCGTGGTCGGCGGCTTCCTGGTCGGCATCTTCGAGAACCTCGCCGGCACCTACATCCCCGGCGTCGGCAATGAGCTGAAACTGCCGATCGCGCTCGCGCTGATCATCTCCGTCCTGGTCGTCAAACCCGCTGGCCTGTTCGGCCGGCACATCGTCAAGCGAGTTTGATCATGAGCGCAGCAGAAGAAGTCGTTGCAGAAGGCCACCAGGCGGTCGAGGCCGTTCCAAAGCGGGCCATGACGCTGGGCACCGGCACCTCGCTGGTGGTGCTCGCGGCACTGCTGATCGCGCCCGTCTTCGTCAAGAACTTCATCATCTTCCAGATGACGATGCTCCTGATCTACGGGCTCGCGGTGCTGGCGCTGAACATCCTGACCGGCGGCTCCGGCCAGTTCTCGCTCGGCCAGAGCGCCTTCTACGCCGTCGGCGCCTATACGACCGCGGTGCTGATGGAGCACTTCAACGTCAATTACGCGCTGACGCTGCCGATCGCCGGCGTCGTCTGTTTCGGCTTCGGCTTCCTGTTCGGGCAGCCGGCGCTGCGGCTCTCCGGCGTCTACCTCGCGCTCGCGACCTTCGCGCTCGCCACCGCCATGCCGCAGCTCCTCAAGCTGAACTTCCTCGAGCACTGGACCGGCGGCGTGCAGGGCCTCGTCGTCACCAAGCCGGACGCGCCGTTCGGCCTGCCGATGTCGCAGGACATGTGGCTGTACTACTTCACGCTCGTGGTCGTGATTGCGATCTACATCTTCTCGGTGAACCTGCTGCGCTCCCGCTCGGGCCGCGCCTTCATGGCGATCCGCGACAACGAGATCGCGGCCTCCGCCATGGGCGTCGACGTCGCGCTGTACAAGACCCTGGCCTTCGGCGTGTCCGCCGCCATCACGGGCGTCGCCGGCTCGCTCGGCGCCATCGCGGTGCAGTTCGTGGCCCCGGACAGCTACACCATCACGCTGGCGATCTCGCTGTTCCTCGGCATGGTCGTCGGCGGCGTGGGCTGGCTGCCCGGCTCGATCGTCGGCGCCGCCTTCATCATCTTCGTGCCGAACATCGCGGAGGGCATCTCCAAGGGCCTCTCCGGCGCCGTGTTCGGCGTGCTCCTGTTCGCCGTCATCTACCTCGTGCCGCACGGCGCAAGGCAGGTTGCAATCGTGGGCCAGCAGCTCCTCGGCAAGCTCAAAAAGAACTGAAATACTCTCACCAAGACTGTCATCGACGAAGGAGACCGAATTGCTTTTTGGAAGAACACTGCGAGCCGCCGCGCTGGTCACGGCAACGGCGGTCATCACTTTCAACTCCGGCGCGGCATTTGCCCAAAAGAAATACGACACCGGCGCTTCCGACACCGAGATCAAGATCGGCAACATCATGCCGTATAGCGGTCCGGCGTCGGCCTATGGCATCATCGGCAAGACCGAAGAAGCCTATTTCAAGATGATCAACGACAAGGGCGGCATCAACGGCCGCAAGATCAACTTCGTCACCTATGACGACGGCTATTCGCCGCCGAAGGCTGTGGAGCAGGTCCGCAAGCTGGTCGAGAGCGACGAAGTGCTGGCCGTGTTCAACCCGCTGGGCACGCCTTCGAACAGCGCGATCCAGAAATACCTGAACGCCAAGAAGATCCCGCAGCTCTTCGTCGCCACCGGCGCCACCAAGTGGAACGACCCGAAGAACTTCCCGTGGACCATCGGCTGGCAGCCCTCCTACCAGAGCGAAGCGCAGATCTATGCGAAATGGCTGATGAAGGAAAAGCCGGACGCCAAGGTCGCGATCCTCTACCAGAACGACGATTTCGGCAAAGACTACCTCAAGGGCACCAAGGATGGGCTCGGCGCCAAGGCGGCGTCGACCATCATCATGGAGGAGAGCTACGAGGTGTCCGAGCCGTCGATCGACGGCCACATCGTCAAGATCAAGGCCGCCAATCCCGACGTGCTGCTGATCTATGCGACCCCGAAGTTCGCGGCGCAGACCATCAAGAAGACCGCCGAGCTCAGCTGGAAGCCGCTCCAGATCCTCACCAACGTGTCGATCTCGGTCGGCAGCGTGATGAAGCCGGCCGGCTTCGAGAATGCGCAGGGCGTGCTGTCGGCAGCCTATGCCAAGGACTCGACGGATCCGCAGTGGAACAACGACCCCGGCATGAAGAAGTGGAACGAGTTCGTCGACAAGTACATGCCGGGTGCCGACAAGTCCGACACCAGCATGGTCTACGGCTATGGCGCCGCGTCGACGCTCGCCAAGGCGCTGGAAATGTGCGGTGACGATCTCACCCGCGCCAACCTCATGAAGCAGGCGGCGAGCCTGAAGGACTTTGCACCGGACACCCTGCTGCCCGGCGTCAAGATCAACACCGGCGCGACCGACTTCGCCCCGATCGCGCAGCTCCAGATGCAGCGCTTCAAGGGCGAGAGGTGGGAACTGTTCGGCGAGATCATCAGCGGCGACGTCGCCTCCGAGTGACACGCTGACGCAATAGTCCAACCGCAAAGAAGCCCCCGCGATCGCTCGCGGGGGCTTTTTGTTGACGTCGGGCGTCAATCTTGTTCAATGCGGCCCTGATCCAGCTCGGGGTAGGAGAACAATGACTGCCGGTCGTTTTCAGATTGCGGCCCTTTCGGCCGCACTCGCGTTGTGCACTGCGATGACTGGCCCGGTGCTGGCGCAAAAGAAATACGACAGCGGCGCTTCCGATACCGAGATCAAGATCGGCAACATCATGCCCTATAGCGGGCCGGCCTCCGCCTATGCCGCGATCGGCAGGACCGAGGAAGCCTATTTCAACAAGATCAACGCCGAGGGCGGCGTCAACGGCCGCAAGATCAAGTTCGTCTCCTACGACGACGGCTATTCGCCGCCGAAGACGGTGGAGCAGGCGCGCAAGCTGGTCGAGAGCGACGGGGTGCTGCTCATCTTCGGCTCGCTCGGCACCTCCACCAACGGTGCGATCCGCAAATACATGAACGAGAAGAAGGTGCCGCAATTGTTCGTGGCGAGCGGCGCCTCGAAGTGGAACGATCCCAGGCAATATCCCTGGACCATGGGCTGGCAGCCGAGCTACGCGAGCGAGGCGCGCATCTATGCCAAGTACATCATGAAGGAGAAGCCGGACGCGAAGATCGGCGTGCTCTACCAGAACGACGATTTCGGCAAGGACTATCTCAAGGGGCTGAAGGCCGGCTTGGGGACCAAGGCGTCGATGATCGTGATGGAAGAGGCCTACGACACCTCGGAGCCGGCGGTCGACGAGCACGTCGTGAAGCTGAAGGCCTCGGGCGCTGATGTCCTGATCAGCATCACCACGCCGAAATTCGCCGCGCAAGCGATCAAGAAGGCGGCCGAGATCAGCTGGCATCCGACCCACATCCTCTCCAACGTCTCGGCCTCGGTCGGCGGCGTGCTGGAGCCGGCGGGGCTCGAAATCTCGCAAGGCATCCTGTCGGCCAGCTACACCAAGGACGGCTCCGACCCGCAATGGAACGCCGATGAGGGCATGAAGAAGTTCTATGACTTCCTCGCGCACTACGATCCCAAGGCGAACAAGCTCGATACCGGCGTGGTGTTCGGATACGCCGCGGCCCAGACCATGGTGAAGGTGCTGCAGATGTGCGGCGACGACCTCACCCGCGAGAACGTCATGAAGCAGGCCGCCAGCCTGAAGGATTTCGCGCCGGACACGCTGCTGCCCGGTATCAGGATCAACACCGCACCGGACAATTTCGCCCCGATCGAACAGCTCCAGATGATGCGGTTCAAGGGCAGGAAATGGGAGCTGTTCGGCGACATCATCTCGAGCGAGATGGGCAACTGAACCAGCTCAACTCAAAATCGCCCTGTATGAATTAAGCAACTCAAGACAGTCGTGCTGTCTCGCACTCGCACACGAGACCGCGCCCGTCCTTGACTACTAAAGAAGCAGCCCCTGCGACGCAGTTGCAGGGGCTTTCTGTTGAAGGCACAGGACAAATCGTATTGAATTGCGACCGCGTCGCCAAAAACAATCAAGACAAGAAACGGGGCGCACACACCAAGAAAATAGGGAGATAGGAATGCCCGCTGTCACCGGCAAACTTGCGGCCGCGTCACTGGCGCTTGCGCTCATTGCGGCCTCGGCCTCCACTGCATCGGCCCAGAAGAAATACGATACCGGCGCAACCGACACCGAGATCAAGATCGGCAACATCATGCCCTACAGCGGACCGGCCTCCGCCTACGGCATCATCGGGCGGACCGAAGCCGCCTATTTCAAGAAGATCAACGAAGAGGGCGGCATCAACGGCCGAAAGATCAACTATATCAGCTACGACGACGCCTATTCGCCGCCGAAGACGGTCGAGCAGGCGCGCAAGCTGGTCGAGAGCGACGAGGTGCTGTTCATCTTCAACTCGCTCGGCACGCCGCCGAACTCGGCGATCCAGAAATACATGAACTCGAAGAAGGTGCCGCAGCTGTTCGTCGCCACCGGCGCCACCAAGTGGAACGATCCGCAGAACTTCCCCTGGACGATGGGCTGGCAGCCCAACTACCAGAGCGAGACGCAGATCTATGCGAAGTGGCTCTTGAAGAACAAGCCGGACGCCAAGATCGCCGTGCTCTACCAGAACGACGATTACGGCAAGGACTATCTGAAGGGCCTGAAGGACGGCCTGGGCGCCAAGGCTGCCTCGATGATCGTGATCGAGGAGAGCTATGAGACCTCCGAGCCGACCATCGACAACCACATCGTCAAGCTGAAATCGACCGGTGCCGACGTGTTCATGAACATCACGACGCCGAAATTCGCCGCGCAGGCGATCAAGAAGAATTCCGAGATCGGCTGGAAGCCGCTGCACTTCCTCAACAACGTCTCGGCCTCCGTCGGCAGCGTGATGAAGCCCGCCGGCTTCGAGAACGGCCAGGACATCATCTCGGCCGATTATCTGAAGGACGTGTCGGATCCCGCGTGGAACAACGATCCCGGCATGAAGGAGTTTTTGGCATTCATGACCAAATACTTCCCCGAGGGCGACAAGCTCGATAAGGGCACCATCGTCGGCTATGCCGTGGCACAGACGCTGGTCCAGGTGCTGAAGCAGTGCGGCGACAATCTCACTCGCGAGAACGTCATGAAGCAGGCGGCGAACCTGCAGGACTTCCGCACCGAGGCGCTGCTGCCGGGCGTGAAGATCAACACCTCGCCGACCGATTTCGCACCGATCAGCCAGCTGCAGCTCGAGAAGTTCAAGGGCGAGAAGTGGGAGCTGTTCGGCGACGTGATCAGCGCCGACGTCGGCGGCTAGCCGCCAGCAGGATCCAAATATGCGAAAGCCCCCTGCGAGCCTCTCGCGGGGGGCTTTTTGCTGCACGGCGATTATGATCACGCGATTGCACAATCGAATGATGGTAAACGCTGCTTACGCTTTCGCGCATGATACGGTAGGCAGGTGAACGGCGAATTCGCCGCCATCGCTTCAGTCTGCTCAAGGCCATCGTCATGACCGACCGACGTCCCCTGCTCCGCGCGCTCTACGACGCCGCCGTTGCCGCCGCACATCCGAATACAATTCTGGCGCCGCATCTGCGGCCGGCCCCAAAAGGACGCGTGATCTGCCTCGCCGCCGGTAAGGGCGCCGGCGCGATGGCCGCGGCCGCCGAGCGGCATTATCTCGACGTGCTGAAGCTCGCGCCGGAGCGGCTGGTCGGCATCGCCACCACACGCCACGGCTACGGTGTGCCGACCCGCCGCATCCGCGTGGTCGAAGCCGGCCATCCCGTGCCAGACGAAGCCGGCCTCAAGGGCGCGGCCGACACGCTCGCGCTCGCGGGCGAGGCCGGGCCCGACGATCTGCTTCTGGTGCTGCTCACCGGCGGCGGCTCGGCGAACTGGATCGCGCCGGTGGACGGCATCAGCTTTGCGCAGAAGCAGGCGGTCAACAGGGCGCTCTTGCGCTCGGGCGCGCCGATCGGCGAGATGAACGTCGTGCGCAAGCATCTGTCGCGGATCAAGGGCGGACGGCTGGCGCGCGCCGGCAGGAACGCCGCCGAGATCGTGACGCTCGCGATCTCCGACGTGCCGCATGACGATCCCTCCGCGATCGCCTCCGGCCCCACCGTGCCCGATCCGACCACGCTGGCCGATGCGCGCGCGATCGTGGCCAGGTACAAGCTCGATATCGACGATGCCGTGCGCCGCGCGCTCGACGATCCCAACAACGAGAGCTGCAAGCCTGATGATGCCGCCTTCGCGCGCGCGTCGTTCGAATTGATCGCGCGGCCCAAGCAGTCGCTCGACGCCGCGGTGAAGCTCGCCAAAGAGGCCGGCTACGAGACGATCGATCTCGGCGCCGATCTCGAAGGCGAGGCGCGCGAGGTCGCGGCCAGTCATGCCGAACTCGCGTTGCAGGCGCGCGCGCAGGGCAAGCGCATCGCGATCCTCTCCGGCGGCGAGCTTACGGTCACCGTGCGCGGCCAGGGGCGCGGCGGTCCGAACCAGGAATACGCGCTGGCGCTCGCCGCCCTGCTGAAGGACACGGCCGGCATCTCCGCGCTCGCGGGCGACACCGACGGCGCCGATGGTGGCGCCGGCCACCCCACCGACCCCGCAGGTGCGCTGATCGACGCGGCGACGTTTGCGAAGATGAAGGCGCTGGCGCTCCAGCCGCAGGCCTATCTCGACAACAACGACGCGACGGCGTTCTTCGAGGCGACCGGCGATCTGCTGATGCCCGGCCCGACGCTGACCAACGTGAACGATATCCGGGTGATCCTGGTGGATTGAGGCGCGCGCCTCACGCTCCGCTGTCATTCCCCGCGACCCGGCTACGCCAAAGCTTCGCCGGGGTTGAGGTCCAGGGGCGCCGAAGCTTTAGCGTAGGCGGCAAGCGGGGAATCCAGTACGCCGCGGCTTCTCCGTATCCCACAACCGTCTCTGGAATACTGGATCGCCCGCCTTCGCGAGCGATGACGGCGGAGTTTGTGGATTGGGCTTGCCGCAAGCCGGCGGCCGCCCCACAGCCGCGCGCCTCAAAACTCGTTGGCGATCTTCGAGAGCATCTCGATCAGGGCTTCGCGGTTGGCCTGGCCGAGCAGGTCGTTCAGCCGCGCCTCGTGCTTGGTGGCGACGAGCTTTTTCGCCCGCGTCAGCACGGCCTTGCCCTTGTCGGTCAGAACCAGGATATGCGAGCGGCGGTCGTTGGTGGAGCGGATCCGCGCGCAAAGGTCGCGGCTTTCGAGATTGTCGAGCAGGGCCACGAAATTCGGGCGCAGGATGCCGAGGGTGGAGGCGATCTCGGTCTGGTTACGCCCCGGGTTCTTCTCGACCAGCAGCAGCACCGAGAACTGCGCCGGCGTGAGCTGGAGCGAGGCCATGCAGCGCAGGAAGTTCTCGAACACCTTGAGCTGCGCCCGCTTCAGGACGTAGCCGAGCTGCTCGGAGAGCTCGCCGAGCTGGAGGGCTTCGGCTGCCCCCTGGGCCTCGGCCGCGTCCTTGCGGCCCTTGGCCGTGTCGGCAGGCTTTTCAGAGGACTTTTCAGCGGATTTGGAAACGGTCATCGCCTCGTGCTCGTAATCCCGCTAAATTCGGGACGGGTCGCCCCGCCCCTTGAAGTTATATTTGATAATTGTTATGGACCATATCAAATATCGCCAGCGCATTTCAATGGCTGTGAGCGGACCGTCCACCGCAATTGCGGAGACCGGTCCTTAATCTTTGAGGGGGAGCGTCCGGTCTTGAACACCACTATCATGCTGTTCCTGGTGCAGGACGGCATCACCAATGGCGCGATCTATGCGCTGCTCGGCCTCGCGCTGGTGCTGGTGTTCGCCGTTACCCGCGTGATCCTGATTCCCCAGGGCGAGTTCGTCACCTATGGCGCGCTGACCTATGCCTCGCTGGCCGCGGGCCAGATGCCGGGCACGGCAAAACTCGCGCTCGCCCTCGGCATCGGAGCCTTCGCCTTCGACCTGTTCGTGGCCCGCAAGGCGCTGCATGGCCGGCTGATCCTGCGCAGCGTCCTCACCAATATCGTGCTGCCCGGCATCGTGCTGGCGCTGACCGTTTATTTCGCCGCCCAGAAGCCGCCGGTGGCGATCTGCATCGTGCTGTCGCTGGTGATCGTGGCGATGATTGGCCTCTATCTCTACCGCGTCGCGTTCCAGCCGCTGGCGCACACCTCCGTGCTGGTGCTGCTGATCGCCTCGGTGGGCGTTCACCTCGCGCTGCAGGGACTGGGCCTCCTGTTCTTCGGCGCCGAAGGCCAGCGCGGACCTGCCGTGCTGTCCGGCTCTTTCACCGCCGGCGCGCTGCGCTTCACCGGCCAGAGCATCACCGTCTACGGCATCACCATCGCCTTCATCGTCGGGCTCTGGCTGTTCTTCGGCCTGACGCTCTACGGCAAGGCGCTGCGCGCGACCGCCGTGAACCGGTTAGGGGCGCGGCTGGCCGGCATCCGCACCACGCTGTCCGGGCAGATCGCCTTCCTGCTGGCGTCCGTCATCGGCGCGCTGTCGGGCATCATGATCGTGCCGATCACGACGCTCTATTACGACAGCGGCTTCCTGATCGGGCTGAAGGGTTTCGTCGCCGCGATCATCGGCGGCCTCGTCAGCTACCCCCTCACCGCCGTCGCGGCGCTGTTCGTCGGCATCGTCGAGGCGTTCTCGTCCTTCTACGCCTCCAACTACAAGGAAGTGATCGTCTTCATGCTGCTGATCCCCGTGCTGCTGCTGCGCTCGCTCGCCGCGCCCGCGGTCGAGGAAGAGAAGGACTGACGCCAAGATGCAGAGCCGGCTTCCCATCCTCGTCTTCGCGCTTGTCATGGCGGCAATCCCGTTTGTACCTGGCATGCCTCCGTTCTGGATCGTGCTGCTCGACAATATCGGCCTTGCCGCCCTGGTCGCGATGGGCCTCGTGCTGCTGACCGGCGTCGGCGGCCTCACCTCGTTCGGCCAGGCCGCCTTCGTCGGCTTCGGCGCCTACACCACCGCGGTGCTGTCGACGAGCTACGGCCTGTCGCCCTGGCTGACGCTGCCGTTGTCGCTCGTGGTCAGCGGATCGCTGGCGGTGCTGCTTGGCCTCGTCACCGTCCGCCTCTCCGGCCACTATCTGCCGCTCGGCACGCTCGCCTGGGGGCTGGGCCTGTTCTATCTCTTCAGCAAGCTGGAGTTTTTGGGCCGCAACGACGGCATCTCGGCGATCCCGCCGCTGTCGATCGGCGCGTACAAGATGCTCTCGCCCGGCTCGATCTATTACGCGATCTGGGTCGCCGTGATCCTCTCGGCCCTGCTCACGATGAACCTGCTGGACTCCCGCACCGGCCGCGCCATCCGGGCGCTGCGGCGCGGCCATATCGCGGCCGAGGCGTTCGGCGTGCACACGCCGCGGGCAAAGCTGCTGGTGTTCATCCATGCCGCGGTGCTGGCCGGCCTCTCCGGCTGGCTCTACGCGCACCTTCAGCGCGCGGTGAACCCGACGCCGTTCGGCGCGCAGGCCGGCATCGAATATCTCTTCATCGCGGTGGTCGGCGGCGCCGGTTATGTCTGGGGCGGCGTGCTGGGCGCGGCGATCGTCGTGGTCCTGAAAGAGGTGCTGCAAAGCTATCTGCCGCTGCTCCTGCCGGGTTCCGGCCAGGTCGAGACCATCGTGTTCGGCATCATGCTGGTGGCGCTGTTGCAACTCGCGCCCGGCGGCGTCTGGCCGTGGCTGATGTCGTTCCTGCCCGAGCGCACCAGTGGCAGGAAGCCGGACACCTCACTGAAGCTGGAGCAGCGCACCCGCGCGGCCGGCGAGGCCAGTGTCCTGCTCCAGGTCGAGAAGGCGCGCAAGCAGTTCGGCGGCGTGATCGCGGTCAACAACGTCTCCTTCGACGTCCAGGCCCGCGAGATCGTCGCGCTGATCGGGCCGAACGGCGCCGGCAAGAGCACGACGTTCAACCTGATCACCGGCGTGCTGTCGGCGACATCAGGGTCGATCTCGGTGCTCGGCAAGAAGGTCGACAACGCGCCGCCGCAGGAGATCGTCAAGCTCGGCATCTCCCGCACCTTCCAGCACGTGAAGCTGGTCCCCGACATGACCGTGCTGGAGAACGTCGCGATCGGCGCGCATCTGCGCGGCCATTCGGGGCCGATCGCCTCGATGCTGCGGCTTGACCGCGCCGATGAAGCAAAACTGCTGGCGGAAGCCGCCCGTCAGATCGAGCGCGTCGGCCTCGCCGACCAGATGCACCAGCTCGCAGGTTCGCTCTCGCTCGGCCAGCAGCGCATCGTCGAGATCGCGCGCGCGCTGTGCGTCGATCCGATGCTGCTGCTGCTCGACGAGCCTGCCGCGGGCCTCCGCCACATGGAGAAGCAGCAGCTTGCCAAGCTGCTGCGGGAGTTGCGCGACGGCGGCATGAGCGTGCTGCTGGTCGAGCACGACATGGGCTTCGTCATGAACCTGGCCGACCGCATCGTCGTGCTCGATTTCGGCACCAAGATCGCGGAGGGCACGCCCGCCACGATCAAGACCAATCCCGAAGTGATCAAGGCCTATCTCGGAGTGGCGGCATGAGCGCGCTGTTGTCCGTCACCGACGCGCATGTCGCCTATGGCAAGGTCGAGGCGGTGCGCTCGGTCTCGCTCGAGGTCGGGGCGAACCAGATCGTCACCATCGTCGGCGCCAACGGCGCCGGCAAGACGACGCTGCTGTCCGCCATCATGGGCATTTTGCCGCTGAAGGGCCGCGTTGTCTTTGCCGGCCAGGACCTCGCGCGGCTCGACATCGAGGACCGCGTCGCGATGGGCCTCGGCCTCGTCCCGGAGCACCGCGAATTGTTCGTGACCATGAATGTCGAGGACAATCTCGAGCTCGGGGCCTTCCGCATCGAGCGGGGCAAGGCGAAAGCCTCGATGGAGCGGGTCTACACGCTGTTCCCGCGGCTGAAGGAGCGGCGCAAGCAGCTCGCCGGCACGCTCTCCGGCGGCGAGCAGCAGATGCTCGCGATGGGCCGCGCGCTGATGGGCGAGCCGAAGCTCCTGATGCTGGACGAACCGAGCCTCGGCCTCGCCCCGATCATCGTCGCCGACATTTTCCGCATCGTCACCGAGCTGCGCGCCAGCGGCGTCTCGGTGCTGCTGGTCGAGCAGAACGCGCAGGCCGCGCTCAAGATCGCGGACCAGGCCTATGTGATGGAGCTCGGCGAGTTCGTGCTCAGCGGCAAGGCCAGCGACATCGCCGCGAACGAACGCGTTGCGGCGAGCTATCTCGGCTTCCAGCACGAAGGCGCGAGCGTGTCGTAGGTCTGCTAGCGGCGCTCACTGGCGTATCATCCGCAAAACTGTCATCGTCCGCGAAGGCGGACGATCCAGTACTCCGAGAAGACTGTGGTCGAATCGATAGGTCGCTGCGTACTGGATGCCCCGCCTTCGCGGGGCATGACACCGAAGAATACGACGAGATGCGCACCTAGATGCTCGCCGCCTTCTCCTCCTTCAACGCCGCCACCTCCGCTACCAGCTCGGCGATGCGCTGATCCCTCGCCGCCAGCGCGGCCGCGACATCCGCCGCGTCGAATTTCTGCGGAATGTGCTGCGGGCAGTTGGTGTCCCAGGCCGCGATCTTGAACAGGATCACCTGCTCGGGCCGCGCGCGGTATCCCTTGGGCATCAGCGACGTCGTGAGCGCATCGTCGTCCTCGACCACGCGCGCCTCGCCCCAGATCTTCACCCGGCGGCGATGGGCGTAGTCCATCACGAAGATGTAGGCTTTTGGATTTTCGGACAGGTTTCCCTGCGTGATGTATTGCCGGTTGCCGGCATAGTCCGTGAAAGCCAGCGTCTGCTTGTCCAGCACCTTCAAAAAGCCCTTCGGGCCGCCGCGGTGCTGGATGTAAGGCTGGCCGTCCGCCGCGGCGGTGGCGAAATAGAAGCTGTTGGCTTCAGCGAGGAACGTTGCGAGGTTCTCGTCGACCTCGGTGCGCCAGCCGCGCTGCTCGGCCTGCGCATAGCCTTCGCGTGATCCCTTTCGGGTCTGGATCGATTTCACCGCCGGCGTGAACGCCACGTCGCTGGCGTAGGTATGAGTTGCCGTCATCGGAAGCTCTCCTGGAATTCCGGCGCAAATCTGCGTCTTTCGACCGCTAAGGTGGCAACCTTCGGCTTCTAAAACAATCAGCCGGCTTGACACTTCATCATTGCAATATATGCAATAATGTCCATGGACCGCCTGGACGCCATGCACGTCTTCGTCACCGTCGCCGACCTGCGCGGCTTTGCGCCGGCGGCGCGCAAGCTGCACCTGTCGCCCTCGGCGGTGACGCGGCTGATCGCGGCGCTGGAAGAGCATCTCGGCGCCCGGCTGTTGCAGCGGACCACGCGGCAGGTGACCCTGACCGACGTCGGCACGCGCTACCTGGAACGCGCCCGGCGCATCCTCGCCGATGTCGAGGAGGCTGACGGCTCGGCGCGGGAGGAGCGCAACCGGCCGAGCGGGCGGCTGGTGGTGTCGGCGCCGGTCGGCTTCGGCCGGCTGCATGTCGGGCCGGTCATGACGGCCTATCTCAAGCGCTATCCCGAGGTTGCCGGCGAATTGCGGCTGTCCGACCATCTCGTCAATCTCGTGGAAGACGCCGTCGACGTGGCGGTGCGGATCGGCCATCTCGCCGATTCCACGCTGGTGGCCCGCCAGGTCGGCGAGATGCGGCGGATCGTGGTGGCCGCGCCGAGCTATCTGAAGCGCCATGGCGAGCCGAAGACGCCGGAAGCGCTCGCCTCGCACCAGACCATCCAGTTCGGCCCGGCGACCGAATGGCGTTTCCCGCATGACGGCCGCGACATCGAGGTGACGCCGTCGCCCCGTTTCATCAGCAACAGCGCGGATGCAGCGCTGCAATATGCCGAGGCCGGCGGTGGCGTGACGCGGGTGCTGGCCTACCAGGCCGCCGAGGGGCTGAAGCGGGGACGATTGAAAATCGTGCTGGCGAAATACGAGCAGCCGGCCCTGCCGATCCATGTCGTCTATCCGACCTCGCGCCTGCTCTCGGCCAAGGTGCGCGCCTTCATCGATCTCGTGGTGGAGACCGCGGAGTGGCGGTTTGGATAGCCTCACCCTCTCCGTCATGGCCGGGCATAGCCGTCCGAAGGACGGCGTCGCTTCCGCTCGCCTATGTCCCGGCCATCCACGTCTTTCTCACAAGGCTCGAAGAACGTGGATGCCCGGGACAAGCCCGGGCATGACGATGGAGAGAGCGGTGCTATCCCTTCTTCGGCACCACCCGAAACGTCCCGCTGGCGCGCGCGATCACGGTGTCGTCGGCCTTGACCAGGCACTGCGCGAAACAGATCGTGCTGCCGGTCTTGATCGCCTCGCCCTCGACCGCGAGCCATTGGCCGATCTCGGCGGCGCCGACGAAGTCGACCGACAACGAGATCGTCACGAAGGACGTCGTCCAGCCGGTCGCCTGTGCGCAGCTGTAACCCATGGCGGCATCGGCGAGCGCCGCGATCAGCCCGCCATGGATCAACCCGCGCGCGTTGGTATGCGGCCTGGCCAGGCGCAGGCCGATGATCACGGCCTTGTCGGTTTTCTTCGAATAGAGCGGCTCCCAGGGATCGGTGAGCGGGGCTTTGCGGAAATGCGGCTCGAAGCCGGCGGGAATGTCGGTGGGGGTCATGGCTGTCTCGCGTTGCTGGTTGGCGGCATTGAACGCGATAGGCGTGACGGACGCATCACCTACAAAGTTTTAAACGGAATTTGCGCGGGTGTTTGAAATGGGCTCCGTTGTCATTGCGAGGAGCTCTTGCGACGAAGCAATCCAGACTGTGTCCTCGGAGGGTCTCTGGATTGCTTCGCGGAGCCTGTCATCGGGCCGCGCTTTGCGCGGACCCGTTGGCTCGCAATGACGGAGGGTGCGGGACCGCCACGTTTCCTAGAACGGCAGCCCCACATAATTCTCCGACAGCGAGGTCATCGCGGCCTGCGAGTGCGTGACGTAGTCGAGCTCGGCGAGCTGGATGCGGGCGCCGATGCTGCCGGTGTCGGGGAATTTGTGCAGCATCGAGGTCATCCACCAGGAGAAGCGCACGGCCTTCCAGACGCGCGCCAGCGCCTTGGCGGAATAGGCGTCGATGCCGGCGCTGGACTTCTCATCGTAGAATTCGCGCAGCGCGCTCGACAGATAATGCGCGTCGCTGGCAGCCAGGTTCAATCCCTTGGCCCCGGTCGGCGGCACGATGTGGGCGGCATCGCCGCACAAGAACATCCTGCCGAAGCGCATCGGCTCGGCGACAAAGCTGCGCAACGGGGCGATGCTCTTCTCGATCGAGGGACCGGTGACGAGGCCGTCAGCCGCCTCCTGGTCGAGCCGGCGCTTCAATTCGTCCCAGAAGCGGTCGTCCGGCCATTGGTCGACGTGGTCGTCCAGTGAGCACTGCACATAGTGGCGGCTGCGCTTCATCGAGCGCATGGTGCAGAGCGCAAAGCCGCGGGCGTGGTTGGAGTAGATCAGCTCGTGGCTGACCGGCGGCGTCTCGGAGAGGATGCCGAGCCAGCCGAACGGATAGACCCGCTCGAACTCCTCGATCGCCGTGGCCGGGACGCTGGTCCGGCTGACGCCGTGAAAACCGTCGCAGCCGGCGATGAAATCGCAATCCAGCGTGTGGGTGACGCCGTCCTTGACCCAGGTTACGCGGGGATGATTGCTGTCGAAATCATGCGGCTGCACGTCCCTGGCCTCGTAGACCGAATTGAGGCCGGCCGCCTTGCGCGCGTTCATCAGGTCGAGCGTGACCTCGGTCTGGCCGTAGATCATCACCGTCTTGCCGGTCGCCGCCTTCATGTCGATGCGATGACGGCGGCCGGAAAAGGCGAGCTCGATGCCCTCATGCACCAGGCCTTCGGCATGCGCCCGCGCACCGGCGCCGACCTGGTCGAGCAGCGCGACGGTTCCTTCCTCGAGGAGACCGGCGCGGATGCGGCCGAGCACGTAGTCCGGGCTCTGCCGCTCCAGGATGAAATTGTCGATGCCGTAATGGTGCAGCAGTTGCCCAAGCAACAATCCAGCCGGCCCGGCCCCGATGATTGCGACTTTTGTCCGCAATACTTGCTCCACCCGATCCTGTAGGCTTTCGCTGCGGCTCGCTTGTCGCGTCGGTCCGCGCAAGATAATTATATAACATAATCGTTGGGCAAAAGGGGAGTGCGCCCGAGCACCGACAAATCCATGCAACATGGCTGACGTAGATGACGCGGCGGCACGCCGCGCCAGTTCCGGCTTGAACGCGCCGGCAAATTAGATAACATGTTAAATAACGAGACCGGGCCATCGAAGCCCGCCGTCGAAAACAGGGAGAGACGTGTGATGAGGAAAGCCTGTCTGGCTTTGTTGCTCGCAGCAAGCGTGACGCCCGCGTTCGCGCAGGACAAGACCTTCGATTTGAAGATCTCGCACTGGGTGCCCGCTTCGCATCCCCTCCAGAAATCGCTGGAAGACTGGGCGGCTGCGGTCGAGAAGGATTCCGGCGGCACCATCAAGGGCAAGGTGTTTCCGGCCCAGCAGCTCGGCAAGGCGTTCGATCATTACGACATGGCGCGCGATGGCATCGCCGACGTCACTTATGTCAATCCCGGCTATCAGCCCGGCCGCTTCCCGATCGTCGGCGCCGGCGAATTGCCGTTCCTGATCTCGGATGCCAAGGGCGGCTCGATGGGGCTGGACGCCTGGTATCGCAAATATGCCGAGAAGGAGATGAAGGACGTCAAGTACTGCCTCGCCTTCGTCCACTCGCCCTCCTCCTTCCACTCCCGCACCAAGAAGATCGTGACGCCGGAGGACGTGAAGGGCCTGAAGATCCGCCCGGCGCACGCCACCATGGCGAACTTCGTCACCTCGCTCGGCGGCACCAATGTGCAGTCCTCCGCGCCCGAAGTGCGTGACATCATCGAGCGCGGCGTCGCCGACGGCGTCACCTTCCCCTGGGGCTCGCTGGTGCTGTTCGGCATCGACAAGGTGACCAAGTACGACATGGAGGCGCCGCTCTACACCACGACCTTCGTCTTCGTGATCAACAAGGACAAGTACAACGCGATGTCCGACAAGCAGAAGGCCGCGATCGACAAGAACTGCTCGGTCGAGATGGCGGGCGTCGTCGGCGAGCACTGGGGCAAGTTCGAGGATGCCGGCATCGACAAGGTCAAGGCGGAATCCAATCATGAAGTCTACAAGCTGACACCCGAGCAGACCGCCGCCTGGAAGAAGGCCGCTGAGCCGCTGGTCAAGACCTGGTCCGAGGGCGCGAAAAAGGCCGGCGCCGATCCGGACGCAGCACTCGCGGATTTGAAGGCGTCGCTGAAGAAGTACAACGCGCTGGCGGAGTGAGGCCTGGTCACTAAGAACACGGCGGGGGGAGACATCTCGCCGCTGTTGTTCTGCAAGCGGGTTGAAGGTGAGGAGCGCACTCTGCTTCGTCCCCCTCTCCCCGCCTGCGGGGAGAGGGTTGGGGTGAGGGGGAGTCTCCGCGGGGACGGTGACAATTGGACTCGCGGAGAGTCCCCCTCACCCGCAAGCGGGGAGAGGCGAAGGGCGCGCCGGGTCGAAAGCAAGAATGACAGCACTTAAGGATCTCCCATGAAGCGCGCCTGGATGGATCGCTTTATCGACACGATCGAATGGATCGCGGCCGGCTTCGTCGGCCTCGTCGCGCTCGACATCTTCGTGTCGGTTCTGCTGCGCAACACGCTGAACTATTCGATCCCCGACAGCTTCGACATCGGCCGCATGCTGCTCGGCATCCTGATCTTCTGGGGCATCGCCGCGACCTCCTATCGCGGCACCCACATCACGGTCGACCTTGTCTGGGGCAATGTCGGGCCGCGCTATCAGCGCTGGATCGACGTGTTCGCAACCATGGTGCTGCTGTTCGTCGTCACGGTGCAGACCTGGACCCTGTTCGACAAGGTGCGCGGCACCTACAACGACAACGTCCAGACCTTCGACATGCACATGCCGACCTGGCCGTTCTTCGCGATCGCCTGGATCGGCGACGTCTCGGCCGTGCTGCTGATCGCGATCCGCACCTACCGGCTGATCTTCCATCCCGAAGAAATGCACGACCCCAAGCTGAAGGCGACGGAGTAATCATGAGCACCGATGCCGTCGCCGTTATCGGCTTCGTTTCCCTGTTTGCGTTGATGCTGCTGCGCGTGCCCGTCGGCATGGCCATGGGCCTCGTCGGCGTGTCCGGCTTCTCCTATCTGGTCGGCGCCACGCCGGCACTGAAGCTGGTCGGCCAGACCTCGATGCGAACGGTCACCGACTACACGTTCGGCGTCATCCCGATGTTCCTGCTGATGGGCTCCTTCGTCAGCAATTCCGGCATGAGCCGCGAGTTGTTCCGCGCCGCCAACGGCTTTGTCGGGCATTTGCGCGGCGGGCTCGGCATCGCCACCGTCGGCGCCTGCGGCGGCTTTGCCGCGATCTGCGGCTCCTCGGTTGCGACCGCCGCGACCTTCTCCGCCGTCGCCTATCCCGAGATGCGCCGCTTCGGCTATCCGCAGTCGTTCGCCACCGGCGTGATCGCGGCCGGCGGCACGCTCGGCGCGATGCTGCCGCCCTCCACCGTGCTGGCGGTCTACGGCATCATCACCGAGCAGGACATCGGAAAGCTCTTCATCGCCGGCATCATTCCGGGCCTGCTGGCGATGACCATGTACATGATCACGATCGCCCTGATCGGATACTTCCGGCCGGACTTCCTGCCCAAGGGCAAGGTGCTGCCGTGGCGCGAGCGCTTTGCCGGGCTGAAGGAGATCTGGGCGCCGGTCCTGCTGTTCGTCTTCGTCATCGGCGGCCTCTACGGCCTGCCCTTCCTGCCACGCTTCACGCCGACGGAAGCCGGCGGCGTCGGCGCCACCGGTGCCTTCATCATCGGCGTGCTGACCGGCCGGCTCGACCGCGAGAAGATTCTGGCCTCGCTGCTCCAGGCGACGCGCACCGCGGCCGCCGTGTTCACCGTGCTGATCGGCGCGCTGATCTTCGGTTATTTCCTCACGGTGACGCAGACCCCGCAGAAGGTGACGGAATTCCTCACCGGCCTCGGCCTCGGTCCCTACGGCGTGCTGGCGCTGATCATGGTGATGTATCTCGTGCTCGGCTGCCTGATGGACGCCATGGCGATGATCATCCTGACCGTGCCGATCATCTTCCCCGTCATCATGCATCTCGGCTTCGACCCGATCTGGTTCGGCGTCATCATCGTGATGACGGTCGAACTCGGCCTGATCCACCCGCCGGTCGGCATGAACGTCTTTGTCATCAAAAGCGTGGTGAAGGACGTCTCCTTCTCCACCATCTTCAAGGGCGTGATCCCGTTCGTGGCGACGGATCTGGTGCGGCTGGTGATCCTGATCGCCTTCCCGCTGCTGGCGACCTGGCTGCCGACACGGATGATGGCGCATTGACGAGGTGAAGCGATGACCACGCCGACGTTAGAGACGAAATACGTCTTCACCATCACCGCGCGCATCGGTGACGTCGTCACCGCGGGCGAGACCGGCATCGGCGTGCGCCGCATCATCCCGATCGTCGGCGGCGAGGTGACGGGCGCGATCACCGGCAAGGTTCTTCCCTTCGGCGCCGACTTCCAGACCATCCGCCCCAACGAGCTGATCGACCTTGAAGCCAAATACGCCTTCGAGACCGACGACGGCGCCGTCGTCTATGTCGAGAACAAGGGCATCCGCTTCGGCCCGGTCGAGCTGTTGCAGAAGCTCAAGCGCGGCGAGGCAGTCGATCCGAAACTGATCTATTTCCGCACCGTGCCGAAGTTCGAGACGGGGCATGAAAACTATCGCTGGCTGATGCAGCACATTTTTGTCGCCTCAGCCGCGCGCCACGCGGACCGCGTGGTGATCGACGTGCATCAGGTGATGTGAGGAATCGGTCTTTGACCCAGGGCGAACCTGGTTCAGAATGTGATCTGCGCCAAGTTGTGCAGCCCACGGGAGTCCCACCATGTCTCTTATGGCTTCCAGCGAACCAGTCCCCCAACACACCTTCGACTCCGCCGAAATGGGCGCTATCGCTCATCTCTACCGCGGCGAGGTCTATCGATCGACGATCTGGCGAACGCGGCTCGACAACACGACCAATTGGGCGATCGTCACGATGGGCATCGCGCTGTCGACGACATTTTCGAGCCCGGAGGCTTCGCCTCTACCACTCGTACTCGTCGGACTGCTCCTTGCCGTGTTCCTTGGTATGGAGGCACGGCGTTATCGCTATTTCAATGTCTGGCGTGCCCGGGCTCGTTGGTTGGAGAGGAATTTCTATGCGCCAATCTTCACCGGAGAAGCGCACGATGATAGTTGGAAGGCTGTTCTCGCGCGCGACTACACTGCGCCCCGCTATCACATTTCATTTGTCCGCGCTGCCGGACGGCGGTTACGTCGCAACTACGTCTGGATTCTCGCCATCCAGGCGACCGCCTATTACGGCAAGATTGCAATCCATCCGACGCCTGCAGTGACCTTGACGGAACTTATCGATCGCGCCGCCGTCGGACCGATTCCCGGCTGGGTCGTTTTGATCGGGGGCTTTGCCTACAATTTCGGGTGGCTGGCGTTTGCGCTCGGCACGATGTGGCTCGACCAACGCGAGCACGGGACCAAGGGCGACCAGGTGGCGATGGGCTGATGACATCGGCGGCTACCCGTTCCTGGGGAGCCGAGACGAGCGTAGCTGCCCCGACGCCAGGGAGGGCTTCCCTTGTTGACTCCCTGTAAATTCGTTATACAACATAACTATTCTGATAAGGACGCAAATGACACAGGGAAACGCCGAGACCGCTGACGCGGGCGCCTCCGGGCTGTTGAGGATCGAGAGGGCGGACCGGGTTCTGACCGTGGGCCTGAACCGGCCGGCCAAGCGCAATGCGCTCAATGACGGCATTATCCTGGAAATCGGCGAGTGTTTTGCCTCCCTGCCCGAGGATATCGGCGCGGTCGTCATCCACGGCATCGGCGATCACTTCTCCTCCGGCCTCGATCTCTCCGAGCTGACCGACCACGACGCGACCGGCGGTCTCCTCCATTCGCAGATGTGGCACCGGGTGTTCGACCGCATCCAGTACAGCCGCGTGCCAGTGATCGCGGCGCTCCGGGGCGCGGTGATCGGCGGCGGGCTGGAACTCGCCTGCGCCGCACATATCCGCGTCGCCGAGCCGTCGACCTATTTCGCCCTGCCGGAAGGACAGCGCGGCATCTTCGTCGGCGGCGGCGGCTCGGTGCGGCTGCCGCGGCTGATCGGCGTTGCCAGGATGATGGACATGATGCTGACCGGCCGCGTCTATAGCGCGACCGAAGGCGCCTCCTACGGCTTTGCGCAATATGTGACGGAGGCCGGCAACGGGCTCGGCAAGGCGCTGGAGCTTGCAACCAAGGTCGCCTCCAACGCGCCGCTGACGAATTTCGCCGTGCTCCAGGCGCTACCGATGATCGCAGAGGCCAATCCGCAGGCCGGCCTGTTGATGGAATCGCTGATGGCGACGGTGGCGCAGAGCGACAAAGAGGCAAAACGCAGGATCCGCGAATTCCTCGAGCACAAGACCGCCAAGGTGAAGCCAAAGTCATGAGTGCACAGCCGTCCTCTTCCAACACGGAGCGCGGCGCAAGCACTTTCCCGCTGCGACCCATTTCGTTCGGCGATCCCGTCGTCAACATCGAACGGCGCGAGGACGGGACGATCTACCTGCGGCCGAAGCAGCCGCTCGGCGACTATCCCGTCCGCATCACCGACCGCCTGCATCATTGGGCGGCGACGACGCCGGACCGCGTCTTCATGGCCGAGCGCGAAGGCGGCCGCGGCTGGCGCAAGATCACCTATGCCGAGCTGCTCACCGCGAGCCGGCACATCGCCTCCGGGCTGATCCAGCGCGGCCTGTCGGCGGAGCGGCCGCTCGTCATCCTCTCCGGCAATTCGATCGACCATGCGCTTCTGGCTTTCGGCGCGTTCTATGCCGGCGTTCCGTTCTGCCCGGTGTCGCCGGCCTATTCGCTGGTGTCGAAGGATTACGGCAAGCTGTCCTATCTGATGAAGCTCTTGACGCCCGGCCTCGTCTTCGCCGAGGACGCCGACAAGTTCGCGGATGCGCTCGCCGCCAATGTCTCGCTCGGCACCGAGATCGCCGCGTCCTACGGCACCGTGCCGGGCCGCGACGTCACCCTGCTCGCCGACCTCATGGCGACGCCGATCCGAGGCGATCTCGACCAGGTCCACGGCAAGATCGGCCCCGACACGATCGCGAAATTCCTGCTGACGTCGGGCTCTACCGGCAATCCCAAGGCCGTCATCAACACCCAGCGCATGATCTGCGCCAACCAGGTGATGCTGCGCGAGACGCTTGCCTTCCTCAAGGACGAGCCGCCCGTCATCATCGACTGGCTGCCCTGGAATCACACCTTCGGCGGCAACCACAATATCGGGCTGACGCTCTACAATGGCGGCTCGATGTATCTGGACGCCGGCAAGCCGATGCCGGGCGGCATCGAGGAGACGGTGCGCAATCTCCAGGAGATTTCGCCGACCGTCTATTTCAACGTACCCAAGGGCTACGAGTCCCTGCTGCCGTATTTGCGCGACGACCAGGGCCTGCGCGCAAAATTCTTCGACCGGCTGCACGCGATGTTCTTCTCGGGCGCGGCGCTGTCGCCGTTCGTCTGGAACAGCCTCGACGAGCTCGCGGTGAAGGAAAAGGGCTATCGCGTGCCGATGCTGACCGGCCTTGG
Source organism: Bradyrhizobium sp. CCBAU 11361 (assembly GCF_028128935.1). Lineage (NCBI taxonomy): Bacteria > Pseudomonadati > Pseudomonadota > Alphaproteobacteria > Hyphomicrobiales > Nitrobacteraceae > Bradyrhizobium > Bradyrhizobium sp. CCBAU 11361. The sequence continues at coordinate 42,845 of NZ_LBJZ01000196.1, forward strand.
CGCCACCGAGACCGCGCCGTTCTTCATGTCGGTCAATCCGCGCACCAGCCGCTCCGGCCATGTCGGGTTGCCGGTCTCAGGCAATGACGCCAAGCTGGTGCCGAACAACGGCAAGCTCGAGGTCCGCGCCAAGGGGCCGAACGTGATGCCCGGCTACTGGCGCGAGGCGGACATCACCGCAAAATCCTTCGACGAGGAAGGATTTTACATGATGGGCGATGCGCTCAAGCCCGCCGATCCCGATGATCTCAACGCCGGCTTCGATTTCGATGGCCGCGTCAGCGAGGATTTCAAGCTCGGCAGCGGTACCTGGGTCAGCGTCGGCCCCTTGCGCGCGCGCTTCGTCGCGGCCTGCGCACCGCTGGTGCGCGACGTCGTCATTGCCGGCATCAACCGCGACGAGGTTTCCGCGCTGGTCGTGCTCGACCTCGATGGCTGCCGGCTGATCAACCCGACGCTGCCGGCCGACGATCTCGTCGTCGCGACGCGCGACCGGCTGGTGCGCGAGGCCTTTCGCGAGCGCCTGACCCGTTTCCTCGGCTCGGCCACCGGCTCCTCGACGCGGATCACGCGCGCGATCCTGATGGATACGCCGCTCTCGATCGACAAGGGCGAGGTCACCGACAAGGGCTCGATCAACCAGCGCGCGGTGCTGGAGCATCGCGGCGCCCTGATCGAGGAGCTCTACGCTGCCAATCCGTCGGACCGTGTGATATCGGTCGGCTAAGAAACCATCGCTACAGGAGAACGCCATGTTGTTGAAGGATCAGGCAGCCATCGTTACCGGCGGCGCATCGGGGCTGGGCGCGGCGACCGCGCGAAAACTGGCGGCGCAGGGCGCCAAGGTCGCGGTGTTCGACCTCAATGCCAAGCTCGCAGAAACCGTTGCCGCCGAGATCAAGGGCGTGGCCGTGACCTGCGACGTCTCCGATGCCGCTTCCGCTGAAGCTGCGATCGCGCAGGCGACCAAGGCCCACGGCCCCGCGCGCGTGCTGGTCAATTGCGCCGGCATCGGCGTTGCCAAGCGCGTGGTGGGCCGCGACGGCCCGATGGCGCTCGCCGATTTCGACAAGGTGATCAAGGTCAATCTGATCGGCACCTTCAACATGCTGCGCCTCGCCGCAACCGAGATGTCAAAGCTCGAGCCGCAGGCGACCGGCGAGCGCGGCGTCATCATCAACACCGCCTCCGTCGCCGCCTATGACGGCCAGATCGGGCAGTCGGCCTATTCGGCCTCGAAGGGCGGCATCGTCGGCATGACGCTGCCGATCGCGCGCGAGCTCGCACAGTTCGGCGTCCGCGTGCTGACGATCGCGCCCGGCCTGTTCCTCACCCCGCTGCTCGCCAACCTGCCGCAGGAAGCCCAGGATTCGCTCGCGGCCGCGATCCCCTTCCCGCGCCGGCTCGGCAACGCCGACGAGTTTGCCGCGCTCGCGCTGCACATGGTCGAGAATTCGTACCTGAACGGCGAGGTGGTGCGCCTCGACGGCTCGCTGCGCATGGCGCCGAAGTAAGGCACGCTCCATGTTCGTGAACCGGCGCGACGTACAGATCCAGTGGGGCGATTGCGACCCCGCCAACATCGTCTACTACCCGCGCTATTTCGCGATGTTCGACGATTCGACCTCGACCCTGTTCGAGGTCGCCGGCTTCTCGAAACAGGACCTGGTCCACAAATACGGCCTGGTCGGTATCCCCATGGTCGACACGCGGGCCAAGTTCTACATCCCCTCGACCCATGGCGACTGGATCACCATCGAGACGAAGATCGAAAGCATCAAGCGCTCGAGCTTCGAGGTGAAGCACAACGTCTACAAGGCCGCCGATCTCGCCATCGAGGCATTCGAGACCCGCGTCCTGGTCGGCCGCGACCCGGCCAATCCGGAGAAGCTGAAATCGGCACCGTTTCCGGCGGAAATGGTGACCAAGTTCACGGAGAGCTAAATCGCCGCATCACCAAAAGAGGGGGCTGAATTACCCCCCGATTTCTGCTTTCAAAGAAACACGTCAAGGGAGAAATAATAGATGAAACGCTTTTACCTGACCGCCGCCATCGCCGCGGCGACGCTTGCCCTGCCGGCCCTGCCCGTCCTGGCGCAGACCAGCGAAATCACCATCGGCATCACCACCACCACGACCGGCCCCGGCGCCGCCCTCGGCATTCCCGAGCGTAACGCGCTGGAATTCGTGCCGAAGGAGATCGGCGGCGTGCCGCTGAAGGTGATCGTGCTCGACGACGGCGGCGATCCCACCACCGCAACCACCAATGCCCGCCGCTTCGTGACGGAATCCAAAGCCGACATCATCATGGGCTCGGCACTGACGCCCCCGACCATCGCGGTCTCCAATGTCGCCAATGAAGCCGGCATCCCGCATTTCGGCCTCGCGCCGTTCCCGATCACGCCGGAACGCATGAAGTGGTCGGTGGCGATGCCGCAGCCGATCCCGATCGTGGGCAAGGTGCTGTACGATCACATGAAGTCGAAGGGTGTGAAGACCCTCGGCTATATCGGCTACTCCGATTCCTACGGCGACCTCTGGTTCAACGACCTGAAGGCGCAGGCCGTGCCGATGGGCATGACCATCGCGGACGAGGAGCGCTTCGCTCGTCCCGATACGTCGGTGACCGGACAGGTGCTCAAGCTCGTCGCCGCCAATCCCGACGCGATCCTGGTCGGCGCCTCCGGCACCGCAGCCGCGCTGCCGCAGACCGAACTGCGCGAGCGCGGTTATCAGGGCCTGATCTACCAGACCCATGGCGCGGCCAGCATGGACTTCATCCGCATCGCCGGCAAAGCGGCCGAAGGCGTGCTGATGGCCTCGGGCCCGGTGATGGATCCCGAGGACCAGCCGGACGAAGCCGCCACCAAGAAGCCGGGCCTTGCGCTCAACTCGGCCTATGAGGCGAAGTACGGCCCGAACAGCCGCAGCCAGTTCGCCGGCCATTCCTACGATGCGTTCGAGATCCTCAAGCGCGTCATTCCGACGGCGCTGAAAACCGCAAAACCCGGCACGCCGGAATTCCGCGAAGCCATCCGCCAGGCGCTGCTGTCGGAGAAGGAGCTGGCGGCGAGCCAGGGCGTCTACAACTTCACCGAAAAGGACCGCTACGGCCTCGACGAGCGCTCGCGCATCCTGCTCACCGTGAAAAATGGCAAGTACACGCTGGTGAAGTAAGCGCGACGAGAGTTCTAAGACGGCAAGAGCCGGCCCGTTGGGCCGGCTCTTTTCCTTTTACTTCCAGACTCTCGGGTCGTCATGCCCAGGCTTGTCCCGGCCATGACGATGTGGAGAGTTCAGCGCCTCGAGACCTACGGTCTTGTGAGCGCTAGGCCGCCTGCCGCAGCGGCGTCCAGGCGAACTCCGGATAGTAATCGTCCATCATGCGGTCGACATAGGCGGTGAGGTTCGGGAAGCCCTCGGCCCGCTGCCGCAAGCCGGATTCGAAGAATGGCGTCAGCATTCCGGCGAGCATACCAAAGGCGGTGGCATCGACACCGCAGGGCTTGTTGCCCATCAGATAGGCCTTGTCGCCGAGCTGCACCGAAAGCGCGAACAGCGAGCGCACCGCGAGATCGACGTCGTCGTCGGGCGCGTGACGGCCGAGGCCGGAGAGCAGATAGTTCTCGGCGACACGGAATTGCGCATCCTCGCGCAATTTTTCGCGATTGTGTTCCGGCGCCCCGTCGAAGAAATGCGACGGGCCCTTGGCGAAGTTGACCGGATCGACCCAGCGCGCGCCGACCACCGCCCAATAGAGGTGATGCTCGATCATGCGCTCGAACGCCCAGGCCTGCGCGCGCTCGGCCAGTGACAGGCCGGCGTCGAAATCGAAGCCGTAGCGGCGCTCGATATGGGCGCGGATGAAGGTAGAATCGGCCACCGCCTCGCCGCCGTCGTCGATGAACGGCAGCTGCCCCTTGGGCGAGGCGGGCGGCATCGCGCGCTCCTTCCGGTAGGGCAGTCCCGCCATCTTGAGCTGCACCTCCGTCTTGGTGACGAAGGGGCTGATTTCCGGCAGGCCGAAGCCGGTGCCAAAGCCGTAAAGCGTGATCATGCGAGCTCTCCTGAACCTGCGAAAGTCGACGGAACCTAATGACGGGCTGCTGCCACCATGGTGGCAGCAGCCGTGATATCTTCTGCGAAACGGGCCCCTCGCCAGGCGCGGCACATGACGTGGCGGACCAGCGCGTCCGCAGCCTGGATCAGCGAGCGTGTCACCATGGTCGCGAACGCAACGCGGAGGTCGACGACGGTGAGATCGAAAAACATGAGCCGGCTGAAGGCCAAAGCGTGCAGCACGGCCTGCGCCCGCCACAGCGGACCGGCCGGGCCGAAATGAGTTGGGACGATCATGGACAAATCCTCTTCAGTCGATGTGTTGTCCCGGTATAGAACCCCCCTGCTGCCAACATCCTGTCAGCATCCACGCGCCGGATTTTGAGCGGGCCGCGGTCAGGAATTTGGAAAGAGAATTGTCATGAGACGCGCCGACCGGCTGTTTCAGATCATCCAGGTGCTGAGGCGCACGCGTAAGCCGCTGACGGCGGATGCGATCGCGGCCGAACTCGAGACCTCCAAGCGCACCATCTATCGCGACATCGCGACGCTGATCGGCCAGCGCGTGCCGATCCGCGGCGAGGCCGGCATGGGCTACATCCTGGAAAAGGGCTTTGACTTGCCGCCCCTCATGCTGACACCCGACGAGATCGAGGCGGCGGTGCTGGGCGCGCAATGGGTCGCGGGCCATGCCGATTCCACACTGGCGCGCGCGGCCGAAGATCTGATGGCCAAGATCGCCGACACCGTGCCCGAGCGCCTGCGTCCCTTCGTGCTGGAGCCCGCGAGCCGCGCGCGGCCGAGCTGGAACAGGGAGCCGGACCGCCTCGACATGGCGCGCACGCGCACCCAGATCCACGAAGGCAAGAAGATCATGCTGCGCTATCGCGACGAGCAGGGCCGCCCCAGCGAGCGCATGATCTGGCCGATCTCGGTCGGTTATCTCGAAGCCGTGCGCCTGCTCGCGGCCTGGTGCGAGCTGCGCAGTGACTTCCGCAGCTTCCGCACCGACCGCGTCGTGGACGCGACCTATCTCGACGAGAAATATCCGGAGCGGCGCGACGTGCTGCGCGCAAAATGGCGCCAGAGCCTGGTCTGGGGCCCGCCAAAGGACACATGACGACGATGGACGAGACATCCCCCATCGACCTGTCGAGCTGCTGCCAGAGCTGCGGCGCCTGCTGCGGCTATTCGGAGAACTGGCCGCGCTTCTCGATCGAGAGCGACGAGGAGCTTGCGGCGATCCCGGAGGCGCTCGTCAATGCGCGGCAGTCCGGCATGCGCTGCGAAGGCGACCGCTGCTCGGCGTTGCGTGGGGAGATCGGGAAAGAGACCGCCTGCGGCATCTACGCCGTGCGGCCGGAGGTCTGTCGCACCTGCATGCCGGGCGATGCCGAATGCGCGATGGCGCGGCGGAAGTTCGGGCTGCCGATGATCGCGAACTCTTAAGCGGGGACGGCTTCGCTGATCTCGTCGTCGAGCTCGTCATCGAGCGGTGCAAGCACCGAGAGCGGCTTGGTCGACAGCGTGATCGGCTTGCGGCCTCCCGACAGCGACGGCGAGGATTTGGTGACGCTTTCGCGTGACAGCGCGTAGAGCGTCGAGCCGACACGGCCGCCGTTCTCGATCAGGTCGCGCTCGCTGCAGCTGCCTGCGATCGCGACCGCCAGCGAGTGCAAATGGCTGCGGCGATAGCAGAACAGCGCCAGCTTCGCGCGTGCGTCAGGGGAAACACTCTCAACCAGCCTCGGCAGCCCGCTCGCGCTGGCGCGATACATCTCGCCAAGGAGCTCGTCGTGGACCGGGCAGAAATCGCTTTCAAAGGCGTCGCGGCTTGAAAACATTGCAGTTCTCCCTCGTGTGGGGAAGATGCAGCGCAATTCTCTAACGAAAGGTTAACCACCCGGGACGGTAGTCACCCGGGGTGCGTGCGCGCGCCCCGCGAATCAGAGGCGGACGGGAATTGCTACGTGCCGTCATTCCGGGGCTCGCGAAGAGAGAACCCGGAATCTCGAGATTCCGGGTTCGGTCCTGCGGACCGCCCCGGAATGACGGATGCAAGCAATCAGTTCGCCGCCATGTAGATGGAGAGGCCGAACCCGGTGAGATGATGCAGCGCCTGATCGATACCGATCAGGGTCCAGAACCAGGGATGCGCGAGGTCGACACCGAAATTGGCCGAGACGAAGCCCTTGGCCCGGTCGATCGTGATGTGGATCACGAAATCGATCAGCGCCACGAACCAGAATTTCGGCGCCACGATCAGGATCAGCGGCAGCGCAACCGCAAGGTGAACCAGGCAATGCACCAGGAGCGGCAGGGCCCAGCCGTGCTTCTGGTCCTTGCCATGCGCCATCCAGGCGGTCTGGAGGACGAAATCAGCGATGATGTGCTTGAACGTGAGCAACAACATCCAGCCAATGAGCGCCTCAACCGGAACCGCCGATGACATGGGTGGAAACGACAAAGCTGACGCCCTCATTGACGTGATCAAGAAAGATTGGAGCGTTCAGCGCAACTTCTTCTTGGGCCGGTCAAATCGCCGGGACCTCCGATTTATGACACCTCCCGCGGCGGAATGCAGCCGGGGGGAACCGGAAAATCGCCAACTGTGGCTAACTGGTGATAGCATGACCAATCGCCGCGCCGGCGCCGAGTAAGGTTACCTTCGGCTCGAAATTTGCATTCCGTGACCTTAGCGCTATCATTGGCGGTAGAGAATATCGTTCTTTTTTCAGGCGTTTACGAATTGCAGGGCCGCACGCAGCGATCAGATCCGCGAGCCGCCCGAGACCGAGAATAAGGCCAGAGTGCTGCCATGAGTACTGAAGGCCCGACCATATCGTCGGTCGAACCGCCGCCCCGGCGTCCCAAGGTGATCAAGACCAATCAGCAGCAAGTCCTGCTGTACGTCGTGCTGACCCTGCTGCTGTCGCTTGCCACCGTCTGGGCCGGCCGCACGCTGGTGCACAATTCGGAGACGCTGACCTTTGCCGTCGGCGCACCCAACAGCGACGAGGCGCTGTTCGCGGCCAAGCTCGCCGCACTGCTGAAGGACAACGCCTCGCGCTTCCGCATCAAGATCGTCAACAACCCTGACAATGCCAAGGCGCTCGCCCAGTTCGACCGCAAGCAGGCCGATCTCGCGGTGCTGCGGACCGACGCCAAGGTGCCGCTGCGGGCGCGCGCGCTCGCGATCCTCGAGCACGATCTCGTCCTCCTGCTCGGACCCGGCAACAAGAAGATCAAGTCGCTTGCCGAGCTGAAGAAGAAGAAGGTCGCAGTCCTCGCCGAGAACGAATCCTCGCTCGCCTTCGTCCGCAGCATCCTCGACATCCCCGACGGTCCGGACGCCGCGAAGATCCTGATGGCGCCGCAGGGCGCAACGCTCGACAAGCTGTTTGCGCCGGGAGCCGGCTTCGGCGCGGTGATCGCCATCGTCCACGCCTCGAAAGCGGTGCGGGACAAGGCCTATGAGCAGGTCGCCAAACGCGGCGGCTTCACGCTCAACGCAATCGACGAGACCAAGGCGCTGGCACGCAAATTCCCCGGCATTTCCGACGAGACGCTGACGGCTGGCACGCTGTCGGCCTCGCCTGAGATTCCCGACGACGATCTCGAAACGATCGGGCTCGAATGGCTGCTGGTCGCGCAATCCAGGATGTCGGCGACCACGGCCGGCGAACTGGCGCGAACCGTCTACGAGAACAAGTCCGCCCTCGGGCTCGACAGCGGCTTCGCCAGCAGGATCGAGCCGGCCTCCGTCGAGAAGGACGCCTATGTGATGGCGCATCGGGGCGCGGCCGATTACATCAACGACGACACCAAGTCGTTCATGGATAAGTACAGCGACCTGATGTATCTCGGCGCCGCCGCGCTCAGCGTCATCGGCTCGATCTTCGCCGCGATCTACGCCAAGATCACCCGGATCGCGCCGGAGAAGGCCAGCGAGCTCTCCACCGCCATCCTCGACATCGGCGAGCGCATCGAGCACGCCCACTCGCTGGATCAGCTCGAATGTCTCCAGGACGAGCTGGAAGGCATCCTGCGCGGCGCGGTCATCGGGCTCCGGGACGGCACGATCAGTACCGACGGGCTCGACACCTTCAAGCTCGGCTACGAATTCGTCCGCGATGAGATCGGCATGCGTCGCGACTACCTGAAACGCCGTGCCGGCGAGATCGACAAGACCACCCACGATGCCGGCCCTCCGCCGCACGACGACAGCAACGTCGTGGTGGTCAAGACCGCGCAGAGCGCTTGATCCGCCGGGCCGGCGCCCTCAGGGCAGGGCTGGCGGAAGCCTTGCCGCTGGATCAACGGCCGGAACTCTGGAACCCACCCCATCCGCAACCGTTGGTTTCCGGATACAGCCGGAGAACGCGCCATGCGTATACTCCTCGTGATCTGCCTCCTGGGAATGCTGGCAGCGGTTGGCTATTTCGCTTATTCAGCGATGGCGGTCGAAGGCGAGCCGATCCCGACGGAAGGCTATGTGGCCCTCGCGCTGGGGGCGGGATTTTCCGTCGTCGTCGGCGTCGGCCTGATGGTCCTGCTGTTCTTCAGCAGCCGCCGCGGCTACGACGAGCCGCCGCATTTCAGGTAGCGGCTCGGCCGGCTGCCGCACCCCGCCTTCGTCTTCCCATTTGCCGCGGCCCGCGCCCGTCGTTGACGGCCTCGGCCCGGGCGGGCACTTTGGCAGCGAAGTCCCAGCCGGGACCGCAAAAGCCACCACCGAGCCGCCTTCCCGCATGTCCAAGCCGCTGATCTCCGCACTGGCCCAGTTCGTGGCCGCCACGGCCGGCCGCAACATGACCAAGGCGGCCTATGTGGCGGTCGGTGTCGGCGTGCTCAGCATGGTGCTGCTGACGGTTGGCCCGGCCTATGAGACGGCGCCCCGCTGGGTCGATGCCCTGCTCTGGGCCTGCCTCGCCTATTTCGTGTTCGAATGGGTCGTCCGGCTGCGCCACATGAGGCGAACCGAGCGCCTTGCGCTGTACATGTCCTCCTCCGCCGGCATCGTCGATGCGATCGGAGCGCTGGCCGTGCCGGTCGCGCTGATGCTCGGCGTCGAGCTCCGGACGGCCTGGCTGCTCAGCGTGCTCTGGGTGCTGAAGGTGGTGCCGGGCATTCCGGGCCTGCGCCAGCTGCGCCGCGTCCTGGTGCTGGAATCGGGGCCGCTGGTCAGCGTGCTCGTGATCTTCCTGATGGTGGTTTTCCTCGCCTCCGTCGCCGAATATTTCCTGGAGCGGGACGTGCAGCCGCAGACCTTCGGCAGCGTGCCGGCGGCGCTGTGGTGGGCGGTGGTGACCTTGACGACGACCGGCTATGGCGACGTCGTGCCGGTGACGCCTCTGGGACGCATGGTGGCGGCGCTGGTGATGATCTCCGGCCTCGGCGTGTTCGGCCTCTGGACCGGTATCCTGGCCACCGGCTTTGCCGCGGAGACCCGGCGCGACAATTTCCTCAAGACCTGGGAATCCGTCAGCAAGGTGCCGTTCTTCGCAGCGCTTGGACCGGCGGCCATCGCCGACGTCACCCACATGCTGCGCACTATGGAGCTGCCGGCGCGCACCATGATCATCCGCAAGGGCGCGCAGGGCGACTGCATGTATTTCATCGCCGCAGGTGAGGTCGAGGTCGACCTGCCCGGCAAGAAGGTGCAGCTCGGCGAAGGCGCCTTCTTCGGTGAGATGGCGCTGCTCGGCAACAACATGCGCGGCGCCAATGTCTCGACCACGAAGGTGTCGCGGCTCCTGGTGCTCGACCTCGTCGATTTCCGCGTGCTGATGGCGCGGCATCCGGATCTCGCCGAGACCATCGACGCCGAGGCGAAACGGCGCACGCTCGAGAACAAGTAAACGGAGACAAGAATGTCCGATACCGCCGAGGCGGCCAGCGGCCCCGTGCTCGACATCGACGGCGCGCGCGCCACCATCCGCCTCAACCGTCCCAAGCATCTCAACCGGCTCCAGGCGGAAGACCTCGGCGAGCTCGTCAAACTGTTCGACCGGATCGAGGCTGATCCCGCGATCCGCGTGCTAGTGCTGACCGGCACCGGGCGCGCCTTCTCGGCGGGCTATGATCTGAATTCGGTCGCCGAGCGCGCGGTGAGCGCAAACGAGCAGCAGAGCGCGGGCTCCGCCTTCGAGGCGGTCGTCAACCGGCTGGAGGATCTCGGCGTGCCGACGATCTGCCGGCTCAATGGCGGCGTCTATGGCGGCTCGACCGACCTCGCGCTCGCCTGCGATTTCCGCATCGGCGTCGACACCGCCGAGATGTTCATGCCGGCGGCGCGGCTCGGGCTGCACTATTACAGGAGCGGCATCAAACGCTACGTGACGCGGCTCGGCGTCGACAATGCCAAGAGGCTGTTCCTGACCGCGCAGAAGATCAGCGCGCCGGAGATGCTGCGCATCGGCTATCTCACCGCCATGGTGCCGGTGGAATTCCTGGACGAGGAGGTCGACAAGCTCGCCGGCGTCCTCGCCGGCAACGCGCCACAAGCGATGCGCGGCATGAAGCGCGCCATCAACGAGTTCGCCCGCGGCGAATTGGACGAACAAGCTGCCGACCAGCGCCACCGCGACAGCATGCGCGGCGACGAGATCAAGGAAGGCATCAAGGCGTTCGCAGAGAAGCGGGCGCCAAAATTCTGATCACGCCCGCTTCGACCGCATCGCGCGCACCTGCGTGAGCTTGGGATCGCGGACCAGCGCCTGGTAGCGTTTGCTGTCGACGGCGTAAATCGCGATCCGGCCCTCACTGTCGGCATGAACGCCCCAGCCAAAGCGCTTGCCGAGGCTCGACGCCCTCATGCACGCCTGCCCCCGGGAGAAGAACGCTTCACGGGCCGCACGCTTGTCCGTCTTCGTTGCCTTCACATCGAGTTCGCGTCCCGGCGCAGACGTCGCGAAGATCACGTCGTCGGACGTGTATTTGTAGGGCGCCTTGGCGATCATCTCGTATTGCAGGCACGCCACCGTCTGCTTTCCCCCGCGGAGCGGCGGCTCCTCGCCAGCACGCGCGGGACAGTCTTCAGCAACCCGGATGAAGGTGTTGAAGCAGTTGGTCGTGTGTATCATCTGCAACCCCGGATCATTCAACCACCAACAGCCGCCGCATGCTGCGATGCCATCTCCTCATCCGCCGCATTGATGCGCTCAAACGCGGGCCGCGAGGTCATGCGCTCGGCATAGCGAACGAATACATCTTTTTTCGGCACGATACCGAACATCATCGTCCAGCTGAACGCGACGCCCCACAGGACATCCGCGGCGGTCATGCGCTCGCCGAGCAGATACGGCCCCTTCGACAGTTGCGCCTCGAGCGCACCCAACATGGTGTCGTAATCGGCATAGGGCGATTGCGTAATCGGCGCCGGCTCGCGCTGCATGAACTTGTCGATCAGCGCGGCTCGAACGATGCGCCGTAATAGGCGATCCAGCGCAGATAGGGGCCGCGCAGCGGATCGTTCAGCGCGGGCGTCAATCCCGCCTGCGGAAACAAGTCGGCGAGATAGATGGTGATCGCGACCTGTTCGGTCACCAGCGCATCGCGATGGCGGATCGCCGGCACCTTGCCGAGCGGGTTGATCGCGAGATAGGCGCCCTGCCGCTGCTCGCCGGCCTTCATGTTGAGGACATGGAGATCGTAGGGAGCCCCCAGTTCCTCCAGCAGCACCCGCGTGCCGGTGGCGCGGCTTTGCGGCGAATAATACAGCGTGATGCGGTTCGGATCGGTCATGGCAGGTCTCCTCGGGCGCCGTCTGGCGGTGCGCACCTTTTAGCGATCCATACCTGACATTCTGTGTCAGGTATGGTTTAAGGGATCATGCGCGCGAGCCGGATGCTGTCGATCCTCACCACCCTCCAGGCCAGGGGGCAAATCACCGCGCCCGAGCTCGCGGAGGCCTGCGAGGTGTCGGTGCGCACGATCTATCGCGACATCGACGCACTCGCGGCATCAGGCGTCCCTGTCTATGCCGACCGCGGCGCGGAGGGCGGCTATCGCCTGCTCGGCGGCTATCGCGTGCGGCTGAACGGCCTGTCTCAGAACGAGGCGGAAGCGCTGTTCCTGACCGGGTTGCCGGGGCCGGCGGCAGCGCTCGGGCTGGATGCAGCGATGATCGCCGCGCAGAACAAGCTGATGGCGGCGCTGCCCGCCAATCTGCGCGAGGACGCCGGGCGGATGCAGGAGCGTTTTCACCTCGACGCCCCCGGCTGGTTCGGCGAGGCGGAGGAGCCAAAGCACCTGCGCGCCATTGCCGGTGCGGCCCTGCGCGGGACGCTGATCAAGATCCGCTACCAGAGCTGGCGCGCCGAGAAGCAGCGCCGCGTGGCGCCGCTCGGCCTCGTGCTGAAGGGCGGCAGCTGGTATCTCGCAGGGCAGGTCGACGGCAGCGTGCGCACCTATCGCGTCGCGCGCGTGCTCGATTGCACGGCGCTCGACGACCGCTTCGATCGTCCCGCCGATTTCGATCTCGCCGCCTATTGGCAGGCCGCGACGCTGCGCCTCGAGGCCGAGATGCATCCGAATGTCGCGATCGTGCGGCTATCGCCGTTCGGCGTGAAAATGCTCGACGCGCTGAGCCAGCCTTACGTCAGGGCACGCACGCAGATCGAAGACGCCGCCGATGCGGACGGCTGGCGCATCGCCAGAGTGCCGACCGGCAAGACGTCATGGCACGCCGCGGCCGAATTGCTGCGGCTCGGTCCCGAGGCCGAGGTGCTGGAGCCCGCCGATCTCCGCGAGACAATGGCCGAGCTGACGCAGGCAATGGCCGCGCGCTATCACGCGGCGCGGAAAGCATGACAGCGGCGCAACGCGCCGCAGCCGACGAAACAATCCTGAAACACGATTCTCGGCCGGCGCCGTGAACGCATTCGCATTTCGACCCGACGGAGATGCAGGGACACAACAACGGCCTCGCGCCATACTGGAGAATGAAGATGTTTCGTAAGCTTGCACTCGGTCTGATCGCTGCCGGCTCGCTCGGCGTTGCGGCCCTCGCCCCCACCGCCGCTTCGGCCCACGGCTTCCACCATCACTGGGGTCCCGGCTGGGGCTTCGGCGGAATCTACGTCAACACCGGCGTCAACAACTGCTACCAGGAGCGCGTCGTCCAGACCCGCCACGGCCTGCGCGTTCGCGTCGTGAATGTCTGCGCCTACGGCATCTACTGATACTTCGCGCCGTCGACAAAGCCCCGATCGCTCCGCGATCGGGGTTTTGCATTTGCCTAGCCGGCCTGCCGCTGCCGGCGAAACCAGGCCCAGGTCTCGCGGGTCGTCGCGATGTAGCCGCGGCCGCGATGGACGATCTCGCCGTCGACGATCTCGTTCAGCTTCGGCAAAGCGTGGAAGGGTATCGAGGGATAGGCGTGATGCTCGACATGGTAGGGCATATTCCACGCGAACCATTTGACGATCGCGGCGGTGTAGGTGGTGCGCGTGTTCTGGAAGGCGCTGCGGGTGCGGTCGCAGCCGGTGTGCTCGGCATAGAGATAGGGCCGCAGGAAGAACTGCCCGATGACAAGCGGCACGATCCAGACCCAGAGCAGCAGCGCTGAGGAGAACCACAGCGAGAGCGCAAGCAGCAGCGCATAGAGCGCAGCATAGGCGCGCGCCTCGCGCACGATGGTGGCGCGCTTGTTTTCGGGAATCCAGGGCACCGTGACCTTGCCGGTGACGGCATGGCCGAACATCAGCCGGAGACGGCCGGCGACCTGGAGCAGGCCGCTATAGGCGAGCGCCAGCTGCGTGTCGGATTTCGGCTTCACGCCGACAATCAGCTCCGGGTCCTTGTCCGGATCCTGGGTGTAGCGGTGATGGTCCCAGTGAAACAGGCAGTAATATTCGTAAGGCTGTCCGATGATGAAGGCCGAGGGATAGCCGACCGCAAGGTTGAGGCCACGGCTCCTGAACGCGGTCTTGTGCGCCGTCTCGTGCAACGCCATGAACAGGAAGGCGACGAAATAGCCCTGCACCGCCATCAGCGGCAGCGCCCATAACACCCCCCAGGCCGAAGAGACCTTCCAGACCAGCGCGCCGACCAGCACGACCAGGCCATAATGGCTGAGGCTTTTCGCGGCCCCCCTGAGATTGGAGCGCACCGACAATTCACGCAGCATCGCCGGCGTGAGCGGCTTCAGGCGGTGGCCCGGCTCTGAAACGGTTGCGTCAGTCATGATCGGATGCCTGTCTTACTTGCTGAGGAGATCTGCGATCTCGGCCTTGAGGAAGGCCTGGTCGGGTGGATTGTTCACGGGGTTGCCGGCGCGATGGCCGTGCAGCGACGGGATCGGATGCAGCACCGCCGATTTTGCGTTGGCCAGCCGGCCGAGCTCGTCTTCGTTGTCGCGGACGTCGAAATAGCGATCGGTGGCGCCCGGCATCAGCAGCATGTGCGCTTTGATCGCGGCGAGCGCCCGATCGAGATTGCCGCCGAATGCGCCGCAGCGGCTGATATCGCCGCGCTGCCAGATGCCGATCTGCGCCAGCAGGTCGTCGGCATCGCGCCGCGCGAACGTTGCGTCCCACCCACGGACGAGATAGTCCTCGAGCGAGCTGAAACCGGCCTCGCGCCAGAGCTCGTCGCGATAGAAGCCGTGCGACATCGCCCAGCCGGCATAGACGCGCCCCATGGCCCGATAGCCGACCGTGGGCTTCTCGACGAAACGGCCATCACGGAAGGCGGGATCGCCTGATAGCGCGGCCTTCACGCCTTCCAGGAAGACATAATTATAAGGCGCGCAGCGCGCACTGCCGCAGACCACCGCGGCGCGCTCGACCATCTCGGGATGAGAGGCGGCCCAGTGATAGGCCTGCATGCCGCCCATCGACCAGCCATAGACCAGCGCGAGCTTCGAGATGCCGAAGCGCCCGGTGAGGAGCCGGTGCTGGACCGCGATCGCGTCGTGATAGGTCAGCTCAGGGAACGGGCCAGCCGTGTTCGAGGGCGAGGACGACAGGCCGTTGCCGAACAGATTCGGGACGATGACGAAGTAGCGTTCGGGATCGAGCACGCCGCCGGGCCCGATCAGCCATTCGGTATCGTAATGCTGCGCGCTGAACGAGGTCGGGTAGAGGATGACGTTGTCTTTGGCCGGGCTCAGGGCGCCGTACGTCTTGTAGGCGAGCTTCATCGAGGGGAAGATGGCTCCGGACTGGAGCGTGACGTCGCCGGCCTCGAAGATCTCGTAGTCGCGCTGCGCCGTCATGGGACGAACTCCCGCTCACGCGGCCGCAGAACGCGCCGCTGAAATGGCGATGCATCGATCATGCCGAGCCGTTCACGCATCGTTGCGCCACGCTTAATAACTGTACAAATAGTACATATATTAGCGGGCGGCAAGATAAATCTGGTTGGCTTGCCGGCTCAGGCGATGGCTGCCAGATAGCGCGCGACAGACGCCGCGAATGCGGCCTTGGCCCCCGTGGCGATGTTGCGCCCCCACCAGGCGCCATAGATGCGGTCGAAGGCGAACGGCTCGACAACGCCGGCGATCCGCCGCACCGCGGCGGCATTGAGCGGCATGTAGTTCGGATAGGAGTACATGAAGCTGACGAAGCGGCGGTCCATCGTCACCTGCGCGATGTCGCCGGTGAGCAGCGCCCCCTTGCCGTCCGCACCCTGCCGCCAGTGCAGCATGGTCGCACCGGCGAAATGGCCGCCGCTGCGCAGCAGCACCACGTCGTCGGAGATGCGATGGCTGTCGCCGGTCCAGTGCACGATCGACGCGTGCGGTCGCGTCACCCATTCGCGGTCATCCGCGTGCAGATAAACCGGGATACCGCCGAAAGCCTCGCTCCAGTCGGCGAGCGCGCCATAATAATGCGGATGCGAGATCGCGATCGCCTTCAGTCCGCCGAGCGAGCGCACATGCGCGATCGCCTCCGGCGTTGCCAGCGGCACGCAGTCCCACATCACGCAGCCGTCTGCGAGCGGCACGAGCAAGGCGCGCTGACCGATGGCGAAGCTCGGCTCGAGTGCAAGGCCGGTCAGGCCGAGATCGTCGCGCCAGACGATGCGGTGGCGTTCCGCCAACACCTCGCGGGTGAGGAAGGTTTGCCCTTTCCAGCCGACGAATTGCCGTTCGTCCTCGCAGACCGGACAGGACACGGGCGGATCGCCGCTGGCCGGGAATTGCGCGCCGCAGGTTTCGCAGGTCCAGAGGGGCATGGCCAGGATCCGAAAGAGGCCGGGACGGAGGGACGTGACATCGCCCTACGGGGCAAGAGGGGAGAAACCAACGTTGTCAACGCAGGCTACGTTCTGGTCCACGCCGGCGCAATTGGCCGGCCATCACGATCAGTTTTGCGCTTGGCGGCTGGATCGCGGAGTGGATCGGCTACGGCCCGACCTTCCCTATGCTCGGCGGATTCGGCCTCGCTTCGACGGCGCTGTGGCTCGCGTTCGGGGCTGCGGTGAAGAAGTATCGAGGCCAGCCGCCGGACGGACGCCACGGCGCCAACTGCTTTTGCGATCCGGGCATGCCAGGCTGCGGCACCTGGTCGCGGTCTCAACGCGTCATCGCGAGTGGCTTATCCCGCAATCCGGCGCTTTTGCCGCTTGCGGCGCATCGGTCCGAAGATACAACCTGCGACATATCGCAACGAACTTTTCCTTCTCGATCGATGACCCAGCCTCAACTCTCGTTCGATGGCGACCCGAACGGCCAGGCCTATGAAAGATGGCGCGAGCAGTTTTGCCGCCAGGTGGCGAATGTCGATTTCGTGCCGGTCGGGGAAGGGCGTGTTCACCGGACCATTGCGCCGGCCATTCTTCCACGCCTCAGACTCTCGGCCTCGTTCGGCACGCCGCTGTCTTTCGTGTCACTGGGGACGAACGACGAATTGGTGATCACGATGTCGCCCAATTCGGCGTTGAGCGGGGCCATGGGAAAACGCCCGCTGGAGATCGCCGCGGGCGACATCACGATCGGCGATCCCTCGATCAAGGGCGCCCACATCACCCAGACGGCCTACGGAAATTTCCAGACCGCGCTGCTGCCGCGCAAGGCGCTGCTGCGCGCGTGCCCGAATGCCGAAGACCTGATCGCGCAGTCGATCCCCGGCGCCAATCCGATCACGTCGATGTACCTGCGATATTACGATCTCGCGCATGCCTATGCCGACAAGCTCGCGCCCGCGGAGCTCGACGCCGTCTCTCAGCATTTGTTCGACCTCGCCGTGCTGATGATCGGAGCGCGCGGCGATGTCGCCGAGGAAGCGCGCATGCGTGGCCTGGCGGCGGCGCGTCTCGAAACCCTCAAATCCGACATCCTGATGCAGCTGGGCAACTCCGCGCTGTCGCTCACCGATCTTGCAGCCGCGCACCGGGTCAGCCCGCGCACGATCCAGTTGCTGTTCGAGCAGGCCGGCATCACCTACAGCGGATTCGTGCTGGAGCAGCGATTGCTGCGCGCCGAGCGGCTGCTTCGAAATCCAAATTTGCGCACGCGCAAGATCATCGAGATCGCGCATCTTGCCGGATTTCACGACGTCTCCTACTTCCATCGCGCGTTTCGCCGCCGCTTCGGACGGACACCGGACGATGTCAGGAAGCTGGCCGGCGACGTCGGCTAGACGCCGCCGCGGTGCTGCCGCGACGACTGCTCGAGCCGAGCCGGGGCGTCACCACTTCGCCCGCCCTCACGTCCCGAAATTCTTCTGGATCGCCTTGTCGAGCGTCTCGCCGCCGACGAAGCGCTGGCGCAGCTCGCGCTTGAGCAGCTTGCCGCTCGGGTTCTTGGGCAGCGCGTCGACGAAGATGACCCGCTTGGGCACCTTGAAATGCGCCATCTGGGCGGCGCAGTGCTTGATCACGGACTCCTCGTCGAGCTTCTCGCCGCTCTTGACCACGACGATCGCGGTGACCGCCTCGATCCAGCGCGGATCGGGCAGCCCGACGACGGCAACCTCGGACACCGCCGGGATGCGGTAGACCATCTCCTCGACCTCGCGGCTCGCGACATTCTCGCCGCCGGTCTTGATCATGTCCTTGACGCGGTCGACCACGGTGATGTGGCCCTCTTCGTCGACGGTGGCGAGATCGCCGGAGTGAAACCAGCCGCCGGAGAACGCCGCCGCGGTCTTGACGGGATCGTTGTAATAGCCGGAGAGCAGATGCGGCGAGCGGTGCACGATCTCGCCGACCTCGCCGATCTTCACATCTTCCATCGCCGTATCGACCACGCGCGTCTCGACGTTCAGCACCGGCTTGCCGGCGGAGCCGGCCTTGCGCAGCTGGTCCTCGGGGCGCAGCACGGTCGCGAGCGGCGCGATTTCGGTCTGGCCGTAGAAATTCCAGAATTTTACGGCGGGCAGACGGCGCTGCAGCTCCAGCAGGACTTCCACCAAGGGTCGACAGATCGGTCTTGTCGAAATTGGGCGAGCGCAGCATCGCGATCCAGATCGTCGGCGGCGCGAAGAAGGACGTGATCCCGTGGGCCTGGATCAGCGCCAGGATGTTGTCGGCGGTCGGCTTGCCCGTGATCACGCCGGAGGCGCCGAGATAGACTTGCGGCCCCAGGAACACGTCGAGCTGGGCGCAATGATAGAGCGGCAGCGCATGCAGGAACTTGTCGTCCAGGCTCATGCCACCGTCGATGATGCAGCTGACATACTGCCACATCACCGCTTCATGGGTCAGCATCGCGCCCTTGGGCAGCGACTCCGTACCGCTGGTGTAGACGATCTGCGCGAGGTCACGGCTGTCGACCGACGCCTCCAGGAACGCGCCGTCGGCATGAAGCAGATCGTCGAAAGTGGTGAGGCCGGCCGGCGCGGTGGCGGGATCCTCGCCCGGCAGCCAGATCATCTTCTCGACCGCACAGTCCCTGGCCGAGGCGGCACGCGCGGGCTCGACGAAATCAGGTCCGGTCGCGAGCAGCTTTGCGCCGGAGCTCTTCAGGATGAAATTGATCTCGTCCGGATTGAGCATGAAGTTGATCGGCACCAAGACCGCGCCGATTCGCGCCACCGCGAAGCGGAGTGCGGCAAAGGCGTGCGAGTTGCGCGAGAGCACGGCGAGGCGATCGCCCTTCTTGACGCCGAGACCGAGCAGGCCGCGACCGAGCCGGTTGCAGATCGCGTCCATCTCGGCAAAGGTCCAGCTCACGCTGCCGCAGCTCACTGCGAGCTTGTTCGGCTCACGCCCTGCCGAACGGCGCAGGAGATCGCCAATGGAATGCTCGCGCGCTTTCGAGATGGTGGCTGCGATGTCGCCGGACATTTCCATTCCCCAAGATTTGCAATTTGCGCGAAGCGTAGTCGGCGCTGTCGGCTCCGTCAAATTCCATGCGGCCGGCGTCATGACGCAAGAACCTGGCGGCGATCGTGATGTTCATCTCCGACGTGCGCAGCCTGGGGGTGAAGCTCGCACCGGACCTTAGCCGCTCGTGGCCTTGTGCTGTTTTTCGCTTAGAGCTTGTGCCCCTTCTGCCGCAGCGCCTCGATCAGGCGCTGCTTCAGCTCGTCGGCCGCCTTCTGGCTGACGTCCTGGCCGATCTGCGTGCTCGCCTGCGCCAGCGCATCCGACTTCTCCAGAAACTTCCGTCCCGCCGGCTGGGCGTAGAACGCCTCGATCTGCCGCAGCTCATCGACGGTGAAGCTGGCGGCGTAGAGAGCCGCGATCTGATCGATCATCGAGGTGACGAACGGAGCGTAGATCTCGGAGCCAGGCGCCGTCAGCGTATCATAGTCACGCTCGATCTCCGGCCTGTCCTGGGCGACCACGGGCCTGAGCTTGAGCAGGAGCTGCGGCAGCAATACGCGGTATTGATCCGCGATCTTCAACGTGACCACCAGCTTGCGCGCCGCATTCATCGCCTCCGGCGACGGTGCCTGTGCGAAGGCGCCGCAGACCAGGAACAGGAGAGCGCCGGCGATCGTCAACAAACGTCTGGACATGAACCTCTCCGTTGGATCTCTCCGTGAGATGGCGGACTGGCGCCACGATGCTTTCAACGGCTCGCGGGCGTGGCGGCCGTAGCCGGAGCGCCTTCGACTTCGGGCTCGGGATCCTCGACCTCCGTCACCTTCACGAACAGGTTCGGCACCCGCTCGGTACGACCGAGCAGCCAGGCGGCGCCGATCATGATGACGATGCCGGCGACCGAGACGGCGAGCTGCTCCCAGACGCCCTTGGTGTATTGCGTCAGGATCCAGTGCGCGGAGAACGACAGGAACACCCCCAAGCAGAAGATCGGCAGCGAATGCTGGCCGCAGAGGATGACGGGGCGCAGCCAGGGTCTGTACAGCAACCGCCATTTGCGCGAGATGAAATAGGTGACCCAGATCGCCAGCGCCATGAAATGCGTGAAGCGCAGCATGTCGAGATCAGTCTTGTCGATCGGGTAGATCGCCTTGATCATCCATTTCGGGATCAGGGCCTCGAGCGCGGGCACGTGCCAGGTCATCACGATCAGGAGCGCGAAGACGAGCCAGGCCGCCGCGAGCGTCATCGCCGCCTTCGACCACACCCATTTCGCGATCGTCCCGATCTGGCCGATGCCGCACCAGGCCGCGAACACGAACATCAGCTGCCAGCAGAACGGGTTGAAGTACCATTTCGTGCCAGGCGGATAGGAGGCGATGTTCCAGTCGAACCAGCGCGACAGCACATAGAGCACCACGGACGCCGCAAGCGTCAGGTTCGGCCGCCGCACCAGGCACCAGACGATGAAGGGCGCGGCGAACACCAGCGCGATGTAGAGCGGCAGCACGTCGAGATTGACCGGCTTGTATTTCAGCAGGATCGCCTGCCCGATCAGCTCGTCCGGATGCGACAGGAAATTGAACACGTTGAACTCGTGCTCGTACATCGGATTGTCGAAGCGGCGCGCGGTGCGCGCGATCTGCGCCGTGAACAGCAGGAACAGCATGATGTGGGCGACGTACATCTCGGCGGCGCGCCGCCACAACCGCTTGAGCGCGGCGAGAAACCAGCCGCCCGCGATGATCGGCCCGTAGATCCAGCCGACGAGGTAGCCGGAAATGAAGACGAAGAACTCGGCGGCGTCGCTGAAGCCGTAGTTGCGCAGCGTCAGCCAGGCCACGACGTCGTGCGGGATGTGGTCGAGGAAGATCATCCACAGCCCGATGCCGCGGAACAGATCGAGCCGCAGGTCGCGCTCGACCGGCGCCAGGAGTGCCGACTGGTCTCGTGTGATCATGGCCCCGCCTCTTCCGGTGGGCGTCGCGCCATGGCGGCGCCGGCAAAATGGAATGCTAAAAAATCTGCATCAAAAGATCACCTGGCCCTGCGGCTAGCTGACTGCCAACGGTAGCCGACCCAGATGCCCGCGCAAGAGACTTCGTCATGACGGGCGGTGGTGACCGCCGCCGGGCCGCGCCGAAGCGGCGGCCGGCTCACAAAAACTTCGAAAACAACCCCATGCACAGTAGAAGCGGCGATCTAAGTCTTTGTTTTATCTAATAAATAAAGACGGCATATCGGGCCCGACAATCGCCACCGACGGTACGATCGCACGCCGGGCGGTTGAACAGCAAGATCAGGTGAGTTCGTCGCCCCGGGCGAGCATCCCGTTCAGCATCGCCTCGGCCTTCTGCTTCAGCGGCAGTGCGCCGCTGTCGGATGCGATCGCGATCGCCGCGCGGAGGGCGGCAAGGATCGCGGCCTTATTCTCTTCGCCCGCGGGCGGCGTCACCACGGCTTCGCAGCCGCGCCCCGTCATGGGCCTGTCGCACGAAAATGATCCGTTCCTTCCAGCTGCGCGCGCGAGCCGCCTGCTTGAGGCGACCGTCGCGCCCGTTGACAGGAGCGGCCGATGCCCGTGGGACTGCTGGAGGTCGAAGGCACCATCGAGGTCAGCCAGTTCTGGCCGGAGGGACGGTCTGACGCCGACACCACCAAGGTCGTGGTGAACGTCGCGCCCGATGCGATCCGCTTTCGCAAGAACGACACCTCGCCGTTCCAGTCGACCCACGTCTTCGACAACGCCAAGGTCAAGGGCCGAACCAACACGGCGCCGATCAAGAACGGCAAGCTGACCGTTCGCCTTCAGGGCATCGACGCGCCGGAGCTGCACTACCAGCCCTCGCCGCTGTCGCCCGCCGAGAAGAAGGGCCTGACGGATGCCAAGCGGCAGGCCTATCACGAGGTCACGCACCCCTACCGGCAATTCCTCGGCGCGACGTCGAGCAAGGCGCTGCATGATTTCCTCAGCCGTGCCGGCGGACCGACGCTGGCCTGCCGGGTGTTCACCCATGTCGATGCGCCGAACGAGGTGTTCGACACCTATGGACGACTGGTTGGCGACATCGAGGTGACGGTCGCGAACCGGACGGTCGACATCAACCACTGGCTGGTCGAGCAGGGCTTTGCCTATCCGACGTTCTACTCCTCGATGAACGACGACGAGATCAAGGCCTTCCTCGCCCTCGCCAAGACCGCGCGAACCAAGAAGCTGCTGGTCTGGAAGCATCTCGCCAGAACCATTCCCGCGTTCGACTTCGACCTGCGCGAGCCCAGGAAGAACGAGACAGATGTGCTCGCGACCGACAAGGGCCCGGTGATCATGCCAAAGCCCTACCGCCGCTATACCAACTGGTCGGCGCGCAAGAAGGCGAAGGTAACCAGCCAGAATTTCCAGAAGTTCCTGGGCGAAGGCTCCGGCGGCAAGCCCGACACCTGCTACGCGATCGACGACTTCCTGACCAATGGCGTGCACTCGGCCACGCCGCGGAATTTCGCGGAGTTCGTCGAGGGCGGGAAGGCGATCAAGTTTCAGCCGGAAGGGCTGGTGTTCGGGGAGGCGCCGTCGAGCCTGGTCGGAGCGGACGGCAAGCCCATCGTCCATTTCTGACGATTGCCTGTCGCCAAAGCAAAAATGGCCCGCTCAATGCGGGCCATTTTCTCATCCAAAGCTGTGAGAATCCGAACGTGGCCTTCAGCGACGTCGGACCGCCGGATCACCCGTCGCGTCAGCGAAGACCGCCGGTGACGTGAAGCGTCTCGCCCGTGACGTAGGACGCCTCGTCCGAGGCGAAGAAGGCCACCGCGGCAGCGATCTCCTCAGCCTTGCCGATCCGGCCAAGCGGGGTGACGGATTCGATCCAGTTGCGCATGTCGCCCTCGTGCAGGCCGGCCGACACCACGCCTTCGGTGGCGATCATGCCTGGATTGACGGCGTTGACACGGATCTTGCGCGGCGCCAGCTCCTTCGCCAGCACGGCGGAGATCGCATCCACCGATGCCTTCGTCGCGGTGTAGACGGCGGTGTTCGCCGGCGCGATGGTCGATACGCCGGAGCTGATGTTGATGATGCTCCCGCCATTGGCGTTGAAGTGCTTCGACGCTTCACCCGAGACCAGGAGAAGGCCGAGCACGTTGAGGTCGAAATGCCTGTGGAAATGCTCGGGCGTGATGGACTCGAGCGGCGCGAATTCGTAGACGCCCGCGTTGTTGACGAGGATGTCGATCGCACCGAACGCCTTCACGGTCTCCGCGACGGCGCTTTTCACGTCCTTGGCGTCGGCGAGATTACCGCGGACTGCGACGGCCTTGCCACCCTTGGCGATGATTGCGGCGACCACGCGGTCGGCGGCCTCTTTGCTGGCGCTGTAGTTGACGGCGACCGCCGCCCCCTCGGCCGCGAGCCGGGCGGAGATTGCGGCACCGATGCCTTTGGATGCGCCGGTCACGAGCGCAACTTTTCCTTCGAGTCTCTTGGTCATCGCATGTCTCCATTGTTCGGCAGGATGCCGATATTCAATAGTTCAATACTAATGAACTATTGGACCAGTTCAAGGGACGTGCTATATTTTGGGCATGGCGCAGTTCGTTCACCCGGCGCGGGAGGAGATTACACTGGCCGGGGTGCTCGGCGCCCTCGCGGATCCCATGCGCCTGCGTATCGTCAAGAGTCTGGCCGCGCAGAAGGATTGCATGTCGTGCACCGAGGCGGCGCCTTGCCCCGATATGGCGAAGTCGACCCTGTCGAACCATTTTCGCATTCTGCGGGAGGCCGGCCTGGTCCGGACGTCAAAGCAAGGCGTCCAGCACCGCAACGTCCTGCGCGAGGAGGACATCAACACGCGGTTTCCGAAACTGCTCAAGATGATCCTGAGCTTTCCGGACTGAGGGCATTCGCGCTGAAGGCACAGGTGTAGCCGCCGTCCCTGCGCCGACCTGCTAAGGCTGCAAGACGTGCTGCTCCGCGCGCGTGACCGAGCCTCCCAGCAGGCAACCGACGGGCCTACTGCCCGCGAAGCCGAGGCGCACCCGGATCTCGGACAACGCTCCCATCGCGCGGCCCTGCATGATGGTGATCCGCTTGCTGTTGGGTTCGACCAGTTCGTTCTTGAGCAGTCCGAACGCAAGCGCCGCGGCGGCAATGCCGGTGGCAGCATCTTCCGGGTAACCGGACGACTTTGGAAACTGCCGCGCCTCGAAACGCCGTTCGCCCTGATGGTCGATGGCGTAGGGGTAGAGTCCGGTGGACCCGATCCGTCCACAGCACGCCTCGATCTGCGCCGGGTCCGGCACCAGTTCGTTGAGCTCGCGGACGCCCTTGATCGGGATGAGCGTCTTCACGCGCGAGGTGACGGCGTTCTGCACGGGTAGGTCAAGCAGATCGCGGCGCGACAGCTTGAGCGTCGACAGAACGTCCTCCTCTTCGGCAGGCGAGAGATCAACGACCTTGCCGACGGGCTGGCTGATCTCGACGGACGGTTCGCCCGAGGCCGCACGGTCGACATAACCCGTCACCGATCCACTGCGCGTCTCGATGCGGACCTGTTCGCCCGGCAAGCGCCCCTTGGTCGCGAGGACCCAGAGGGCGCCAATCGTCGCATGACCGCACATCTCCATCTCGTGCCGCGGAACCCAGAACCGGAAGACGTAGTCGGAGTCAAGTCCGGGCGCCGGCAGAACGAAGCCCGACTCATGCCCAAAGTGCCGGGCCACCGACTGCATTCCCGCAGGCTGAAGGCGCGACGCGTCGACGACGATCGGGCACGGATTGCCGCCCCGCCCCATGTGGGTGAACACATTGACAAGCTCGACCTCGGTCATCGGATAGCTCACTTCAAGGAAAGCAGGACAGCGATGGTATAGCTGTCGCAGCGACATCCGAGAAAGCCGATTTTGTCGAGCAGCGCGGCACGATTAAAGGGGCCCCCGTGCAGTCACCAAAGCAAAATGGCCCGCTCAACGCGGGCCTTAAGAAGCTCAGCTCTCCAAAATCGCGACCGCTCGCGTCCAACCTGCCGAGGCTCGTTCGATCTTCACGGGGAAGCATGACACCTTGAAGCCGGTTGACGGCAGCAGTTCGAGATTGTGCAGCTTCTCCAGATGGCAATAGCCGATATGGCGGCCGGCCTTGTGACCTTCCCAGATCAGGCTTGCGTCCCTCGTCTCGGCGTATTTTTTCGCGGTATGAACGAACGGCGCGTCCCAGCTCCAGCCGTCGATGCCGGTCAGGCGCACACCGCGCTCGAGCAGGTACATGGTTGCTTCATAGCCCATGCCGCAGCCCGACGTGACGTAGTCCTGCCGGCCATATTTGGCGCCGGCGCTGGTGTTGACCACGACGATCTCGAGCGGCTTCAGCTCATGGCCGATGCGCTTGAGCTCGGCCTCGACGTCCTTGGCCGTTGCGACATAGCCGTCCGGCAAGTGCCGGAAGTCGAGCTTCACGCCGGGCTGGAAGCACCATTCCAGCGGCACCTCGTCGATGGTCCAGGAACGCTCGCCGCGATTCATAGTCGGGTGAAAATGCCAGGGTGCGTCGAGATGCGTTCCGTTGTGGGTCGAGAGACTGACCTGTTCCACCGCCCAGCCCTGCCCGTCCGGCAGATCCTCGGCCTTCAACCCGTCGAAGAACTGCAGCATGCGCGGCAGGCCCTGCTGGTGGTTGATGTACTGAATCGTCGGATGATTGCCAGGCGGGTCGGCCGGCACGTCGTTCTGGAGGGGGACGGAAATGTCGATCAGCTTGCTCGTCATGGCGCTTCCTCGTTGATTGTTCTCGTTGGCGGCGGTCAGGCGTCCCTTCAGACTTCTTGCCGCTCGACGCGGTTCTTCAAAATGCCGATCTTCTCGACCTCGAGCTCGATCGTATCGCCATGCTCGAGAAACCATCCGAGCTCGAGGCCGCAGCCATTGCCGACCGTGCCGGAGCCGATGAATTCGCCGGGCATCAGCGTCTCGTCCTGGGTGACGTGGGCGATGATCTCCTCGAAGGAGAACAGCATGCCCTCGCTGACGCCTTGCGAGCGGGTCTCGCCGTTGACGCGCGCTTCCATCTTCAAACGATAGGGATCGCCGATCTCGTCCGGCGTCACGATCCAGGGACCCATCACGTTGCCGCCGTCGAAGCTCTTGCCCTTGGCCGGGCCGAGTCGTCCTTCCATCTCGATGCGCTGTGCGTCGCGCGCGGAGAAATCGTTGAAGATGGTGTAGCCGAAGATGTGATCCTTCGCCTTCGCGGCGGAGATGTTCGCGCCCTTGTTCTTGGTGATGATCCCGAATTCGAGCTCGTAGTCCATGACCTTGCTGTAGCGCGGCCATTTCACCGTGGTGTTGGTGCCGCGGACGCTGAAGCGGTTGGTGATGTAGAAGATCGGCTGCTTGCGATAGACCTCGGGCAGCTCGCCGAGCGGCTCGGCGTCGATGCGCGCCAATTCCGCCATGTCGCCCTTGGCGCGCGCGGCGAGCTTTCGCTGCCCGCGCGGCGCTTGCAGGATGTGCAGGGCAAACGACATGCCGTCGCGCATCTGCCGCGGCTCCGGCACCGGCGCGAGGATGTCGACGGCGCTGACCGCCGCCGACAGCGTGGCGTCCTGGCCCTGCTTGTCGAGCAGGGCACGGGCCCGATCGAGTGCGCCGGGCCCGGCATCAATCAGCGCCAGCATCGAGCCGAAGGCCGGATCGGCCTGGCCGTCCCGCGCGGCGGCGGCGGCGAGGTCGAACAGCTGGCTGTCATTGGCGTGGACGGCGCCGATCTTCTCCTGACCGGCAGATCTGAATGTTGCGAGCTTCACCTTGGGCACCCCTTGCTATCGTTTCAAATATATGATCAGATAAAATATCGATAAACAAGCATGAAAAATACAAATTAGGGAGAGCGTGGTGAGGCGAACGCAGATAGGGGCGATGTTGGCGGGTCTCGCGCTCGGAGTTGGGGTGTCTGTTGCCTTGACGGCGCCAGCGCTGGCGCAGGCCAAGATCCAGATCGGCTGCACCGCGACCTCCGACTGCGCATCGGCCATGGTCGCGGTTGACGAAGGCATCTTCAAGAAGCACGGGCTGGACGTCGAGATGACGCCGATCGCGATCAACTCCAACATCCCGGCGGCAATCCTGTCGAACTCGATTCAGGTCGGCGGCCCCACCTCCACCGTCTTCCTCCAGGCCGTCGACGGCGGCCTCGACCTCGTCGCGATCGCCGGCGCCTCGGTCATGAACACGATCTCGAACACCGCGATCGCCGCCTTCGTCCGCAACGGCCTCACCATCAAGGAGCCGAAGGATTTCGTCGGCAAGAAGGTCGGCGCGCCCGGCCTGAACGCCTTCCTCCACGTGCTGTTCGTGAAATGGCTGGTGGAGAAAGGCGTCGATCCCAAGAGCGTCAATTTCGTCGAAGTCACGTTCCCGACCATGGCCGACATCATCAAGTCCGGCGGCGTCGATGCCGTGCTCACGGCCGAGCCGTTCGTCACACGCATGACCAATGCGGGATTAGGCTCAGTCGGCGCGCGGTACGGCGCCGAGCTCGGCCGCACCGATCCGATCATCTTCTACGCCGCGTCGCGAGACTGGGCGGAGAAGAACGCTGCGACCGTGAAGAAATTCCGCGAGGCCATCGCGGAGGCCGCCCCAATCGTCAACAACGATCGCGAGAAGGCCTCCGCCTCGATCGCCAGGTTCACCAAGCAGCCGCTCGAGCTCGTCAAGGCGACGCCGCCGAACCAGTCCGAGCCGAACCTCAAGCCGGAAAACCTAAGCTGGTGGATCGACGTGATGTCGTCGCAAAAGATGCTGCAATCGAAGCTCGTCACCGCGAAACTGGTGCTGAACTAAAGGACATTGGCGATGCCTGCTCCCGAACGCGCTCTCGACCGTGCTCCGGCGGAAGCCGGAACGTTGAGCGAGCGCGCCGCAACCCTCATCGAGCAGGACATCCTGGCCGGACATCTCGCACCGGGATCGCGGCTCGGCATCGTCGATCTCGTGCAGCGCTACGAGATCGGCGCGACGCCCCTGCGCGAAGGCCTGTCGCGGCTGATGTCACGCGGCCTGATCGTCGGCATCGGCCAGCGCGGCTTTCGCGTCGCAGAGGTCAGCCGCGAGGATCTCGCTGACATCACTTGCATGCGGACGGCGGTCGAGATCGAGGCCGTCAGGCTCGCCATTCTCCATGGCGATGTCGCCTGGGAGGCTGGCATCGTCAGCGCGCTGCATCAGATGCGCCGGCATATCGAGCGCACCGGCAACGAATTCCGCGAAGGCGCGGCCGATTTCGACCGGCTCCACAAGGGCTTTCACACCGCGCTGCTCGCCGCCTGCGGCTCACAGCGCATGCTGGCGGCCCATTCCGACCTCTACGACCAGGCCTATCGCTACCGCCGCGTGATGATGGGTGCGATCGACAGCGGCGAAGGGTTTATCCGGAGTCACCAGATGCTCGCCGACCATGTGCTTGCCCGTGACCTGGCCGCCGCGCAAAAAATGCTGGCGGCGCATCTGCACTCGACCATCGATTTCGTCTATCCGCAGGCGAGCGGGGAGCAATCATGAGTGTCGTTGCCATGCTCGACGAAGCGCGCGCCGCGCGGCGGCAAAAAACGCTGATCGCGTTCAACGCCGCGACGCTGCGGCTCGGCGGCAAGACCATCATCGAGAATCTCGATCTGGAGGTGCGGCCGGGCGAATTCCTCTGCATCGTCGGCGCCTCAGGCTGTGGCAAGACCACGGCGCTGCGGCTCGCCGCGGGCCTCTATCGCCCCACAAGCGGCGCCGTCACCTTCGACGGCGAGCCGATCACCGAGCCGCGCCGCGAGGTCGCGATCGTGTTCCAGGATTATGGCAAGGCGCTGTTGCCGTGGCGGACCGCAGCCGGAAACATCTCGCTAGCGCTGGAAGCCTCTCGTGTGCCGGCGCGCGAGCGCGGCGCGCGCATCGAGGCGCTGCTGCGCAAGGTCGGCTTGCCCGGCCATGCCGACAAATATCCGACCGAAATGTCGGGGGGCATGCAGCAGCGCCTGCAGATCGCGCGCTGTCTTGCGCAGGAGCCGACGACGCTGCTGATGGACGAGCCGTTCGGCGCGCTCGACGCGATGACGCGCCAGGGCTTGCAGGACGAGGTCCTGTCGCTGACGCACGCGAGCCAGACGACCGTGATCTTCGTGACCCACGATCTCGACGAGGCGATCTATCTCGGCGACCGCGTCGTCGGCCTGCTGCCGCATCCGGGCCGGATCGGGATCGAGCTCGATGTCGACCTGCCGCGTCCGCGCGACCAGCTCGCCACCCGCGAGCATCCGGAATTCCTGCGGCTGCGCCGGCAATTGTTCGACTTCATCAAGGCGACCGAACATTGAGCCTCGACCGCGCCAGGCCCTTGCTGTTGCCGCTGGCGCTCATGCTGGCGTTCGAGCTGTGGGCGCGCCTCACCCATCTGCAAAGCGACAGCCTGGCCCCGCCGAGCGCGATCCTCGCGGCGCTGGCCGCTGCGCTTGCCGACCTCTCAATTCCGATCGCGACCCGCGACACGCTGTTCGCCGCCTTTGCGGGCCTCGCGATCGGCAGCGCCATCGGGCTTTTACTCGGCATCGCCTTCGGCATCTCGCGTCCCCTTGACCGGCTGATGGAGGTGACGGTCGAGGCGATCCGTCCGATTCCGTCGATCGCGCTGCTGCCGATTGCGCTGATCGCGCTCGGCTTCGGCTACCGGATGGAGATCGTGATCGTGGCGTTCGCCTGCGTCTGGCCGATGCTGATCCTGACGCGCAGCGCGGTGCGCAGTATCGAGCCGCGATTGATGGAGGTGTCGCGGGCCCTGCGGCTGAGCGCGCCGCAGCGGATCGCGAAGATCGTGATCCCGGCCGCACTGCCGCGGATCTTCGTCGCCTTCCGCCTGTCGGCCGGCATTGCTCTGATCGTCGCCGTCACCGTCGAGATCGCGATCAATCCGATCGGGCTCGGCGCCGGCATCATGCTGGCGCAGCAGGCGCTGCGCGCCGACCTGATGCTCGCTTATCTGCTTTGGATCGGCGTGATCGGCTACGCACTGAACATCCTGTTGATTGCGGCCCAGCGCCGCCTGTTCGGCCGCGCCGCGCTCGCCGGAGACAATCCATGAACCGCGCTGCGATCCTCTGGCGCGTCGCAAGCATCCTCGTCGCGGCCGGCTTCATCGCGGCGTGGCAGCTCGCCGCCAATCTGCGGCTGGTCTCGCCGGTGTTCCTGCCCGGTCCGGACCGCGCCTGGGCCGCCCTGGTGCGAGGCTTTTCAAGCGGCGATCTCTCGGGCAAGCTGATCGGCACGCTCGAGCACATGGCCTATGGCTGGCTCGCCGCATCGATCGCCGGCATTGCGCTCGGCGCGCTGATCGGATCGTCGAAGATGATGCGCGCCTATGTCGCGCCGTCGCTGGAATTTTTGCGGCCCCTGCCGGTCTCGGCGATCATCCCGGTTGCGATCGCCATGCTCGGGCTGACGCGAGGCATGGCGCTGTTCGTGATCGCCTTCGGCGCGATCTGGCCGATCATGCTTGCGACCATTCACGGCTTTGCCGCGGTCGAGCCGCGGCTCTATGAGGTCGCCCGCTCGCTGCAAATGTCGCGCGCCGCAATCATCGGCAAGATCGCCCTGCCCTCGGCATTGCCTGATATCCTCGCCGGCATGCGCCTCAGCCTGACGGTTGCGCTGATTCTCTCCGTGGTCTGCGAAATCCTGGCCGGACTCGACGGCCTTGGTCAGTGGGTCCTGCTCTCGGCACGCGCGTTCCGATCCGCCGACCTCTTCGCCGGCGTCATCCTGCTCGGTGCGACCGGATATTTGACGTCGATTGCGATGTCGCTCGTCGAGCAGCGACTGCTCGCCTGGCAGACTGCGGCCCGGTAGCGGTGATCACATCGCCAGATACAAAAATGGCCCGCATCATGCGGGCCATCTTCGTATCGGAACCGGTGAAGTCCGAATTTGGTTGCGGGGATAGGATTTGAACCTATGACCTTCAGGTTATGAGCCTGACGAGCTACCGGGCTGCTCCACCCCGCGTTAAACCGTTGCGCGCCTTCGTCAAAATGCCGGGGACGATGAGGTAAGGCCGACGCTGTTCGCGTGGCTTGCTTCTTCCGTCCCAAAGGCTTCCTTGGAAGGCAACCCCGGGGCAAAGCCCGTCGGGTGCGGGGGGTATGTACCAACCCGGGCTGCCTTTGGAAAGGGCTGCGAGGACGTTTTTTTCGACTTTATGACAGGTGGATGGACCGGATTCCGGCCCGCCAGCCGCGCCCTTGCCAGAAGTTCCACAAAGGGCCAGCTTGCGGCAACAAAACCAAGGGCGAAACGCCATTTTGGGGAGGAACACCATGGGCCAGATCAGGGATCAGATCTTCGACCGATCTTTGGACCGATCCCCGACGGGCGCCTCGCTTCGCGGCCTCGAAGACGCCTTCCACACCATGGTCGCGCGGTCGCGGGCGGAGCCGGCCGCCGATCTGGCCGGGCGGCTCGACCGGCTGGCGCGGCTGCGCGCCGTCGTCGCGGACAATGAAGAGCGCTTCCGGCAGGCGATCTCGGCCGATTTCGGCCACCGCTCGGCGGTCGAGACCACCATCGCCGAGACCATGATGGTCTACAGCGAGATCCGGCATGCCACAAAGCACCTGAAGAGCTGGATGGCGCCGCAGCGCGTCGCCACCGCGCTGCAATTCCTGCCCGCGCGCAACCGGCTGATCCCGCAGCCGCTCGGCGTCGTCGGCATCATCGCGCCCTGGAATTATCCGCTCCAGCTCACGCTCGCGCCGGCGATCGGCGCGCTCGCCGCCGGCAACCATGTCATCATCAAGCCGAGCGAGCTGGTCCCGCACTTCTCGGCGCTGCTGAAGGAGACGGTCGCCGCAAGGTTCGATGCGACCGAACTGCTCGTCACCGGCGTCGAGGACGAGATCGCCAAGGCCTTTGCGAGCCTGCCGTTCGATCATCTGGTGTTCACCGGCTCGACCCGGGTCGGGCGGCTGGTCGCGGAGGCCGCGGGGCGGAATCTCACGCCTGTCACGCTCGAGCTCGGCGGCAAGTCGCCGGCGATCATCGATCAATCCGCCGATCTCGAGGAGGCGGCCGAGCGCATCGCCTACGGCAAGCTGCTCAATGCCGGGCAAACCTGCATCGCGCCGGATTACGTGCTGGTGCCGGAGCACTCGTTGCAGGCCTTCGCCGAAAAGGTGCGCGCGCAGATGCGGCGCATGTTCGGCACCGATCCCGCCAACAAGGACTACACCTCCGTCATCTCCGACCGGCACTACGCGCGGCTCGAAGGTCTCGTCGCGGATGCCGTAGAGCGCGGCGCAAAGATCCTGCAGCCGGCAAAGCCTGATGATCCCAACTGGAAGGCACACCGCAAATTCCCGCCGACGCTGATCCTCGGTGCCGGCGAAGACATGGCGGTGATGCAGGAGGAGATCTTTGGCCCGGTGCTGCCCGTGCTGGGCTACCGCGAGCCGGCGGATGCCATCGCCTTCGTCAACCGCCGCGACCGGCCGCTCGCGCTGTACTGGTTCGGCAAGGACCGCGACGCGCGCGACGCGGTGCTGTCGCGCACCGTCTCCGGCGGCGTCACCGTCAACGACTGCCTGTTCCACTTCGCGCAAATCAACCAGCCGATGGGCGGCGTCGGCGCATCCGGCACCGGCGCCTATCACGGCGAATGGGGCTTCAGGACGTTCAGCAAGCTGAAGCCGGTGTTCTACCGCTCGAAATTCAACCGCCTCGCCGACCTCTACCCGCCCTATGGCGGCAAGATCGCGCGGCTGGAGAAGTTGATGCGGTTCATGTCGTAGGGGAAAGTCGTTTCGGGGCGCGAAGCGAACCCGGAACCGCGAGATTCCGGGCTCGATGCTTCGCATCGCCCCGGAATGACAATAAAGGGGGAAACAACATTGACTGAGACATTCGATTTCGTCGTCGTGGGCGCGGGCTCCGGCGGCTGCACCGTTGCGGGGCGGCTGTCGGAGGATGCGGCGACATCCGTGGCGCTGCTCGATGCGGGCGGACGGAACGACAGTTGGCGGATCACCACGCCATTCGGGCTCGCTTTGCCATACCGCGCGGCCAACTGGGCGTTCGATACTGTGCCGCAGAAGGGATTGAACGGCCGCATCGGCTATCAACCGCGCGGCAAGGGGCTCGGCGGCTCTTCGGCGATCAACGCGATGGTCTACATCCGCGGCAACAAATGGGACTACGACCACTGGGCCGCGCTCGGCAATTCCGGCTGGTCGTATGCGGATGTGCTGCCCTACTTCAAGCGCTCGGAGAACAACGCCGATTTCGACGGCGAATATCACGGCAAGGGCGGCCCGCTGTATGTCAACAAGCTACGCTCGGACAATCCGATCCATGACGTCTTCCATCAGGCCGCGCGCGAAGCGCAGTTCCGCATCCGCGAGGACTTCAATGCCGAGGACCACGAAGGGCTCGGCAGCTATCAGGTGACGCAGCACGGTGGCGAGCGCTGGAGCGCGGCGCGCGCCTATGTGGATCCCCACATGGGCAAGCGAGCGAATCTGCGCGTCGAGACGCAGGCGCATGCCACGCGCATCTTGTTCGAAGGCAGGCGCGCAGTGGGCGTCGAGTACCGGCAGGGCAAGGAGCTGAAGCAGCTGCGCGCCCGCCGCGAGGTGATCCTCGCCGGCGGCGCCTTCCAGTCACCGCAATTGCTGATGCTGTCGGGTATCGGCGACGGCGATGCGCTTGCCGCGCACGGCATCGGCGTCGTGCATCACCTGCCGGGCGTCGGGCGCAATCTGCAGGACCATCCGGATTTCGTGTTCGTCTACGCCTCCGACTATCCGCACTTCGTTCACGCCTCACTCGGCCGGCTGCCATCCCTGCTGCGCGCGATCCAGCGGTACCGCCGCGAGCGACGCGGCCTGATGACCACCAATTTCGCCGAGTGTGGCGGCTTCCTGAAGACGCAGGCCCACCTCGACGTGCCCGACATTCAACTGCACTTCATCATCGCGATGCTCGACGACCACGGCCGCAAGAAGCATAAGGAAGCGGGCTTCTCATGCCATGTCTGCCTGCTCAGACCGAAGAGCCGCGGCAGCGTCTGGCTGAAGAGCGCCGATCCGCTCGCTGCACCCATGATCGATCCGAACTTTTTGGGCGAGGCGGAGGATCTCGAGACGATGGTCGCGGGCTTCAAGACCACGCGACGGCTGATGGAGACGCCTGCGATGCGCGCGTTGCAGAAAAAGGACATGTTCACGTCCGATGTGAGAACGGACGACGACATTCGCGCCATCCTGCGCAATCGCGTCGACACCGTTTATCACCCCGTCGGCACCTGCAAGATGGGCACGGACGCGATGGCGGTGGTCGATCCGCAGTTGAAGGTACACGGCGTCGAGGCCTTGCGCGTCGTCGATGCCTCGATCATGCCGACGCTGATCGGCGGCAATACCAACGCGCCGACGATCATGATCGGGGAGAAGGCAGCGGATATGATCCGGGGGGAGATGCGGGCGAGGTAGCGCGACGCTATCGCGTCATTCTCCGCCGTCGTCCCGGCCTAGTGCGCAATTGCGCACGGGGGGCCGGGACCCATACCCCAGGGAGAAGTTGCTGCGCGAGCTGGTAACTCCGAGTCTTCGCCAAATTCCTCCCTGGGGTTATGGGTCCCGGGCTCGCGCTACGCGCGCCCCGGGACGACAGCGGGGCTCAATTCAGCAAGAACCCACCGTCGACAGTGATGACGCTCCCCGTCATGTAGCGCGAGGCCTTCGAGGCCAGCAGCAGGATTGCGCCGTCGAGATCGGACTCGGCGCCGACACGGCGCTGGGGGATGCGTTTTGCCAAACGCTCGCCCGCCGGGGTCGACCAGAAGGCGTGGTTCATCTCGGTGTCGATATAGCCGGGCGCCAGCGCGTTGATGCGGATGTTCTGCCCCGCGAGCTCCAGCGCCATCGATTTCGTCGCCTGGATGATGCCGGCCTTGGAGATCGCGTAGGGTGACACCGCCTTCAAGACGCCGGTGCCGAGCACGGAGGCGATGTTGACGATGTTGCCGTCCTGCTTGCGCGCGATCATGCGCCGCGCGACTTCGGTCGCGAGGAAATAGGCGCCCTTGAGATTGGCGCCGATCACGGCGTCCCAATCGGATTCGGTCTGCTCGGTCGCGAGCTTCTCGATGGCGATGCCGGCATTGTTGATCAGCACTGTGATCGGACCGAGTGCGGCTTCCGTGGCATCCACAGTCTTGGCGATCGATGACATGTCGGTGACGTCGAGCGCGACGGCGGCGGCGCGGCCGCCGTTGCCGCGGATCTCCTGTTCCAGATTCTTCAACTTGTCGGTCTGCCGTGCCGCGAGCGCGACGGCCGCGCCATGCGCCGCCAGCACCCGGGCAAACTGCCGCCCCAGCCCCTGGCTCGCGCCGGTGACGAGGATGGTTTCTTTACTGACGTCGAATAGGCCTGACATGACGATGTCCTTGGGCGTAACCCCTGAGCTTCTGGAGCCAAAAGTACAGACGATTTTAGCGATCTGAAACCGGAATGATTGGTTCGGCGTTCATTCGTTCCACCGAAGCAGGGCCTTCCTCATGAACAGTTTCGATCTCGCCGTCTATGCGGCGCTCGCCATCGCCATCGGCTTCGGATTCAGGACTGGCCTGCTGCGCAGCGCCATGACCATCCTCGCCTATCTGCTCGCCGCACCCATCGCGGTCGCACTGATGCCGCTGATCGTGCCGCAGGTCGCGAGCAATCCGAACGCGCCGCTGCTGCAAAACTGGATCTGGTTCTTCGGCATCTTCGTGGTCGTCGGCATGCTGCTTGGGTATATCGGCCGCCTGGCGCTGAACGACACGATACGCGAAGCCGGGATCGGCGACCGCCTCGGCGGCGCCGCGCTCGGCGCCGTCAGGGTCGGCCTCGTCGCCACCACGCTGGTGCTGGTGTTCGACCAGATCGTGCCGGCCAATCGCCAGCCGCCCTTCCTCGCCGGCTCGCATCTGCGGCCGCTGTTCTCGACGGTCGGGCAGATGGGCTTCAAGACATTGCCGCCGGAGGCCGCCGCCGCGATCGACCGCCTGAAGCAGGAGCGGCGGATCTAGAGCGCGATGAAATCGCGCTCCAGCTCATTTGTTTGAGCATGATCTCCGCGCAGACGCGTTCCGCGTTTGTCGCGAGGGAAAACCGCTACACACTTTTCGCTAACGCGCCCTTCGGGTCCGGATCATGCCTGCGCATTTGCATCGCCGCGCCGCGCGCCATGCATTTTGGTGCGAGCCCGTCCCTTACCAGCGGCGCCACAGTTGGCTAGAGTGCCGCCCGTCCAAAACCTGCCTGACATTACGGGAGTGAAACTGTGGATCTTGGGATCAAAGGTCGCCGCGCCATCGTCTGCGCATCCAGCAAGGGCCTCGGCCGCGCCTGCGCCGTCTCGCTGGCGGAAGCCGGCGTTGACGTCACGCTGACCGCGCGCGGCGCCGAAGCCCTGAAGAAGACGGCCGACGACATCCGCAAAGCCTATCCGGGTGTGAAGGTCACCGAGATCGTCGGCGACATCACGACGCCGGCGGGCCGCGAGGCGGTGCTGAAGGCCTGCCCGGAGCCCGACATCCTGATCAACAATGCCGGCGGCCCGCCGCCCGGCGATTTCCGCAACTGGACCCGCGACGACTGGATCAAGGCGATCGACGCCAACATGCTGACCCCGATCGAGCTGATCAAGGCGACCGTCGACGGCATGATGGCGCGCAAGTTCGGCCGCATCGTCAACATCACCTCGGCCGCGGTGAAGGCGCCGATCGACATCCTCGGCCTCTCCAACGGCGCGCGCGCCGGCCTCACCGGCTTCATCGCCGGCCTGTCGCGCAAGACCGTGATCAACAACGTCACCATCAACGGCCTGCTGCCGGGCCCGTTCGAGACCGATCGCCTGACCGGCACCGCCAAGGCCGAGGCCGACAAGCGCGGTACAACGCCCGAGCAGATCCTGACCGAGCGCGCCAAGCTCAACCCCGCCGGCCGCTTCGGCCAGCCCGACGAGTTCGGCTATGCCTGCGCCTTCCTCTGCGGCGCCAAAGCCGGCTTCATCACCGGGCAGAATATTCTGCTCGACGGCGGCGCGTTCCCGGGCACGCTTTGAGGGCGGTCTGGTACGAACAGACGGGGCCGGCCGTCGACGTCCTCACCTACGGTGAGATGCCGGCGCCGGTCGCGGGCCCAGGCGAGGTGCGCATTCGCCTGGAAGCCTCCGGCGTGAACGCGGCCGATGTCGGCCGGCGCGGCGGCGGCTATCGCGCGATGGAATACGAGCGCGTCATTCCGAACAGCGACGGCGCGGGGTTTGTCGACCAGGTCGGCGACGACGTGACGCGCTTTAAGCTCGGCGACCGCGTCTGGCTGTTCAACGGCCAGCGCAACGGCCGCGCGTTCGGCACGGCGGCGGAATATATCGCGCTCGCCGAGCAGTTGGTGACGCCGCTGCCGGATAACCTCTCTTTCGCGGAGGGCGCAACGCTCGGCATCCCCGCGATGACTGCATGGTGCGGCCTGTTTGCGGACGGGCCGATCGTCGGCAAGACCGTGCTCGTCACCGGCGGTGCCGGCGCGGTCGGCCACTATGCTGTGCAGCTCGCCAAATGGGGTGGCGCGCAGGTGATCGCGACCGTCAGCTCGGCGATGAAGGCCGAGCAGGCGCGGCGTGCGGGCGCCGATCTCGTGGTCAATTACAGGGACGAAGACGTCGTTGCCAAGGCGATGGCCTTCACCGGCGGACGCGGCGTGGACCGCGTGGTGGACGTCGATTTCGGCGGCAACATCGCCACCACCTTGAAGTTGATGGCGCTGAATTCGACCATTGCGGTCTATGCCACCAACGGCAACCGCACGCCGGTTGTCCCGATGCGCGAGCTGATGGAAAAGTGCATCGTGCTGCGCACGCTGGTGCTGTTCGCACTGCCGCCGGTGCTGCTCGCGGCGGCGCAGGCCGACATCACGAAATGGCTGGCGGCGGGGCCGCGGCTACACACTATCGCGGCGCAGTTTGCGTTATCCGACACGGCGCAGGCGCATCTCGCCGTCGAGAAGGGCGACAAGCTCGGTACCGTGATCGTCGACTGCGCACGGTGAGAGCTGAGTTGGTCCGTTGAAGCTTCCACAGCGTCATGGCCGGGCTCGTCCCGGCCATCCACGTCTTGCTCACGGCACGAAGAACATGGATGCCCGGGACAAGCCCGGGCATGACGACCTCGTGTAGATCTTCAGCTCTAGGATACCGGCGTGGTCCGCTCGTCGGTCCAGTCGATGCCCAGCTCGTCCATGCCGTCGGCCAACAGATCGCCCAGCATCGGCTCGCCCAGTAGATATTGCACAGCTTCGCGCCGGGGCGCCTTGTATTCGGCGCGGG
Organism: Bradyrhizobium sp. CCBAU 11361; assembly: GCF_028128935.1. Classification (NCBI taxonomy): domain Bacteria; kingdom Pseudomonadati; phylum Pseudomonadota; class Alphaproteobacteria; order Hyphomicrobiales; family Nitrobacteraceae; genus Bradyrhizobium; species Bradyrhizobium sp. CCBAU 11361. Next base: position 81,518 of record NZ_LBJZ01000196.1, read on the forward strand.
CCTCGGCGGCGCGGGCGCGCAGGTCGTCCCACTCGTCGACGGAGCCGTCGCCGCGGCCGAGCCACATCAGCGTCACGAGGTCGAGCTGCTCGTCCTCGTTCAGCGCCCCGATGAAGCCGATCAACTCGCTTGCGACCGGATCGGACGTCGTGTCTTCCAGCACGTCGATCTCGTCATCGTCGGAGGGGTTCGAGCCCGAGTCCGGATCGGATGCAGCTTCCTTGACGTCGAATTCGCGGGCCTTCTCGATGATGAAAGCGACCTTCTCGGCGGAAATTGCAAGCTCTGGCATCGTCTTTCCCTCCGGCTTGTCCTGTGTTCTAGCGATAACGCGGCGCGCCATCAGATGATCCATTGCGCTTCATGGCGGAAACCCGCATGTTTCCGCGCCAAAGCGTCCTCTCTCGTCATTCCGGGGCGCGACGTAGTCGCGAACCCGGAATCTCACGCAACGATCTCGAGATTCCAGGTTCGATGCTTGCGCATCGCCCCGGAATGACAGCGAGGCGCAAAGCAAGAACATGGGGACACGCCGGATGTCGTGGAAGGTGGGCAAGGTCAGGATTACGAAGCTCGTCGAGATGGAGACAGTCGGCTCGACCCGCTTCATCCTGCCGGCCGCGACCAACGATGAAATCCGGAAGCTGCCCTGGCTGATCCCGCATTTCGCCACCGACGAGGGCCGGCTGAAAATGTCGATCCACGCGCTGGTGGTGGAGACGCCGACGCGCCGCATCGTGGTCGACACCGGTCTCGGCAACGACAAGCAGGGCCGCGGCGTCCCGGTCTGGAATAACCGCAGCACGCCGTTTCTGGAGACCATGACGGCAGCGGGATTTGCCCCTGACAGCATCGACACCGTGCTGTGCACGCATCTTCATGTCGACCATGTCGGCTGGAATACGAAACTGGTCGACGGCAAATGGGTGCCGACCTTCCCGGAGGCGCGCTATGTGTTCGGCAGGACCGAATATGAGTATTGGCGCGACCATTCGACCGAACCGGACAAGATCGCGGTGTTCGACGATTCCGTGAAACCGGTCGTCGATGCGGGCCAGGCCGAGCTGATCCCGAACGACCACCGGCTGTCCGACGAGATCAGCGTGATCCCGACCCCCGGCCACAGCCCCGGTCACATGAGCGTCCTGATCGAGTCCGGCGGTGAACAGGGGCTGCTCACCGGCGACGTCGCCCATCATCCCTGCCAGATGGCGCATCTCGACTGGTGCTCGGTCGTCGATACCGATCCCGCTCAATCGGCGGCGACCCGGCACAAGGTGTTCTCGCGCTTTGCCGACACCCCGACGCTGGTGATCGGCGGGCATTACTCGGCCGGACACATCATGCGGGACGGGGACGCGTTCAGGCTCGTGGCGCTGGGGTGAGATGCAATCGTAGGGTGGGTTAGCCGAAGGCGTAACCCACCACGGTCTATCCCCTCGGAAACAGAAGAGGTGGGTTACGCCCGGACTGCGCTTCGCGCAGCCACGTGCTAACCCACCCTACGAGCGAGGGGCTGCAATGCGCCCCGCTTTGAGCGGTTGAATTTCCCGCCGCCCTGTTCCATGAAGCTGTTTAACCGATCGGTCCATCTCCAGGGAGAAACGAGAATGAAGCTTGTTCGTTATGGCGAAAAGGGTGCGGAAAAACCCGGCCTGATCGACAAATCCGGCCAGTTGCGCGACCTGTCGGCGCATGTGAAGGACCTGACCGGCGAGGCCTATTCGCCGGAAAGCCTGAAGAAGCTCGCCGCCCTCGACCCCGCCGCGCTGCCCGCCGTCTCCGGCAAGCCGCGGTTCGGCGCGCCGGTCACCGGCATCTCGAAATTCGTCGCCATCGGCCTCAACTACAGCGACCACGCCAAGGAAACGGGAGCAGCGATTCCGACCGAGCCGATCATCTTCATGAAGGCGAACACCTCGCTGTCCGGCCCGAACGACGCGGTCGAGAAGCCGCGCGGCTCGACCAAGCTCGACTGGGAGGTCGAGATCGCCGCGATCATCGGCACCCGCGCCAAGTACGTCTCGGAAGCCGATGCGCTGAACTACGTGGCCGGCTATTGCGTCTGCAACGACGTCTCCGAGCGCAACTTCCAGACCGAGCGCCTGGGACAGTGGACCAAGGGCAAGTCGCACGACACGTTTGGCCCGGTCGGCCCGTGGCTCGCCACCAGGGACGAGATCAAGGACGTGCAGAACCTGTCGATGTGGCTCGACGTCAACGGTCAGCGTCGCCAGACCGGCTCGACCACGACCATGATATTCTCCATGGCCAAGTGCATCTCCTACGTCTCGCAGTTCATGACGCTGCTGCCGGGCGACATCATCACCACGGGCACCCCGCCCGGCGTCGGCCTCGGCATGAAGCCGCCGACCTTCCTCAATGTCGGCGACGTCGTGACGCTCGGCATCGAGGGCCTCGGCGAGCAGCGGCAGGAGATTATTGCGGCGTAAGCCTCCGCCCTCTCCCCGTCATTGCGAGGAGCGAAGCGACGAAGCAATCCAGACTATTTCCCCGGAGACAGACTGGATTGCTTCGCTTCGCTCGCAATGACGAAAACCAATTGCCGGTCACCGCGTAGGATATTTCCGATGAAACTCTCCTTCTCCGCCGCATCGCCCTTCGCCCGCAAGGTGCGCATCGCCGCGATCGAGCTTGGGCTGATCGACAAGATCGAGCTGACGCCCGCAACCGTCGCGCCGGGCACGGCCAACGAGGACTACTCGCGCATCACGCCGCTGAAGAAGCTGCCGGTGCTGATCACCAATGACGGCGACGTGATCCTGGATTCCTACGTCATCGTCGAATATCTCAACGAGTTGGCCGGCGGCAGCCTGATCCCGGATTACGGCCCGCGGCGCTGGAAGGCCAAGACCAATCACTCGCTGATCAACGGCATGCTCGATTCCATGCTGCTGTGCCGCTACGAGAAGATGGTGCGGCCGCAAGGCCTGCAATGGCAGGCGTGGTCGGACGACCATTGGAACCGGGCCTGGACCGGCATGGCGCGCTTCGAGAACATGCCCGATGTCCTGAACGGTCCGTTCGACATCTCGCAGATCGGCCTCGTCTGCGTGCTCGGCTATGCCGATTTCCGCTTCGCCGATTGCGGCTGGCGCAAGGCCTATCCGAAGCTCGACGCCTTCCACCAGAAGATGCTGGAGCGGCCCTCGGTGAAGATCTCGGTGCCGCCCGCGGCGTAGCACGTGGCCGGCGGGGAGAAGGACGATGCGCGACCGCTTCCCCCACCTCGGCATTCTCGGCGCGAGCCTCGTGCTCGCGTTGACCGTCTCAGCCACTTCCGTGCAGGCCGACGGCATGGCGCCTGGACAACAAAACCTCGCCTGCGGATCGCCATCGTCGATCGACGACGGCTGGTCCACTGCGTCACCCGACAGTGTCGGCATGGACGGCGCGCAGCTCTGCGGCATCGCCGCGAGGCTCGAGCAGCGGGCGACCAAGGTCCATTCGGTCGTCGTCGCACGCCACGGCAAGCTCGTCTTCGAGCAGTATTTTCCGGGCTACGACCAACCCTGGGGACAGCCGGACGGCCAGCACGAGTTCACCGCGACGACGAAGCACGACATGCGTTCGGCTTCGAAGAGCGTCGTTTCGCTGCTCGTCGGCATCGCGATCGATCGCAGGTTGATCGCAGGGGTCGACGAGCCCGTGCTCAAATTCTTCCCGGACCATCAGACGGTGAAGCAGGCGGGCTGGGAGGCCATCACGCTGCGCCATCTGCTGACGATGTCCTCGGGGATGAAGTGGGACGAGGCGCGGGCCTGGACCGATCCGAGCAACGACGAGCCGCATCTCACCTTTGAAGCCGATCCGATCGGCTATGTGCTCGCAAAGCCGGTCGCCGCGCCGCCGGATGCGCTGTGGACCTACAATGGCGGCGGGACTGAGCTGCTCGGCAACATCCTCGAACGCGTCTCGGGCAAGCCGCTGGAGGCATTCGCGCGCGAGGTGCTGTTCCAGCCGCTTGGGATCACCGATGTCGAGTGGAAGGCCTACAAGAACGGCAAGATCGCGGCGGCCGCGGGCCTGCGCTTGCGACCGCGCGATGCGGCGAAGATCGGCCAGCTCGTGCTCAATCGCGGCCAGTGGAACGGCCAGCAGATCGTCTCGGCCGACTGGATCGCACAATCGATCACGCCGCGCTTCCAGGCGATCGGCAATTTCGGCAGCACGCTGTTCTACGGCTATCAATGGTGGATGGGCCGCTCGCTGGCCGGCGACAAGGAAGTCAAATGGGTTGCCGCCTTCGGCTGGGGCGGCCAGCGCATCTTCATCGTGCGCGAGCTTGATCTCGTCATGATGACGACCGCCGCGCAATACGGCCAGCCCAAGGAAGGCTTGGCCGCGATCGACATCCTCTCCAATATCGTCATTCCATCCGTGCGCGACGCGCACTGATCACGAGGGAAGCGAGCATGAGCCTGAAGTTTTCAGTCGGCGATCTCACCATCCATCGCGTCATCGAGCAGGAAACCTCGTTCGTCCCGGCGCTCGAGATGCTGCCGGGACTGACACCCGAGGTGCTGGCCGAGAACCGGACATGGATGCGGCAGGCCAAGGCGCTGGATGAGCAGGATGTGCTGCTGCTGTGCTTCCAGTCCTATGTGGTGAAGACACCGCACCACACCATCCTGATCGACAGCTGCATCGGCAACGACAAGCCGCGGCCGCAGCGGCCGAAATGGAACATGAAGACCGACGACACCTATCTGCGCGCACTGGGCGCTGCCGGATTCTCGCCTGACGACATCGACTTCGTGATGTGCACGCATCTCCACGTCGATCACGTCGGCTGGAACACGCGGCTCGAGAACGGCCGCTGGGTGCCGACCTTCCCCAAGGCCCGCTACGTCTTCGCCAAGCAGGAGTTCGACCGTTGGTCGGCTCAGAACGCGAAGACGGAGATCCCGCCCTTCGTGGACAGTGTGCTGCCGGTGGTCGAGGCGAACCGCCACGAGCTCGTCGGCAACGACCACCAGATCGGCGATCACGTCCGCATCCTGCCGACGCCCGGTCACACGCCGGGGCATGTTGCGTTTACGATGGGCCGCGGCAAGGACGACGCCGTATTTTCCGGCGATCTCATGCATTCGCCGCTGCAGACGCTCTATCCGGAGCTGTCGATCAAGTTCGACGTCGATCCGGCCGCGGCCGCAACGACGCGCCGCAGCTTCCTGGAACGCTATTGCGACACCGACGCGCTTTGCTGCACGGCGCATTTCCCCTCCCCGTCGGTCGGGAAGATCAGGCGCAAGGGCAACGCGTTCGTCTGCGCGGCGGTTTAACGAGATGCCGTAGGGTGGGTTAGCTCTGCGGCTGCGCAAAGCGCAGTCGCTGAGCGTAACCCACCTCTTTAAGTTCTGCAGAGACAGAAGTGGTGGGTTACGCCTTCGGCTAACCCACCCTACGATTCCACCCAAGTGGAGGAAACGATGACAGCGCTCCCCGACGTCCCCCTGCCCGCCGGCATCCGCTCGCGCTATGTCGACGGCATCAACGGCTTGCGCATGCATGTGCTGGAGGCCGGCTTCGAGACCAAGGGCCGCCCCTGCATCCTGCTGCTGCACGGCTTTCCGGAGCTTGCCTTCTCCTGGCGCAAGGTGATGCCGGCGCTCGCCGCCGCCGGCTATCACGTGATCGCGCCGGACCAGCGCGGCTATGGCCGCACCACCGGATGGACCGGGGATTACGACGGCGACCTCGCGCCATTCCGTCTGTTCAACCTGGTGCGCGACGCGCTGGGTCTGGTGTCGGCGTTCGGCTACAGGCAGGTCGATCTGGTCGGGCATGATTTCGGCAGCCCGGTCGCATCCTGGTGCGCGCTGATCCGGCCCGACATATTCCGCTCGGTCGTGATGATGAGCGCGCCGTTCGGCGGACCACCGCCGCTGCCGTTTGGCACGGTCGATGCGCCGGCGCAGGCGCCGGCCGAAGATCCTGTGCATCGCGAGCTCGCGGCCCTGCCACGTCCGCGAATCCACTATCAATGGTACTATTCGACGCGCACCGCCAACGCCGACATGCATCACGCACAACAGGGCGTGCATGATTTCCTGCGCGCCTATTACCATCACAAGAGCGCGGACTGGACCGACAACAAGCCCTATCCGCTCAAATCGTGGTCGGCAGGTGAGCTGGCAAAGCTGCCGACCTATTATGTGATGGATCTGAACGAGACCATGGCGGAGACGGTCGCCAAGGAGATGCCTTCGCCGGCAGCGATCGCCGCCAATCAATGGCTGCCGGACAACGACCTCGCCTATTACAGCTCCGAATATGGCCGCACCGGCTTCCAGGGCGGGCTGCAATGGTATCGCTGCGGCACCTCGGCCGCTTTCAACAACGAGTTGCAGCTGTTTGCGGGCCGCAGCATCGACGTTCCCTCTTGCTTCATCTCGGGCAAACAGGATTGGGGCACCTATCAGCGCCCCGGCGTGTTTGAGGCGATGCAGAAGAGCGCGTGCACCAAGATGCTCGGCTGTCATCTCGTCGACGGAGCCGGCCATTGGGTGCAGCAGGAGCAGCCGGCCGAGGTGAGCCGCTTGCTGCTCGACTTCCTTGCCAAGACTTACTGAATAAGGCCCGCGCCGGTTGATTTGACCCGGGAACCACGGCGGCCTATATAGTTTAGAATAATTCTAAACTAGTGGGACAGGGCCGTCGTGAAGAATTTTGCCGATCTGACCGAGCGCGAGGTGCTTGCGGTCGCGATCTCCTCCGAGGAGGAGGACAGCCGCATCTACATGACCTTCGCCGAGGATCTGAGGGAGCGTTACCCGGACTCGGCCAAGATCTTCGAGCAGATGGCCGAGGAGGAGCGCGGACATCGTCACATGCTGCTGGAAATGTACGAGCAGCGTTTCGGTCCGCACCTGCCTCCCATCCGCCGCGAGGATGTCAAAGGCTTCCTGCGCCGCCGCCCGGTCTGGCTCACCAAGAACCTGTCGCTCGACACCATCCGCAGGGAAGTCGAGACCATGGAATTGCAGGCCGAGCGCTTTTACGTGAAGGCCGCCGAACAGGCGCAGGATGTCGGCGTACGCCGTTTGCTCGGCGATCTCGCCGAAGCCGAGAAAGGCCACGAAGAGATGGCCGCAAAGCTGGCGGACCAGATCCTCAGTCCCGATGTGCGCGCGGAGGAAGATCGCACCAACCGCCGCATGTTCGTGCTGCAATATGTGCAGCCCGGCCTTGCCGGCCTGATGGACGGATCGGTCTCGACGCTGGCGCCGCTGTTTGCCGCCGCGTTTGCCACCCACCAGAACTGGCAGACGTTTCTGGTGGGCCTCGCCGCCTCGATCGGGGCCGGCATCAGCATGGGATTTGCGGAAGCGCTGTCCGACGACGGCTCGCTGACGGGGCGCGGCTCGCCGTGGCTGCGCGGTCTCACCTGCGGCCTGATGACGACGCTCGGCGGGCTTGGTCATACCGCGCCCTATCTGGTGCCCGACAGCTGGGCCAATGCATTCTGGATCGCAACGGCCATCGCCGGAGTCGTCGTGTTCTTCGAGCTATGGGCGATCGCCTTCATCCGCTCGCGCTACATGGACACGCCGTTCCTCCAGGCCGTGTTCCAGATCGTGCTCGGAGGCGCGATCGTGCTGGCGGTGGGGATATTGATCGGAGCGGCATAACGACCTCACACTCGCTGTCATCGCCCGCCTTGTGCGCACTTGCGCACTGGGGCGGGCGATCCAGTACGCCGCAGCGGATATGGCGAGAGCGAGCTCTCAAACGCGGGCCTCTGGAGTACTGGATCGCCCGGTCAAGCCGGGCGATGACACTGACTTTTTGGCACTGCCCGACGAGCCTCATCCACATATCAATCGCGATCAAACAACGGTTGCGGCGTTCGGCCAAACTGCGCATCATCCTCCAACAACCAGAGCGGGAGAAGCGCCGTGGCCAAATCCGAATGGAGTTTCAAGAGCGCGGTCGAGCTGTCGGCGGCATTGACCACGAAGAAGGTCTCCGCGGTCGAGCTCACGCGGGACGCGATCGACCGCATCGAACGGCACGACGGCAAGATCAACGCGGTCTGCGTGCGCGATTTCGATCGCGCACTCGTTGCGGCGCGCGAGGCGGACGCCGGATTGGCGCGCGGCGAGCGCAAGCCGCTGCTCGGCCTGCCCTTGACGATCAAGGAATCCTTCAACATCGCCGGCCTGCCGACGACCTGGGGCTTCGTTCCGCAGAAGGATTTCAAGCCTGTCGAAGACGCGCTACCGGTGGTACGCATCAAGCAGGCCGGCGGCGTGATCCTCGGCAAGACCAACGTCCCGGTAGGCCTCGGCGACTGGCAGAGCTACAACGACATCTACGGCACCACGAACAACCCCTATGATCTCGGCCGCACGCCGGGTGGATCGTCCGGGGGATCTTCGGCAGCCCTCGCCGCGGGCTATTGCGTGCTCGCCACCGGCTCCGACATCGGCGGCTCCCTGCGTGTGCCGGCATTTCATTGCGGCATCTTCGCTCACAAGCCGACCATCAATCTCTGCGCAGCGCGCGGCGAGACTCCGCCGCCGTTTCCGGCCATTCCGCGCGAAGGCGACCTCGCCGTCATCGGTCCGATGGCGCGCACGGCAGCGGATCTTTCCTTGCTGCTCGACGTCATGGCCGGACCGGATCCGCTCGATGCCGGCGTCGCCTACAGACTCGATTTGCCTGCTGCGCGGCATCAGGCGCTGCGCGATTTTCGCGTCCTGGTGATCGAGAGCCATCCGCTGCTGCCGACTGACCGGGACGTGCGCGGCGCGATCGACAAGCTCGCCACCGACCTCACGAAAGCCGGCGTGACCGTCGCGCGCGAGAGCACGCTGCTTCCGGACTTCGCGGAAACGTCGCGGCTTTACATGCGCATGCTGCTGAGCTTCCTCGGCGCGTTCTTCCTGCCCGACGAGCTGGCGGATGCGCAAGCCCGAGCGAGTCAACTGTCGCCGGAGGACCGGAGCCTCGGCGCGGAGCGACTGCGCGGCATTACTGCAAGCCACCGCGCCTGGGTGTTCGACGCCGGCGCCCGCGCCGGCCTGCGCGCGCAATGGCGCGCGCTGTTCAAGACCTTCGACGCGGTGATCTGCCCGATCATGCCGACGCCGGCCTTTCCGCATGATCATTTGCCGGAGCAACGCCTGCGAAGAATCGACATCGACGGCACGGACTATCCTTATTCCGACCAGCTCGCATGGCCGGGCATTGCGACGCTTCCGGGCCTGCCGGCAACGGCCGTTCCGCTCGGTCTGTCGAAGGGCGGCCTGCCGGTCGGCGTCCAGATCGTCGGCCCCTTCCTCGAGGATCGCACGCCCTTGAAGCTCGCCGAGCTGATCGAGCGCGAATTCGGCGGCTTCACACCGCCGCCATTGTTCGATGATTAGTCCTGTCGTCAACGACCACAGGGAAGAGGACGTCATGAGCCAGGACATGCAAGAGCTCACCGCGCTCAACCGCGACTACGTCGCCTCCGTGCAGAACTGCGACGTCAAGCGGTTCGACCAGATCCTGGCGCCGGAGTTCTATTGCTCCAATCCCGACAAGACATTGGTCGACCGCGCCGCTTTCCTGGAACAGACGGCGCGGCCAATCGCGATCCGGAACCTCAGGGAGCACGACGTCATCATCCGCATCATGGGCGACTTCGCCATCATCCACGCCGCGACAAGCTACACCACGGGAGACGGCCAGCAGGCGACGGGCCGCTACACCGATTGCTGGTCGAAGAAGAACGGCAAATGGCTCGCGGTGTCGGCCCACGTGTCGCGGTGAGGCGGGGTTTCCTGTAGCCCGGATGGAGCGAAGCGAAATCCGGGACGGCCGATCCGCGACAAAGATCCCGGATTGCGCTTCGCTCCATCCGGGCTACGGACTGTCATGCCCCGCGAAGGCGGGGCATCCAGTACTCCGCGGCAGCAGTTCGTTCATTCAACTCCCGCCGCGGAGTACTGGATCGCCCGGTCAAGCCGGGCGATGACACCTGTTTCGGGGCGCCGCCGGTGCTAGCTATCAAACACGATCACGCTTCGCAGCGTCTTGCCCGCCTTCATGTTGGCAAAGCCCTCGTTGATTTCCGACAGCTTCAGCTTGGCCGAGATCCAGTCCTCCAGGTGCAGCCGGCCACGCAGGAAGAAATCGACCAGGCGCGGCATGTCGACGCGGAAATGGTTCGAGCCCATCGAAGAGCCCTGGATCTTGCGTTCGCGCAGGAAGTCGAAGCCGTGCAGCTCGATCTTCTGGCCGAACGGGATCATGCCGACGATGGTGGCGGTGCCGCCGGAGGCGAGCATGCCAAACGCCTGCTCCGCGGTTTCCTTGCGGCCGAGCACCTCGAAGGAATGATGCACGCCGCCATTGGTGAGATCGCGGACCTGCTTCACGACGTCGCCGTCGACGGGGTTGATGATGTCGGTCGCGCCCAGCTTGGTCGCGAGCTGGAGCTTGGCCGGGTTGGTGTCGATGGCGATGATGCGGCCGGCGCCCGCGATCTGCGCCCCGTTGATCGCGGCCATGCCGACGCCGCCGCAGCCGATCACCGCCACGGTCTCGCCGGCTGTCACTTTCGCCGTGTTCACCACCGCGCCATAGCCGGTGATGACGCCGCAGCCGATCAGCGCGGCGAGATCGAGCGGCATCTCCTTCCGGATTTTGACGATCGCGTTCTCGTGCACCAGCATCTGCTCGGCGAAGGACGAGAGATTGAGGAACTGATGCAGCTTCTCGGAGCGCGACCATTGCATGCGGTCGGAGACGCCCGGCAGCAGCTTCACCGTGGTATCGGTGCAGAGCACGGTACGGCCGGTGGTGCAATTGTCGCAGGTGCCGCAGAACACCGACAGGCAGGTGACGACGTGGTCGCCCGGCTTCACGTAGGTGACGTCGGAGCCGACCTGCTCGACCACGCCGGCGGATTCGTGCCCGAGCACCGCGGGCAGCGGATGTGGATAGAGGCCTTCCATGAAGTGCAGGTCGGAATGGCAGAGGCCGGCGACCGATGTGCGGATCAAAACCTCGCGCGGGCCCGGCTTCGGCAGGCTGACATCCTCGATGACCAGCGGCTTGTTGACTTCATAGAGGACGGCGGCCTTCATCGAGCACTCCCTGTCGCTTTTTTATTTTGAACGCGGGCGCAGCCTACGCTGCCAGAACCAGTTCGCCAACCTCGCTCACCCCAGCCGCGCGATCGCCAAACAGCAGCGCGGCAATCTTCGCTTGCGCGGCATTTTCCGTCAGCCGGAACGGATCGCTCGGCGACACCCGGTGATCGATCACCAGACGCGACAGCAGCAGCCGGCGCGCATCGCCTCGCATGGCGTGGATGCGATGCGCTTCCCACGCGAGCGCGACGGCGCTTGCGACATGATAGAGCAGGCTGGTGGCACGCCGCGCGTCGGCCTCGTTCTCTGACTTGCCCGCGACCTCGCGCGCGAAGCCGACCGCGCGATCGGTGAGACCGCGCAGGCGGTCGCGCCAGGCCTGCGGCACAGACGCGCTGTCATCGAGCCGGGCATGCAGGTCGGCGGCAAGCGCAGCCTCGGCGCCGTGGCGGCCGACCGCGCGCCTCAGCGCATCGATCGCGACGATGTTGCCGGTGCCTTCCCAGACCGAGCCGAGATGAGCGTCGCGCAGCAGCCGGGCGGTGGCGAATTCCTCGATATAACCGATGCCGCCACGCATCTCGAGCGCATCGCCGCAGACTTTTCGTGCATCGCGCGTAGCGCGGAATTTCAGCGTGGGCGTCAGGATACGCAGCAGCGCCGCCGCATCCTGGCTGCCGGCCTCGGCGCGGTCGAGCGCGTCGGCGGTGAGGAAGCTCATCGACAGCGCCTGCTCGACCGGCAGCATGATCTTCAGCATCTGCCGCCGGCCGAGCGGCAGGTCGATGATGCGGCTGCCGAACACCACGCGGTTCTTCGCCACCGTCATGGCGTCGTGATGGGCGCGGCGCATCAGCGCGGTGGATTTGACGCCGTTGGAGAGCCGCGACGAATTCACCATCTCGGCCATCTGCACGAAGCCGCGGTCGAGCTTGCCGACGGCGTAGGCGATCGCGCCTTCGAGCTTGATCTCCCCTGAGGCCATCGAGCGCGTGCCGAGCTTGTCCTTCAGACGCACGATGCGGTAGTGGTTCTGCGCGCCGTCGTCGAGGAAGCGCGGCATCAGGAACAGGCCGACGCCGCGCGTGCCGGGGCCGGCGCCTTCGGGACGCGCCAGCAGCATCACCACCTTGGCGTCCGCGTTCGAGCAGAACCATTTCTCGCCAGTGAGGCGCCAATGGTCGCCCTCCTGCACGGCGCGCGTGGTCAGCGTGCCGACGTCGGAGCCGCCCTCCTTCTCGGTCATGAACTGGCCTCCTTGCGTCAGCTTGCTCATGTCGGTCTGGGTGAGACCATCGAGATATTTTGCCTTCAGCGCCTCGCTGCCGAAATTCGCCAGGAGTTTTGCGCAGCCGTCGGTGACGTTGATCGGGCAGCCCATGCCGAATTCGGTCTGGTTGAACAGGAAGGTAAAGGCGTGCTTTGCCACGACAGGATATTTGTCCGGCCAGCCCATGATGCCCTTGCGGATCGACAGCGCGTGGATGCCGAACTCGCCGAACGCAGCCTTCTCCAGTTCGCGATAGGCCGGGTGGTATTCGATCCACTGCACGTCGCGGCCGAACTTGTCACGCTGGTGCAGCACCGGCGTGTGCCGGTCGGCGAGGCGCGCACAGTCGTCGAGATGGCCGCCGGCGAGCTCGCCGAGGCGATCGAGATGCGGCTCGATGTGACGGAACAGCGTCTCCGGCAGATGGATGCGCAACAAATCCGTCAGCGCCGGATCGGCACGGTAGAAATTCATGCCCGTGGTATCGGGCGCCAGCAGGCCGGATGGTGCGGCCGCGGCATCTTTCGGCTGCGCTGTGACCGGCTTGTGCATGATTGTCCTCTTCGTTTCCGCCCGCCGGCATTTCTTAGCGCTTGCCGCTTGGGATGATGTCGATCATGCTCCAGCCAGGAAGCCGGATAAAGCCGCAAATTGTCAGGGAGGCATGATCGCGGTGAAGGAGCAATTCGCTCTGCGGAATTGTGATCGGCCGGGCCTGCACCCCGGCTGGTTGTCCGCACGGCGGATGCATAGATCAGCGGCTTCCCGTCTCCGAGAGATCACGCCATGGAACACCCGAAATACAAGATCGCGCTCATCGTCGGCGCCGGCGAGGGCCTGAGCGCCTCGCTGGCGCGGCTGCTGTCCACACAAGGCATTCGCGTGGCGCTTGCCGCGCGGAAGATCGAGAAGCTGGGCGCGCTCTGCACCGAGACCGGTGCAAGAGCCTATGCCTGCAACGCGACGGAGCCGGATGAGGTCGAGCGCCTGTTCGGCCTCGTCGAGCGCGAGATCGGCACGCCCGATCTCGTCGTCTACAATGCCAGCGGCCGCACCCGGGGGCCGATCGTCGACCTCGTCCCGGCCGATGTCGCACAGGCCATCGCGGTCAGCGCCTATGGTGGTTTCCTGGTGGCGCAACAGGCGGCCAAGCGCATGCTGCCGAACAGGCACGGCGCGATCCTGTTCACCGGCGCCTCGGCCAGCGTCAAGGGTTATGCGCAGTCCGCTTCCTTCGCGATGGGCAAGTTCGCGCTGCGCGGCCTCGCCCAGAGCATGGCGCGCGAACTCTCGCCGCAAGGCATCCATGTCGCACATTTCGTGATCGACGGCGGTATCAGGAGTGCGGCGCGGACGGAAGCAGCCGACAATCCGGATTCAATGCTCGATCCCGACGCGATTGCAGAAAGCTACTGGAACGTGTTGCAGCAGCCGCGCAGCGCCTGGAGCTGGGAGCTGGAGCTGCGGCCTTGGGTTGAGAAGTTTTGAGTTAAGTTTGTCATTCCGGAGCGGCTCGAAGAGCCGAATCCGGAATCTCGAGATTCCGGGTTCGATGCTTCGCATCGGCCCGGAATGACAACAGGAACAAGGGGAGCGACATGACCACGGACACCACCGTCGACACCGGCACCAGCGAACTCCTCTGCGTCATCCGCGACCGCGTCGCGGTGATCACGCTGAACCGGCCGGAGGCGCGCAATTCGCTGTCGGACACGCTGACGCCGGCGCTGCGCACGATGATACGGACCTGCGCCGAGGATCCCAACGTCGGCGCGCTGCTGATCACCGGCGCGGGCGAAGCCTTTTGCGCCGGCGGCAACGTCAAGGGCATGGGCGCGCATCGCGATCCGAAGAAGCTGGAGATGTCGCTGGATGATCGCATCACCGATCTCCAGGAGCGGCAGCGCCTGCTCACCGGCGCGCTCGTGTCGGTGCGCAAACCCACGATCGCCGCGCTGCCGGGGCCGGCGGTCGGCGCGGGGCTTGCCATCGCCATGGCCTGCGACATCCGCATCGCCGCGCAATCCGCCTTCGTCGCCACCGGCTATGCCCGCATCGCGCTGAGCGGCGATTACGGCATCGCCTGGCTGTTGACGCGGCTGGTCGGCACCGCGCGGGCGCGCGAACTGATGTTCACCGGCGACAGGGTCGATGCCGCGCGTTGTGAAGCCATCGGCCTCGTCAACCGCGTCGTGCCCGACGACCGACTGCAAGCCGAGGCCTTCGCGCTGGCCAAATCCCTCGCCGAAGGCCCGCGCCAGGCGCTGCGCTACATGAAGGACAATCTCGACGAAGCCATCCAGTTCGATTTCGAGACCGCCCGCGATCACGAGGCCGAACGGCTGATCCGCCTCACCACGACCGCCGATCACAAGGAGGCGGTGCAGGCCTTCATCGAGAAGCGCAAGGCGGTGTTCACGGGGAAGTAGGGCGTCGCGGCGGTGCCACACACTCGGTGTCGTCCTGGCGAAAGCCAGGACCCATACCGCGTGATCCCTCCATAGCCTCAATCGCCGTACCGAATGACGTGTCTTCGTCAAACCACTCCCTGTGGCAATGGGTCCTGGCTTTCGCCAGGACGACGTCGGGGAGACACGGTGTCTACGTAGCAGCCGACCGCGCGAAATCCACGAACGCCCGCAGCGCTGCCGGCAATTGGCGGCGGCTTGGGTAGTACAGGAAGAAGCCGGGATAGGCCGGGCACCAGTCGGCGAGCACGCGGACCAGCTTGCGTTTTGCCAATAGTGCTTCTACCTGCGCCTCGAACACATAGGCGAGGCCGGCACCATCGAGCGCGGCATCGACCATTAGATCCTGGTCGTTCATCGTCAGCGGTCCGGTGACGTCTATGGTGAGCTCGATGCCGCCGCGCTCGAACTCCCAGTGGTAGAGCGCGCCTGAGGTGAAGCGGTAGCGAATGCAAGGCAGGCCTTTCAGGTCGCGCGGCGTGGCTGGCTGCTTGTGCGCCTTGAAGAAGGCGGGTGAGCCGACCACGGCAAAACGATGCCGCGGGCCGATCGGCACTGCGATCATGTCGGCGGCAATGGTCTCGCCGAAACGCACGCCGGCGTCGAAGCCGGCCGCGACCATGTCGATCAGGGCATCGTTGATGACGATCTCGACGCTGACGTCAGGGAATGATTTCAGGAAGCGCGTCACGATCGGCAGCAGCACGAGCTGTGCCGATTGGCGCGCGGCGGTGAAGCGTAGCGCGCCGGCGGGCTTGCCGCGAAAATTATTGAGATCCTCGAGCGCGTCGTCGATGTCGCGGAAGGCCGGCGTGATGCGGGCGAACAGCCGCTCGCCGGCCTCGGTGAGCGCGACGCTGCGGGTGGTGCGGTTGACGAGGCGCAAGCCCAGCCGCTCCTCGATATTGCGCAGGGCGTGGGACAGCGCCGACGGCGTAACGCCAAGCTCGGTCGCCGCCGCGCGAAAGCTGCGGTGGCGGGCGATGGCGAGGAAGGTCGCGAGGTCGGACGGGTCGATCCGCATTGATGAATTTTATTCAGTAGCTTGCAAAATTCATAGCGGATTATCTCAGCTATGGCGAGCCGCTACACCTTGCCCATCGGCTTCGGCACGTCGCCGTAGCCAAGAATGGAAAGGGCAACATCATGCGTGTCTGGTTCATCACAGGAGCGTCCCGCGGATTTGGTGCTTTGATCGCCGAGGCGGCGCTGAAGGCGGGCGACGCCGTCGTCGCGACCGCGCGCGACCCATCGACCGTCACCGCACGGCTCGGCAGCCACGAGCAGCTGCTGGCCACCCGGCTCGACGTCACCAGCGAGGCGGAAGCGCATGAGGCCGCGGGCCAGGCGGTGAAGAAGTTCGGGCGCATCGACATCCTCGTCAACAATGCGGGCTATGGCCTCCTGGGTGCGATCGAGGAAGCCAGCGACGCGGAAACACAAAAGCTGTTCGGCACGAACGTATTCGGCCTGCTCAGCGTCACCCGCGCGGTGCTGCCGCATATGCGCCGCCAGCGGTCGGGCCATATCATCAACATCTCGTCGGTCGGCGGTTACACCGGCTATCCCGGCTGGGGCGTCTATGGCGCGACCAAGTTTGCGGTCGAGGGCTTGAGCGAGGCGCTGGCCGGCGAAGTCGCACCGCTCGGCATCAAGGTGACCGTGGTCGAGCCCGGCTTCTTCCGCACCGACTTCCTCGACGACAGCTCGCTGTCGCGCACCGCGCAAGTGATCGACGACTATCACGAGAGCGTCGGCAAGACCCGCGCGCACGCGGCCGACGTCAATGGCGGCCAGCGCGGCGACCCGCGCAAGCTGGCGCAGGCCTTCCTCAAGCTGGTGGACGCCAAGAACCCGGCGCTGCGGCTGCCGCTCGGCAGCGACACGGTGGAGCGAATCGAGGCGAAGAACGCGTTCGTTGCGAGGGAGCTGGCAGCTTGGCGGTCGGTCGCGACCTCCACCGACTTCGCCAACGACGGCGCTTGAGTGAGAGCAAAAAAATGCCCGGCTCAGGTCGACCCGAGCCGGGCTTGCAGTCGTGTCAGGCCGAGGCTGAGGGGCTGTCGGCCTGACGGGAAAGGGCGGCGAGACGCCAGCTCGCGCAGGGAATGTCCTTCGGTGCGACCGCGATCTCCTTGTCGAAGCGCACCAGCTTCCAGTCATCGGGATGATTGACGAAGGCGAATCCGGATTTGCGGGCAAGCGAGATCATGGTCTCGTTGGCGCGCAGCGTGTCGCCGAACATGTGCCCGGCGCCAAGCGCGGCCGCACGGCATTCGAGATTCTTCATGAGCGCGGTGGCGATGCCGTGGCCCTGCCAGCGGTCGTCGACCGACAGGCCGAATTCGAGCGTCGAGGTCTCGGCATGGAAAGCGTAGCGCGCTTCGGCGACGATCGTCTCGAAGCCGTCCACCATCTTGGTCGCGACCACGGTAAAGCGTTCGCGCGCGCCGACCTCGAGGAATTCGTTCAGCAGGCCCTTCGGCAATTCGCTGAGCGCGCCGAAGAAGCGGTTGTAGCGGGAGCGGGTCGAGAGCGAGCGGAAATAGTGCTGAAGCTCCTCGGTGTCGCGCGGCTCGACGAAGCGAACGTTGATCGCCTCGCCCTGCCGGGTGCGTAGCGCGTCCGAATATTGCTTCAGATCTTCCAGGCGAAGAGTGCTCATGACACGAGCCCTGCGGAAAGAGGGACCGCCGGCGCCCCTGTGATCAGGCGGCGCCGGCCTAGCGGCCAATCAGGCCCGCCAGAAGGGTTTGTCGGCCTCATAGGCAATGTCGGACCAGGACAGGCCGACATCGTGCAGGTCGCGGGCCGTCCAGTTGGTCAGCTCGCGGCGGGTCCGGTAGCGCTCGTGCCAGACATGGAGCGTCTCGCCGATCTGCTGGATCAGGCCTGGCGCATGATGATTTGTCATCGAATTCTGGGTCAAGGTAGACATTTTCAGCTCCTGGAGCTAAGTTGACCGCTAATATCTGCGCTCCAGTGCGTTGCGACAAACGACAATTTGTACCTCTTCGCATGAAATAACGTCATGTATCCTGCTGCCAGATGACTGCCAGATTGCCCTCCCTGAACGGATTGCGGGCCTTTGAGGCCGCCGCGCGCCATCTCAGCTTCACGCTGGCGGCGAGCGAGCTGAACGTGACGCAGACCGCGATCAGCCATCAGATCCGGCGATTGGAGGAGGAGCTCGGCATCCGCCTGTTCATCCGGCAGAACCGCGCGCTGGCGCTGACGCCGGAGGCGCGCGACTACCTGCCGGGGGTCCGCGCCGCCTTCAACGACCTCCGCCTCGCCACCGACCGCCTGCTGCGCAGGGACGACGACAAGGTGCTGACCCTCTCGACGCTGGCCTCGCTTGCCGCAAAATGGCTGCTGCCGCGGCTGACCGACTTCCAGGAGCAGCATCCCGGCATCGACGTCCGCATCACCACGTCGACCAGCCTCGTCGACTTCCAGCGCGACGATGTCGATGCCGCAATCCGCTATGGCCGCGGCCAGTGGCCGGGCCTGCGTGCCGACTGGCTGATGGCCGACGAGCTGTTTCCGGTGTGCAGTCCGTCACTGCTGCGCGGCGACAAGCCGCTACAGCGTCCGGAGGATCTGCGAAATCATCCGCTGCTGCACACCTCCAACGCCAACAGCGACGACTGGCGGCTGTGGCTGACGGCGGCAGGCCTGCCGGCCGACATCGCCAAGCAGCCCGGCATCACCTTCGACATGATCTTCATGACCATCCAGGCCGCGATCGACGGCATCGGCGTGGCGATGGGGCGAACGTCCTACGTGCAGGACGACATCGCCAAAGGCCGCCTCGTCGTCCCCTTCAAGATCGCGCTGCCGGCCGATGCGGGCTTCTACCTGGTCGCGCCGGAGGGTCGCCGCGAGGCGCCAAAGCTCGCAGCGTTCCGTCAGTGGATCGTTGCTGCGACGCAAAATAAAGCCTGAAAAATCATCAGCTTCCTCCTGAAAACCGATTGACCCGCCGCGCCCTGCGCGGCAAGGGGTAGGACAGATTGTCGCAGCAACACAATCTGTCGCCTGCCGAGAAGTGAGTTCCGGTCCGGCCACATTTGAACGGGAGCAACGTCATGGCTGGACCAGCAACCAATCCGCCCGAGATCAAGTCGCGTATCGGCGCGATCCTGCGCGCCACCTCAGGCAATTTCCTTGAACAGTTCGACTTCTTCCTGTTCGGCTTCTATGCCGCCGCCATCGGCAAGGCGTTCTTCCCCTCCACCAACGAGACGGCCTCGCTGCTCAACACGTTCGGCGTGTTCTGGCTCGGCGCCTTGATGCGGCCCGTCGGCGCGATCGTGCTCGGGGCGTATATCGACCGCATCGGTCGCCGCCAGGGCCTGATCGTCACGCTCGGCATCATGGCCATCGGCACCGTCGTGATCGCGTTCTGCCCGAGCTACGCGACCATCGGCATCGCAGCGCCCGTCATCGTGCTGATCGGCCGCCTGCTCCAAGGCTTCTCCGCCGGCGTCGAGCTCGGCGGCGTGTCGGTCTACCTCGCCGAGATCTCCACGCCCGGCAACCGCGGCTTCTACACCTCGTTCCAGTCGTCGAGCCAACAGGTCGCGATCTTCGTGGCCTCGATCCTCGGCTATCTCCTCCCCGAGGTGATGCCGGCCGACACGGTGGCCGCCTGGGGCTGGCGCATTCCCTTCTTCGTCGGCTGTCTGATCATTCCCCTGATCTTCTTCCTGCGGCGCACGCTCGAGGAGACGCCGGCCTTCCTCGCCATGAAGAAGCATCCGACCGCGAGCGAGGTGTTCGCCTCCGCCCTCGCCAACTGGCGCATCGTCATCCTCGGCATGATGATCGCGATCCTGACCACGACGACGTTCTACTTCGTCACCGTCTACACGCCGACCTTCGGCAAGACCGTGCTGAAGCTGTCGACGCAGGATGCGCTGCTCGTGACGCTGCTGGTCGCCGTGACCAACTTCTTCTGGAATCCGGTCGGCGGCGCGCTGTCCGACCGCATCGGCCGCAAGCCGGTGCTGATCACCATCGCCTGCCTTTCGCTCGTCACCGCCTACCCCGCGCTGCACTGGCTGGTGGCCGCGCCGACCTTCGGCAAGCTGCTCGCGGTCGAGATGATGTTCTCGTTCTATTTCGGCGTCTACAGCGGCACCATGCTCGGCGCCCTCGTCGAGATCGTGCCGGCGCATGTCCGCACCACCTGCTTCTCGCTCGCCTTCGCGCTGGCGGCCGCGCTGTTCGGCACCTTCACGCCGTTCGCCTCGACCTGGCTGATCGAGCGGACCGGCGACAAGGCCTCGCCCGGCTTCTGGCTGATGTTCGCCGCCCTGCTCGGCATCATCGCGGCCTCGACGGTGTATCGCAGCGGCGGCAAGGCGGTGCCGACATATGATGCGGTGGCGGAGCCGGTTGCGGGGCACTAGCTCAGTGTCATTCCGGGGCGCCTCGAAGAGGCGAGCCCGGAATCCATTTCTCCCAGCATTCCTGTCGCACGATGGATTCCGGGCTCGATGCTTCGCATCGCCCCGGAATGACAGTGGGGGCCTACAGCTCCACCACCACGTAATCGCTCTCGACCTTCACCGTGACAGTCTCGGCGACATACGGCCCCTTCACGACGCTCGCGCCCGGCTCGACATGGGCCGAATAGGCCTTCACGCGGAAGCGGCGGGGGTCGCAGTAGGACTGGCCGGTGCGGATGTCGAACTCCCAGCCGTGCCAGGGACAGCGGATGATCTCGCCAAGCCTGGTGTATTCGATCTCGCCGGGATGGCTCGATTGCGCGAGCCCGATCAGCGGCCCCTCGCACAGCGCCGCGCCCTGATGCGGGCAGCGGTTCATCAGGCCGAAATATTCGCCCTTGATGTTGAAGACCGCGATCGGCCGTCCCTCGATCTCCAGGAATTTTCGCGTGCCTGGCGGAAGCTCATCCACTGGCGCGATCACGTGACGCGCCATCAATTGGTTCCGTAGAGCTTCCGGGCGTTGCCCAGGTAGAACGCCTCGCGGTTGGTATCGCTGACGCCCGCCGGCAAGACGCGCGACGGCTCGTCGTAGTCCCAGTGCGGATAATCGGTCGCGAACAGCAGGCGGTCCCAGCCGATCCACTTGATGACGTCGAACAGATCCTCGCGCCGCTCAGGGTCTTCCATCGGCTGCGTGGTCCACCACACCTGCTCGCGGATGTATTCCGACGGCGGACGCTTGACATGCGGCACTTCGCTCCTGAGCCGCTGCCAGGCCTTGTCCAGTCGCCACGCAAGCGATGGCGCCCAGCCGAAGCCGGCCTCGATCATCACCATCTTCAGCTTCGGGAAGCGCTCGAACACGCCTTCCAAAACGAGACTGGCCAGCGCCGATTGCTGGCACTGCGAATGTCCGACCATTTCCTCGATGTAATAGGAAGGCCAGCCCGACGGCGTGATCGGGTTACCGCCGAAGCCGAAGGCGTGGACGCCGACGGGAAGGCCGGCCTCTTCCGCGGCCTGATAGATCGGCCAATAGCGGCGCTGGCCGAGCGGCTCGACGTTGCGGCTGAGCAGCAGCACCTGAACGAAATTCTTGTCGCCGGCGCGCTCGCGGATTTCGGCGGCGGCCGACAGCCCGTCCTCATTGGCGACGACGATGGACGCTTTCAGCCGCTTGTCCTTGCTGGTCCATTTGTCGATCTGCCAGTCGTTGATCGCCGAGCACAAAGCGGCCGAGAGCTCGTGATTGCGGATGCCCTGCCCCGTGTTGAGCGGATTGAGCACGCCCAGCTGCACGTTGTTGGGGTCGAGCAGCTGCTTCTGCATGAAGGCGAGCGAGGAACCCTGCGGCCCGCCTTCCGGCGGATAGGCGTCGCGGCGCGAGGCATTGGGCTGGGCCTTCGGATAGGGCGGGCCTTCCATCATGCCCTGGTAGGCGTGCACACCGTAGACTTCGAGATGATGCTGCCAGCGTTTGGCGAGATAGGGATAGAGCTCGGTACGGGTCGCGCGGGCCGGATGGATGTCACAATCCGCGATCGCGGTCTTGGTCGTCAGGGGGGAAGCGGCTTCGGTGCTCTCGCGGAATTGAATATTCATCGCCTTGCCTCCTTTGGCAGCGGCTAAGTCAGGCGGGGATAGGTCGCATGCGGATTGTCGATCATGATCTTGCGCACGAGATCGGGGGTGAGGCCCTGGGGGAGCGCGTCCTGGCCGTCGAACTGCCAGTGTGGATAGTCCGTGGAGAATAGGACCAATTCGTCCGACTGCATATGATCAAACAGGCGAATTAATGTCTCGGGTTCCGGCGGCGCATCAAATGGCTGTAACGAGAAGCGGATGTTGCTGCGCACAAGTTCCAGCGGAGCGCGATCGACCCAGGGCGTCTCCATCCGCACCCCACGCCAGAATTTGTGAAGCCGCCAGAGATAAGGGGAGATCCAGGAGACGCCAGACTCCAGCATCACCATTTTCAGCCGCGGATATTTGGCGAACACACCCTCGACGATCACGCTGGTGAGCTGGGTCTGGAACGCCTGGGCCTGACCGACATAATCCTCGATGTGGTAGGAACCCCAGCCGACCGCGGTCGGCGGATTGTGATAGGCGGAACCGGCATGGATGCCGATCGCGAGGTCCAGCCGTTCCGCGGCCTCGTAGATCGGCCACAGCGCGCGCTTGCCGAGTGGCGTGTCACCCATGACCAACATCAAGACCTGCACGAAGCGCCGGTCCTGCGCGCAGCGTTCGATCTCGGCGACGGCCTTCTCGACGCTTTGCGTGGGGATCACGATCGAGCCGCGCAGCCGCTTGTCACGATCGAGCCATTCCTTCACCAGCCAGTCGTTCAGCGCGCGACAGAACGCAGCCTGCATGTCCTCGGAAAATACCATCTGCACGCCGTAGAGCGGATTGCAGATGGCATGCTTGAGCTGAAAGGGATCGAGCACGTGGCACTGCATGTCTTCCAGGCTCGCGCCCGGCTTGCCGCGCTCGGGACGCCAATCGGGACGTGCCACGATCGGCGAGTTCTGCGGGTAGGATTGCGAAACGAGATCGACCATGCCGCGCGTCGTCACCTGATCGCGCCAATAATCGTTCAGGTACGGCAGCAGGTTGGTCAGATGCGGCACGGCCGGATGCACGTCGCAATCCACCCCGCCGGCGATCAGGGACGCCATCACGTCTCCTTCACGTTTCCTCGTCACGTCTTCTCGCGAGCGGCCAGGCCGCTCCGCCTTGTGTGCGCCATTCAAGCAGGCCTGACCGTCGCCCGCAACTCGGCCAAGGCAGCCAGCTTATGCTAGGAAGGCTGAGCTCGGTTGCGAGGGAATGAGAGGTTAAAGGGATGAAGGAGCTCGTCGGCATTGCGGAACAGGTCGCGGCCCAATTGATCGCGCGCAAACAGACCATCGCGGTGGCGGAATCCTCGACCGGCGGCCTGATCGCGGCCAGCCTGCTCGCGGTGCCCGGTGCGTCCGCCTATTTCCTCGGTGGCGCCGTGGTCTACACCCGCGATGCCAGGCGCGTGCTGATGGATATTTCGGACGAAGGAATGAAGGGTTTTCGCTCCTCGTCGGAGCCCTACGCGAAGCTCCTCGCCGAACAGATGCGCAGCCGCTTCAATTGCGACTGGGGCCTGTCCGAAACCGGCGCCGCCGGCCCCACCGGCAACCGTTATGGCGACGACGCCGGCCATAGCTGCATGGCGGTCGCAGGCCCCGCGGCAGAGGTGATGACGCTGGAGACGGGCAGCAGCGACCGGTTTGCGAACATGCAGGTATTTGCGGCGACGGCGCTGAGGTTGCTGCTGAGGAAGCTGGAGGGGTGAGCTGCTGCGCGAGTGAGTCGGGACCGTCTTGCTACATAGTTGCTGTCGTGCCCCGCGAAGGCGGGGCATCCAGTACGCCGCGGCTTCTCGATTCAATCACTGCCGTCTCCGAGTACTGGATCGCCCGCCTTCGCGGGCGATGACAGCGGAGGATGGGGCGATGACAGCGGAAAACAAGGCGACTCTACCTGCCCAAATGCCGCATGAAGATCCGCACCACATATCCCTGAAACCGCGGGGCTTCGTCGTAGAGGTCTGACGCGATCCGCTCGATGGTCTCGCGCAGCGACAGGAACTGCGCCTGCCGCGCGCTGCTTTCGGTGCCCTGCATGCCCGCGAGCTCGTCCATAGCGGCGTCGCTGATCTGACACTGCACGACCTCGCCGTCGTTCAGCATGGTGAAGCGAAAGGCCAGCCGTTCGAGATCATGACCAATGATTTTGTCGCGCGTCAGCGGCATCCAATTGTCCCGTTCGCGCCCCCGAACGGGACAATGCTGAAAATCTGGCGCGTTGTCACCATCCGCGCCAGGGGACATGGCAGTCATACGGAGCCTATCAACCAGCGCGGCGCTATGAGACGGCGACTCGCCACCTTCAGTAGGCGAACGCCGTGCCGGTCGGCTTATCGAGTGCCGCGGCCAGCGATCGGTACTCCTCGCAATCGGTCCCGCAGATGGATGCGATCCGGCCGAGGTGATAGAGCGCCTGCTCACGGTTGCCCCGCTCGAGCTGCCACAGTCCGTAATATTGCCACGTCAGCACGTGGTTCGGATCGGCCTTCAATGCGCGCTCGTACCAGACCTGCGACTGCTCGTAGTCACCGAGCTTGCGGTAGGAGTAGCCGATGAGGTTGGCGACGTTCGGATGGTCGTCATGACCGAGCGACTTCAACTGCGCGATCGCGGTCGCATAGTCGTTGCGCTCGTAGATGGTGTCATAGGCCGCGCGGTAACCGGCCGCGAATGCGGGATCGCCTATGCTGGACTGGTTGTTGGGCTTTTTGTTCTTCTGCGTGGCCTTCGTTCCCGAGCGCTTCGGATAGGTCGGTTGGGCCGCGCTCGGCGCTGAATAGGTGCTCGCAAAAGGATCCATGCCGCCACCTCCGCCACCGCCTCCGCCGCCTCCTGCAGCATATGCCGGGGACGCCAGCACTGCCGCAAACGTCCCCAGCGCAACGAACCTGATCATCGTTTCGATCATTTCTGTCTCCTGTCTCCATCCAAGCGGCCCCGGACGAATTGATAACCCTGCGTTGGCTTCGATATTCCGTGACGCAGTGCTCACGGAGACGTCAGCGTTCGTACGACAGTTCTGTTGTCCTTTACTGGAATGCCACCTCGGCAAAGCTTCTCAGCTTTCGCGAATGCAGGCGCTCGGATTCCTGCTGCTTGAGCCGCTCCAGCGCCTTCATGCCGATCTCGAGATGCTGGCCGACGCGACGGCGATAAAATTCGCTGGCCATGCCCGCGAGCTTGATCTCGCCGTGCAGCGGCTTGTCGGAGACGCAGAGCAGCGTGCCGTAGGGGACACGGAAGCGGTAACCATTGGCGGCGATCGCGGCCGATTCCATGTCGAGTGCGACCGCGCGCGATTGCGACAGGCGGCGGATCACCTCAGGCCCGGAGATCTCCCAGTTGCGGTTGTCGACGCTCGCGACCGTCCCGGTGCGCATCAGGCGCTTCAGCTCGAAGCCTTCGAGGCCCGTGACGTCCTCGACCGCCTCCTCGAGCGCGACCTGCATCTCGGCGAGCGCCGGGATCGGCACCCAGAGCGGCAGCTCGCGGTCGAGCACATGGTCCTCGCGCACGTAACCATGCGCGAGCACGTAGTCGCCGAGCCGCTGCGTGTTGCGCAGGCCAGCGCAATGGCCGAGCATCAGCCAGGCGTGCGGGCGCAGCACCGCGACGTGGTCGGTAACGTTGCGCGCATTGGACGGGCCCGTGCCGATGTTGATCAGGGTGATGCCGCGATAGCCGGGCTCGACCAGATGGAAGGCCGGCATCTGCGGCGTGCGTGTCGGCGCGTCCCCGCTCGTCGCGCCGCCGCTCCGCGTGATCACATTGCCGGGCGCGACGAAGGCTTCGAGGCCGGCCTCGCCGGACTGAAGCCGCTGCTGGCAGAGCTGCGCGAAGGCATCGACGTAGAACTGGTAGTTGGTGAAGATCACGAAGTTCTGGAAGTGCTCGGGATCGGTGCCGGTGTAGTGATAGAGCCGCCGCAGCGAGTAATCGACGCGGGCAGCCCGAAACAGGGACAGCGGCTCGGGCCCCCCCGGCTGAAGCTCGAATGTGCCGTCGGCGATCGAATCGTCCATGGTGGCGAGATCGGGCACATCGAACGCGTCCCGCAGCGATCGCGCCACAAGGGAATTCTCGCCGGTGGTGATGGCGGCCTCGATGTTGATGTCGCGGCGATAGGCGAAGTGAATCGGGATCGGCTCCGCCGACTCGCCGATCTCCACGGGCACGCCGTGGTTCTGGATCAACAGCCCGATCTGTTCGGTCAGATAGGCCCGGAAGAGATCCGGCCGCGTGACGCTGGTCTCGTGCACGCCGGGGCCGGCGACGAAGCCGTAGGAGAGACGCGAATCCAGCCGCGCATGCGTCGCTGTGGTGAGGCGGACAAAGGGATAGTAGGCCCGCGCCCGCGTCGTGATCGCTTCGCCGTTGACATAGGCCTCGAACCGGTCGCGCAGGAACTTCGTGTTGCGTTCGTAGATCTCTTCGAGCCGGGCGACGGCCGCGGACGCGTCGGAGAAGGATTCGGTGGCGATGGAGGGCGGAGTCTGCATTGTTCGAAGGCCGGGTTCGTGGGGCTTGAGTCGAACTATAGCAAGAACGATGGGCGTCGTCAGCGCAGGGCGGCTTGCGCATCACGTGCACCGCTGTCATGCCCCGGCTTGACGGAGGCATCCAGTACGCCGCGGCGTCGCGGTCAATCACAGCCGCCAATGAATACTGGATCGCCCGGTCAAGCCGGGCGATGACAGCGAGTGTGCAGCACGCGCGCGCGGGATGACGCGCTTTCGCGCGTCACTTCTCCCGGAACGCCCGCATGAACTGGTCGTGCAGCGGCTTCATCAAATAGGACAGCATGGTGCGGTCGCCGGTCTGGACGAAGGCTTCCACGGGCATGCCGGGGATGATCCGGGAGTCGCCGAGGCGGGCGATCTCTTCCGCCGGCAGCGAGACGCGGATGGTGTAGTAGCTCTGGCCGGTGCGCTGGTCGGTGGTGACGTCGGGCGAGACGCGGCTGACGACGCCGTTGAGCTCGGGCGTGGTGCGCTGGTTGAAGGCGGACAAGCGCAGCAGCGTCTTCTGGCCGATCTGGAGCTTGTCGATATCGACCGGATTGACCTTGGCCTCGACCTGGAGATCGTCGGCCTGCGGCACGATCAGCATCAGCGCGTCGCCGGCGGTGACGACGCCGCCGACGGTATGCACGGTCGATTGCAGCACCATGCCATCCTGCGGCGCGCGGATATCGACGCGGCGCAGCTGGTCTTCGGCTGCGACCTTGCGCTCGATCATCTCGCCGATCTTGTCGTTGGTCTCGCGCAGATCCTTGGAGACCTCGCTCACCATGTCCTTGTCGACCTGGATGATCTGGAGCTCGGTCTCGGTGATCTTGCCCTTGGCCTGCGCCCGCGAGGCGATGTACTGCGCGCGCTCGCCGTTGAGGCGGGCACTGTCGCGCTCGAGCGTGGTCAGGCGCGAGATCTGCACCAGGTGCTTCTCATAGAGATCGCGGACACCGGTGAGTTCCTGCTGCACCAGCGAGATTTCCTTGTCCTTGGCACGCTCCTGCGCCGAGAGACCCTCGATCTCCTCGTTGAGCTGCTGGATGCGCTCGCGAAGCTGCGCCTTCTGGCCGGCACGGCCGTTGACGCGGACGTCGAACAGCTTGGTTTCGGCGGAGAGCAGCGTCTTGACGTCGGGGTCGTTGCCGCGATCGAGCAATGATTGCGGGAATTCAATCCTGTCGACACCGCGCTGCTCGGCCTGGAGCCGTGCCGCGCGCGCCAGCGCGGCGTCGAGATTCTTGGTGACGATGGCGAGGTTCGCCTTGGTGACGGTGTCGTCGAGCCGCACCACGATGTCGCCGGCCTTGACCACGTCGCCATCACGGGCGCGCAGCTCGCCGACCACGCCGCCGGTCGGGTGCTGCACCTTCTTGACGTTGGATTCGACCACGATCTGGCCCGGCGCGATCAGCGCGCCCGAGATCTGCACCGTGGACGCCCAGCCGCCGAGGCCGACGGCCAGGACCAGCACGATCCCGAGCCCGAGCATCAAGTGAAACCTGATGGAGTCCCGCACGGTTCTCTTGGCCGTGGGCTTGCCGCCACCGATCGCCATCGTGCTCATGACTTGGCCACTCCGCCCTCACTGACGACCTTGATCGGTGCCGGCGGCGTCACGCGCGGCTGGAGCACCTGGGCGAGCACCTGCTCCTTCGGGCCGAAGGCCTGCATGCGGCCGTCGCGCAGCACCAGGATCTGGTCGACCGCCTCGACGCCGATGGGCCGATGCGCCACCACGACGACGATGGCGCCACGCTCGCGGGCGGCGCGGATGGCGCGGGTCAGCGCCTCGTCGCCTTCGGTGTCGAGATTGGAGTTGGGCTCGTCGAGCACGATCAGGAACGGATTGCCGTAGAGCGCGCGCGCCAGCGCCACGCGCTGCGCCTGGCCTGCGGAGAGCGCGGCGCCCTGCTCGCCGACCTGCGTGTTGTAGCCCTCGCGCATCTTGATGATCATCTCGTGCACGCCGGCCTCCTTGGCCGCGGCGATGATGCCGTCGGAGGCGGCCTCAGGGTCGAAGCGGCTGATGTTCTGCGCGATGGTGCCGCCGAACAGTTCGACGTCCTGCGGCAGATAGCCGATGTGGCGACCGAGCATGTCGGAGGACCATTGGTCGAGCGCGGCGCCGTCGAGCCGCACCTTGCCGCGCACCGGCTGCCAGACGCCGACCAGCGCACGGATCAGAGAGGATTTGCCGGAGCCGCTCGGCCCGATCACGCCGAGACCGTTGCCGGCGGCGAGCGCGAAGGTGATGTCCTGCACGATGAGGCGCTGGTCGCCCGGCGGCACCATGGCGACGCCCTCGACCGAGAGCCGGCTGGTGGGCGCCTGCAACTGGGTCGGCATCGTCTGCGCCGGCATCTGCTCCAGCAGGCGGGTCAAGCGCTGCCAGCTCTGGCGTGCCGCGACGAAGGATTTCCAATGCGCGATGGCGAGATCGACCGGCGCCAGCGCGCGGGCCGACAGGATCGAGCCGGCGATGATGATGCCGGCGGTCGCCTCCTGGTGGATGACGAGATAGGCGCCGACCGCGAGCACGGCGGATTGCAGCATCATGCGCAGCACCTTGGCGATCGCACCGAGGCCACCGGCCACGTCGCTCGCACGCTGATTGCCGGCGAGATATTTTTCGTTGGCCTCGCTCCAGCGCTGGTTCATCCGGCTGGTCATGCCCATCGACACCATCACTTCGGCATTGCGACGGCTGGAGGCGGCGAGATCGTTGCGCTGGGCCGCAAGCCCCATCGCCTCCTTCGCCGGCTGGCGGGACATGAACTCGGTGACCACCGTCAGCCCGACCAGGATGATGGCGCCGACCAGGGCGGTCACGCCGATCATGACGTGGAAGGCGAAGCAGATGGCGAGATAGAGCGGCAGCCAGGGCAGGTCGAAGAACGCGCTCGGTCCCATGCCGCCGAGGAAAGAGCGGACATTGTCGAGGTCGCGCAGCGGCTGGAGGCCCTCGTTGCGGTTGCCGACCAGCAGCGGAAGGCGCACGACGGTGTCGAACACCCGCTTGTTCAGGGCTTCGTCGAGCGAGGTGCCGATCCGCCCCAGGATCCGGTTGCGGATCATGTCGAGCACGCCCTGCGCCATGTAGAGGAAGCTGGCAAGGACGATCAGGCCGACCAGCGTCGGAATGCTGCGGCTCGGCAGCACGCGGTCGTAGACCTCCAGCATGAAGATCGACCCGGTCAGATAGAGCAGGTTGATCATGCAGCTCATCAGGCCGACGCCGACGAACGCCGTGCGACAAGCGCGCAGCGCGTCAGCGAGCTCCGAACGGCGAACGCCAGGGACGGCTGCCATCAGTCTGATCTCTTTCGGGTAAGGGGCAAGGCCCCTGATTTCAAAGGCAATTTCAGGAGTAATTGACCCGGATTAACATCGCGTTTTCGTCCCTTGTCCAACGCGGCTGAATCAACCCGATCCCCTGTGGGGGCACATCACCCCCTGATGGCCCGGCGCGCAAGTCCGGAATTTCACAGGCTTGCGGCTTTTTCTTGCAGACATGTCACCTCTCCCCGGGCGGGGAGAGGTCGAAAGTTGGGTCAACTGAACTCGGGGCGCCGCTAGAACCGGCCGCCGCCGCGCACCAGCCGCACCACGAGCAGCAGGATGACCGCGCCGATGGCGGAATAGACGATCTCCGACACGAGCCCGGTGCCGATGCGAATGCCGAGCTTCGGGAACAGGAAGCTGGCCACAAACGCGCCGGCGATGCCGATCACGATGTCGCCGATGATGCCGAAACCGGCGCCTCGCACCACCTTGCCGGCCAGCCAGCCGGCGACCAGGCCGAC
Source organism: Bradyrhizobium sp. CCBAU 11361 (assembly GCF_028128935.1). Lineage (NCBI taxonomy): Bacteria > Pseudomonadati > Pseudomonadota > Alphaproteobacteria > Hyphomicrobiales > Nitrobacteraceae > Bradyrhizobium > Bradyrhizobium sp. CCBAU 11361. The sequence goes on from NZ_LBJZ01000196.1 coordinate 111,765, forward strand.
GAACAGGATGACGAGCAGGCCTTCGTTGGAAATGTACATAAGTGAGGTCCCTCTCCGTGAACGGGGCCATGGAACCGGAACCGGGATGAATGGGGTCTGAATGGTGGTCGCCCGCCCACGCGCAGGCAAAAAAGTCGAAAGCAACCCTACTTCAGATCGACGGTGAGCGGCTCCGCCAGCACACACCTTGCCGCCCGGCCCGGTCCCACCTCCACATTCGCAGGCAGCTGCTCCAGGCAGCGCGGCTGGGCGGCGGCGCAACGGGGGGCGAAGGAGCAATTGTGGGGCTTTTCGGCCAGCGAGGGTGGGGTGCCGGGGATCGTCTCCAGCCGCGCGCCCCGCTTGGCGCCGTGGATGGTGGAGGCGAGCAGGCCCTTGGCGTAGGGGTGCACCGGGGAGCGGACGATGTCGCGGAGCGTCCCCTGCTCCACGATCTGGCCGGCATACATCACCGCGACGCGGTCGCAGATCTCGATGGCGACGCCGATGTCGTGGGTGACGAAAATGACAGACATGCCGAACTCGCGCTGCAGCTCGCGCAGCAGCAGCAGGATCTGGATCTGCACGGTGGCATCGAGCGCGGTGGTCGGCTCGTCCGCGAGCAATATCTTGGGACGACAGGCGAGGGCCAGCGCGATCATCGCGCGCTGGCGCATGCCGCCGGACATCTCGTGCGGATAGGCGTCCAGCCGGCGCCTGGCCGAGGGAATGCGCACGACCTCGAGCATTTCGAGCGCGCGTGCCCTGCCTTCCGCCTGAGACTTGCCTTCGTGACGCACGACGCTTTCGGCGATCTGCGCGCCGATGGTGTAGACCGGATCGAGCGCGAGCGCGGGCTCCTGAAAGATCATCGACACGGTCTGGCCGCGGAACGATGAGAGCTCCTCGTCGTTCATGGCGAGAACGTCGCGCCCCAGAACATTGACGCGGCCGGAGATCTGCGTGCGCTTCTTCGGCAACAGCCGCATCAGCGCGCGCAAGGTCACGCTCTTGCCCGAGCCGGACTCGCCGAGCAGGCCCAGCACCTCGCCGTCTCCCAGCGAGAGGCTGAGATCGTTCACGGCATAGACCGTGCGCTCGCCGGTGAAGCGGATGTTGAGGCCTGAGATCTCGACGAGCTTTGTCATGACGGCAGTTTCGGCAATCGATCGTGATAGTCGGTAACGCGCTGGAATGCCGCGCCGATGGTGAGCAGGGTCGCTTCATCGAAGGAGCGGCCGATCAGCTGCATGCCAACAGGCAGGCCGCTCGCCGTGAAGCCGGACGGCACGGTCAACGACGGCAGGCCGAGGAAATTCACCGGACGGGTGAACTGCGTCAGCCGCTGCAACAACGCCGGCGCGTTCGGCCCGCCGCCGACGTCGCTCTCCTCGATCGTCGGCGCCGGCACGGGCGACGCGGGCGCGATCACCGCATCGACGCCGGCGGTTGCGGCATTGTGCGCGGCGAGCGCCGGGCCACGCCAGCGCATCGCCTCGAGATAGGTGATGGCGGGCACGGCAAGCCCGTTCTGCAGCCGCATCAGCACCTGAGGGCCATAATCCTGCGGGCGCTCGATCATCCAGCGCTTGTGGAAGGCGGCGGCTTCCGCCGCGAGCACGAGCTGGCTTGCCGCTTGCAACTGCCGCTGATCGGGCAGCTCGACCTTGACGATGTCGGCGCCCTCGCGCTTGAGCACCGCGATGGTCTCATCCAGCACTCGCGCGACCTCGCTGTCGAGATCGTCGACGTAGAAGGACGCGGGGACGCCGATCTTGAGGCCCTTCAGCGAGCCTTTGGTCGCGGCGACGTAGTCCGACAGCGGCTCGTGGCTCGCGGTCGAATCCTCGGGATCGGGACCGGCCATCAGCGCCAGCAGCAGCGCACAGTCCTCGGCGGTGCGGGCGAGCGGGCCGACCGTGTCGAGCGATTGCGACAGCGGCATCGCGCCGGCGCGGCTGACGCGGCTCCAGGTGGTCTTCAACCCCGTGACGCCGCAGAAATGCGCGGGCATGCGGATCGAGCCGCCGGTGTCGGAGCCCAGCGCCGCATAGGTCAGGCGCGCGGCAACCGCCGAGCCGGAGCCCGAGGACGAGCCGCCGGTGATATGCGCGACATTCCAGGGATTGCGCACCGGACCGTAATGGGCATTGTGGCCGGTCGGTCCATAGGCGAATTCGGCGAGGTGCAGCGTGCCGAGGCGGACCTGGCCGGCATCCTTCAGCCGCTGCAGGGCGGTGGAGGTCGTCGTCGCGACGAAATCGCGGCGGATCAGCGAGCCGCAGGTCGAGACCTTGCCGGCGTCGTAATACATGTCCTTGTGCGCGAGCGGCACGCCATGCAGCGGCCCGCGCACTTCACCCTTGGCCAGCTCGGCATCGGCCGCCTCGGCCGCTTTCAGCGCCGCCTCCGATTCGATCGACATGAAGGCGTTGAGATGGGGTTGCCACTGCGCGATGCGGTGCAGCAGCGCGCGCGTCACCTCATGGGAGGACACCTGCTTCATCGCGATCGCACGCGCGACCTCGGTGAGCGTCATCAATGCAGGTTCGGTGCTCATTTCGACACCTTCTGCGTCTGCGCCAGCACATAAGAAGCCGGCTCGAGGTCGAACGGCAGCGTGCCGGCGATGGCGGCGAAGCCTTCGAAGGCGGGTCCGATGGAGTTGGAGATGCGCGTTGCGATCTCGTCATCCACGGCAACGCCGGCGATCTGCGCCATGGGCCTGATCTCTTTTGGTGTCGGTCTCGTCATGCGATTTCCCCTGCGGACGCGCGGCTATGGCCTGAACCCGGAATGGCCATGTAGCACGCGGCCTCGTGGCCCATTGTATCGACCGCCGTGAGCTTTGGTGCGGCATTTGCGCAGAGCGGCTCCGCAAACGCGCAGCGCGTGTGGAAGCGGCAGCCCGAGGGCGGATCGATCGGATTGGGCGGGTCGCCGGTGATCGGCGGTTTTTCCGTACGCCTGTCAGGATCTGAGGACGGCATCGCCGCAAGAAGCGCGCGCGTATAGGGATGCGCAGGGCTATCCCAGACCTGGTCGACCGGGCCGAGCTCGACGACCTCGCCGAGATACATCACCAGCACGCGATCGCTGATGTAACGCACGACGTTGAGATCGTGGCTGATGAAGAGATAGGTCAGGCCGAACTCGCGCTTGAGATCAGCAAGGAGGTTGAGCACCTGCGCCTCGACGGATTTGTCGAGCGCGGAGACGGCTTCGTCCAAAATCACCAGCCGCGGCGACAGCGCCAGCGCCCGCGCGATGTTGACGCGCTGGCGCTGGCCGCCGGAAATCTCGTGCGGGTAGCGGTTGGCGAAGTTTTCCGGGCGCAGGCCGACCTTGCCGAGCAGCTCGCGCGCCAGCGCCCTCGCCGTGCCATCGGCCATGCCGTGGACCTTCGGGCCGAAGGCGATGGATTCCTCGATCGTCAGGCGCGGATTGAGCGAGGCATAGGAATCCTGGAACACCATCTGCATGCCGCGGCGCAGCTCGCGCAGCGACAGCGCCTGGCCGACGGTCATGCCGTCATAGACGATGTCGCCGTCATCGCGCGGCATCAGATGCATCAGGAGGCGCGCGGTGGTCGACTTGCCGCAGCCGGACTCGCCGACGATGCCGACGGTCTCGCCCTTGGCGACGGAGAAGGAGACGTTGTCCACCGCACGCACGGTGCGTTTCGCGGCGAACAATCCGCCACGGACGGGGAAGTGCTTGGTCAGGCCGTTGACCTGGAGCAGCGGCTGCGCGACGCCGCCGCGGTCCTCGACCGGCTCCAGCATTTCAACGGATTTGTTGCTCTCGCTCATGGCCTAATTCCTGATGTCCATGGCGCTGCGCAGGCCGTCCGAGAGCAGGTTGAAGCAGATCGAGACCGCGAAGATCATCGCGCCGGGAAGCGCGGCGACCCAGGGATTGACGTAGATCGCGGTGCGCAAGGTGTTCAGCATCAGGCCCCATTCCGGTTCCGGCGGCTTGGTGCCGAGGCCGAGGAAGGAGAGACCGGCGGCCAGGATCATCGAGACCGAGATCAGGCTGGTGGCATAGACGAAGATCGCACCCAGCACGTTGCCGAGGATATGCACGCGCATGATGGTGAAGGCTCCGGCACCCGAGGCGCGTGCGGCCTCGACGAAATCCATGTTGCGCACGCCGGTGGAGACGCTCTCGGCGACGCGGGTGATCTGCGGCACGAACACGATGGTCAGCGCCACGATGGAGTTGAGGATGCCGGCGCCGAGCGCGCCGGAGATGGCGATGGCGAGCAGCACCGACGGAAAGGCGTAGAACACGTCCACGGTGCGCATGATCGCGGTGTTGAGCTTGCCGCCGACATAGCCGGCGACGAGGCCAAGCGATGTGCCGATGCAGAAGGCGAGGATCACGGGCAGGATGCCGATGACCAGCGACAGCCGCCCGCCATAGATCAGCCGCGCCAGCATGTCGCGGCCGAGCTCGTCGGTGCCGAGCGGGTAGCCTGTTGTGCCGATGTGGCGCAGGCGCCGGATCATCGAGCCCTTGTAAGGGTCTTCCAGACCCAGCCACGGCGCGAGGATCGCTGACAGGAAGATCAGCAGCAGCACCAGCGCGCAGGCCATGCTGACCTTGTCGCGCATGATGCGGCGGCCGACGGTCGCCCAATAGCCGCGCGCCTTGGTCGCGGGCGCGGCCTGGAGCGCAGCATCGGCGGTCGCTGACAACGGAAGCTCGCTCATTGGCTAGCCCCGCTTGATGCGCGGGTCGATCGCGGCTTGCGCGATGTCGACCAGCAGATTGAGGAAGACGAAGAACAGCGCCAGGATCAGGATCGTGCCCTGGAGCAGCGGCAGGTCGCGCTGGAAGATCGCCGAATTGAGCAGGAAGCCCGAGCCCGGCCAGGAGAACACGGTCTCGATCAGGATCGAGCCGCCGAGCATGTAGCCGAGCTGAAGCCCCATCACCGCGAGCGCGGTGGGCGCGGCATTCTTGATAACGTGGCGAAACACGCCGGTCTCGTGCAGGCCTTTTGCGCGCAACGCCTCGACAAAGTCCTGGCTGAGGATGTCGCCGGTGAGCGCGCGCACGGTGCGGGTGACGATGCCCATCGGGATCACCGAGGTCGTGATCGCCGGCAGCACCAGGTATTTCAGATGCGCCCAGTCCCAGGCCCAGGAGTTGGAGCCGTTCGGCCCGGCGCCGACCGCGGGCAGCCAGTTCAGCTGCACCGAGAAGATGATGACCAGCACCATGCCGAGCCAGTAATGCGGCACCGAGACGCCGGCGATGGCGAAGGAGGTCGCGACCTTGTCGATCCAGCTCTCGCGGAAATAGCCGGCGATCAGACCGAGCAGGATGCCCATCGTAAAGCCGATGATGGCGGCCGCGATTGCGAGCGTGACGGTGTTGCTGACCGCGCGCATGACCTCGGCGAGCACCGGACGCCCCGTCGCGATGGAATTGCCGAGATCGCCATGAAGGGCACGGAGCAGCCACAGGCCGAACTGCACCGGCAGCGGCCGGTCGAAGCCGTAGGCGGCGCGCAGCTGCGCCGCGAGCTCCTGCGAGGCATCGGCCGGCAGCACGGCAACGAGCGGATCGCCCGGCGTGATGTGCACGAGCAGAAAGCACACCAGCGCCACGCTGATGACGATCGGGATGACATAGACGATGCGTCTGGCGATATAGGCGAGCACGTTTGGTTCTTTCTTCCTTCTCCCCTTGTGGGAGAAGGTGGCGCGAAGCGCCGGATGAGGGGTATCTATCCGCGGTTACAGCATTATCGAATGAGAGAGGGGGTCACTCGCGGAGAGAGACCCCTCACCCGGCTTCGCTTCGCGAAGCCACCCTCTCCCACAAGGGGAGAGGGTGCAGCGTGCGTGTGGCGCGAACTACTGCATCGACACCAGCGAGAAGTCGATGAACCAGCTCTTCGGCTGCACGACGCCGGTCACCTTCGGGCTCATGGCGCGCGGGCCGACGTCGTGGGCGACGTAGAGGAAGGCCGCGTCGTCGACGGAGGCTGCGTGCAGCTCGGCGAGCGCGGCATCACGCGCGGCCGGGTCGAAGGTCTGGCGCGCCTTCTTCACCAGCTCGTCGAACTTTGGATTGTTGATGAAACCCCAATTGTTCGAGACCGGCGGCGCCATGCCCGATTGCAGGAAGCGCACCAGCGCAAAGAACGGATCCATCGCCGCATAGGTGACGTTGGTCGCGTTCGAGCCGTTCGCGCTCGGATCCTTCACGCCGCGGCGCCAGTTGGTGAACAGCGTGTTCCACTCGATGACGTCGAGCTTCACGTCGAAATAGCATTCGGCAAGCGCCTGCTGGAGATACTCGTTCATCGGCAGCGGCTGCATCTGGCCCGAGCCCGACGCCGAGGTCTGGATCTTCACCTCGAGCTTCTTGTTCGGGCCGAAGCCGGCCTCCTGCATCAGCTTTTGCGCAGCCGGCTTGTCATACTTGATCTGGAAGGTCGGACTGCCGCGCCAGGGATGGCCGGGCTCGAACGTGCCGCTCGCCGGCACCATGAGCCCTGCGAGCAGGCCGTCCTTGAGGCCTTCACGGTCGACGCAGAGGTTTGCCGCCTTGCGCACACGGATGTCGTTCCAGGGCGAGCCCTCGACGCGCGAGAACTGCCAGGGCCAGACGTGCGGCTGCTCGTTGGCGTAGAGCTTGAAGCCGCGCTGCTTCAGCTCGGGCAACGCGTCCGGCGCCGGCGCCTCGACCCAATCGACCTGCCCCGAGAGCAGCGCCGCGGTGCGTGCATTCGCCTCGGGCATCGGCAAAAGCACCATCTTGTCGACCTTGGGCACGCGATCCTTGTTCCAGTAGCTCGCGTTCTTCACCAGCTCGAGCCGCTCGCGCGGGGTGAAGCTCGCCATCTTCCACGGGCCGGTGCCCGCGGCGTCCTTGGCGAACGCGGTCCAGGCGGCCTGCGACTTTGCCTTGGCGTCGGCGCCTTCCGCCTTGTCATAGAAATGCTGCCACTTCGCCGGGCTCGCCATGAAGAGGTTGGTGAGGTTGATCGGCAGGAAGCTGTCGGGCTCCTTGGTGGTGAGCTCGACCGTCATGTCGTCGATCTTCTTGGCGGAGGCCAGCGTCGGCATGCGCGACGCGGTGACGCCGACCTGGCTGGCGTCGAACTGCGGCGCGTCCTGCTTCAGCACCTTCTCGACGTTCCACACCACGGCATCCGCATTGAACGGCGAGCCGTCATGGAAGGTGACGCCGGGACGAAGCTTGAAGGTCCACTTGGTCTTGTCGGCATCGTCGACCTTCCACTCGGTCGCAAGGCCCGGGATTACCACGCTCGCCTTGTCGGCCGAGGACAGGTCCCAACCGGTCAGCGCGTCGTACATAGTGAGGCCGGTGAAGCGATTGCCTTCAAAACCCTGATCGGGCTGGCCCAATGTGCGCGGAATATCGGCAGCGGTCATGCCGATGCGCAGCACGGTGTCGGCACTGGCCGCGCGCGGCCAAGCGGCCGCACTCGTCAGCGCCAGCGCCGCGATCAGCGCCGCGCGGGTCTTGTTTTTCTTGATCAGCATCGTCTCAGTCCTCTTCTGGCTTTCAATGACTAATTTTGATGCAAACGTATGCAATGGCTATGCCAATGGGGAAACTTTTTCTGCAAATTGCCCCTGCGACGACAAGTCTTTGTGATCACGTGTCGGCAAAGGCACCGTCCTGCCTATTCTGGCATCAAGATTGCAAGTTTGGCCTTGAAATCTCCTGGGAGCTTTGGGCCATGCGTATCCGACTATCGACCTGCCTCGCCGTGCTTGCGCTGGCGGCTTCCGCAATCTCCGCACGCGCCGAAACGGTGGTGCGCTACGGCATCTCGATGGCGGACATTCCGCTGACGACCGGCCAGCCCGATCGCGGCGCCGGCGCCTATCAGTTCACGGCCTACACGATCTACGATCCGCTGGTCGCGTGGGAGATGGACGTCGCCGACCGCCCCGGCAAGCTGGTGCCCGGGCTCGCCACCGAATGGAAGGTGGATGATGCCGACAAGACCAAATGGCGCTTCACCTTGCGCAAGGGGGTGAAGTTTCACGACGGCAGCGAGTTCAACGCCGATGCCGTGATCTGGAATCTCGACAAGGTGCTCAACGACAAGGCGCCGCAATTCGACAAGCGGCAGAGCGCGCAGGTGAAGACCCGGCTGCCGTCCGTCGCGAGCTACGCCAAGATCGACGACTCCACGGTGGAGATCACGACCAAGACGGTCGACTCGTTCTTTCCCTATCAGATGCTGTGGTTCCTGGTCTCGAGCCCAACGCAATACGAGAAGCTCGGCAAGGATTGGGACAAGTTCGCCAGCCAGCCCTCCGGCACCGGCCCATTCAAGCTGACCAAGCTGGTGCCGCGCGAGCTTGCGGAGCTCACCAAGAACCCGGACTACTGGAACAAGAAGCGGATTCCCAAGGTCGACAAGCTCGTGCTGGTACCGATGCCGGAAGCGCTGACGCGCACCAACGCGCTGCTCGCCGGACAAGTTGACCTGATCGAGACGCCGGCGCCGGACGCCGTGCCGCAGCTCAAGGCGGCTGGCATGAAGCTCGTCGACAACGTCACGCCGCATGTCTGGAATTATCATCTGAGCGTGCTGCCGGGCTCGCCCTGGACCGACATCCGCCTGCGCAAGGCGCTGAACCTTGCGATCGATCGCGAGGCGGTGGTCGGCCTAATGAACGGCCTGGCCAAACCCGCCAAGGGCCAGGTCGATCCGTCGAGCCCGTGGTTCGGTAAGCCGAGCTTCGAGCTGAAATACGATCCTGCGGCGGCGAAGAAGCTGGTCGAGGAAGCCGGCTACTCCAAGGCCAAGCCGCTCAAGACCACCTTCATCATCGCGCAGGGCGGCACCGGCCAGATGCTGTCGCTGCCGATGAACGAGTTCCTGCAGCAGAGTTTCAAGGAAATCGGCATCGACATCGACTTCAAGGTGGTCGAGCTCGAGACGCTCTACACGCATTGGCGCAAGGGCGCGGCCGACGAGATGAACGCCGGCATCACCGCCAACAACATCGCCTATGTCACGTCAGACCCGCTCTACGCCATCGTCCGCTTCTTCCATTCCGGCCAGATCGCGCCGGTCGGCGTCAACTGGGGCGGCTACAAGAACCCGAAGGTCGACGCCTTGATCGACGAGGCCAAGCAGACCTTCGACAGCGCCAAGCAGGACGAACTCTTGGCCCAGGCACACGCGCTGATCGTCGACGACGCCACGCTGGTGTGGGTGGTCCACGACACCAACCCGCATGCGCTGTCGCCGAAGGTGAAGCAGTTCGTCCAGGCGCAGCACTGGTTCCAGGACCTGACGACAATTGGGGTGGAGTGAGGGCTACGTAGGCTGCTCCAGCTAACATTGTCGTCCCGGCGCAGGCCGGGACCCATTACCGCAGGATTGAATTTGGCGAAGATTGCCAACTCCGATCTCGCGCAATCACTTCCGCCTCGGAGTATGGCTCCCGGCCTGCGCCGGGACGACACCTTTGGTGAGGCGCCGCACTCGCGCAAAACCCTCCGCCGTCGTCCTGGCGAAAGCCAACTCCGATCTCGCGCTACAACTTCCGCCTCGGAGTCCCGGCCTGCGCCGGGACGACACTTTTGGTGAGGCGGCGCATTCGCGCAAAACCCTCCGCCGTCGTCCCGGCGAAAGCCTGACGACAGCGAGTGTGTGGCGGCTTTCAAACCACACGCCCGCCCCCGCTACTTCGTCAGCAGCGCATATGCCCCGTTCCAGCCTTCCGCCGGAGGATTGACCTGGAATTCCTTGATCCGCGCCTCGTACAGTTTGAACAGCTTCTCCAGCGTGTCGGCGTCCTCGCTGCGACGGCCTCGCTCGATGGCGTCCAGCGCCCCCTGCCAGTCGCGGTTGCGGTAGCAGCCGAGCATCTCGATGGTGACGTTGCGCAGGCGCTGGAAGGGGCCCGAATGCATCACGTCCTCGCGGCCGGCGATGGCGTAGATCACCTCCGGCTCGGTCTTGCCCTTGACCATGATGAAGTCGAGCTCGAGGATCGCGAACTTGTCCTTGGCGGCGAGCGCGGTCCTGGAGCCGACGATGATGGGAAAGCCGTACTCCTTCGACTGTCCCTCGAGCCGCGAGGCCAGGTTCACGCTGTCGCCGAGCACCGAATAGTTCTTCTTCAGGTCGGAGCCCATGTTGCCGACCACGCCGATGCCGGTGTTGAGGCCGATGCCGACATTGAGCGGGATATAGACGTGGCCGCCGTCAGCGGCCTCCTGCTCGCGGTCCTTGTTGACCGCGTCGATCCGCTCGAGCATCTGGATCGCCGCTTCGCAGGCGTTGACCTCGTGCTCGGCATCGTCGAGCGGCGCGTTCCAGAACGCCATGATGGCGTCGCCCATGTACTTGTCGATGTAGCCTTTCTGATCGATGATCACGTCGGTCAGCGGCGTCAGGAAGCGGTTCATCAGCGTGATCAGGCCTTGCGGATCTTGCTTGTAGCTCTCCGAGATCGTGGTGAAGCCGCGCACGTCGGAGAACATGATCGTCATCTCGCGCTCCTCGCCGCCGAGCACGAGCTTTTCCGGCGACTGCGCCAGCTGCTCGACCAGAACCGGCGACATGTACTGCGCGAACATGCCGCGGATCTGCACGCGCTGGCGCTGCTCGTGCACGAAGCTGGCGAAGATCAGCGTCAGATAGATCGCGGTGGTCGACAGCAGCGGATAGGTGAAGTCGATGAGGTAGCGGTACTGCGCGTAGAAGAACCAGGACACACCGACGAGGATGGCAGCGAACATCGCACCCGCGAGCACCAGGCGCACGGGGCCGAGATTCGGCGTGAAGGTAATGACGAGGAGGCCGATGACGAGCGCGGCGAGCAGCTCGACGCCGAGCGCGTAGTTCGGCTGGGAGATCACCGCGCCGCCGAGCACGCTCTCCAGCACCTGGGCATGGATCTCGACACCCGGCATGGTCGAGGATACCGGCGTGGTCTTGATGTCGTTCAATCCGACCGCGGAGGTGCCGACCAGCACCAGCTTGCCGGCAATCTTGCTGGGCGGCACGGTGTTGTCGAGCACGTCGGCGGCTGAGACGTAGATCGAGGAATCCTGGCGCGCATAATGCACCCAGAGCTGGCCGTTCTTGTCGGTCGGAATCTCGACACCCTTGAGGCGAACCGCCCGCACACCGGATTTGTCAGTCCGGACCAGCAGCGTCGGCGTGTTCGTCACCACTCGCAAAATCTCGAGGCTGAGCGAGGGCATGACCATGCCCTGCGCACGCATGATCAACGGCACGCGGCGGATCAGGCCGTCGCGCTCGGTCTTGATCGAGAACAGGCCGCGGCCGGCGGCGACCTTCTCGATGACGGGCACGTTGCGCAGCAGGCCCGGAAACTCAAACAGGAAGCGTTCGGCGCCCTCTTCGCCGACCGTCGCGATGCCGGTGAAGGGCAGCGACTTGTCGATCTCGGACGAGATCGCGCGCTGCCCGGTCTCGCCCAGCACCACCCGCGAGCGCTTGATAGCTTCGGAGAGGACCTGGTCGTTGGTCGGCAGCTCGCGCAACTTTGCACGGGTGGCATCGTCCAGATAGCGCATCTGGCTCGCGACCAGATCGGGGTTGAGCCGGTCGGCTTCGGAGAACACCATGTCGAAGCCGATCGTCACCGCGCCGTTATTGGTGAGGTTCTGGATCAGGTCCGCGATCCGCGTGCGCGGCCACGGCCACTGGCCGAGCTTGGCGAGGCTCTTGTCGTCGATGTCGACGATGGTGACCGGTCGCGACGTCTTGTGGCGCGGATCGATCAGCTGGAACATGTCGAAGGTGCGCAGCCGCAATTCCTGGATCGGCGGCGGGTCCCAGAGCCGAGCACCGGCGAAGACGACCAGCAGCGCCAGACACATCAGCCGCGCAAAGCCGAACTTCCGCGCAAACCACCGCCGGAGGATTTTGAGACGCTTCATTCGGGTCGGGCTTCCTGACCTGCATCACGCCGTGCGCACCGATCATGGAACGTCCGCGGGCGCTTGGCTATTCCCTGGCGGTGGAGGAGCATGGATTTTTTGCCGCGGTCGAACCGCGAGCCGGCGGGAGGCCACCGGGCGCAGATCAGGTGATGTGGAAGATGAAATCGCTGGCCTTGAGATTCGCCGCAATCACGTTCTTCAGCAACAGCGCCTCGGTCTCGGTAACCGGGGCGCCCTCCGGCTGCATGACCTGCTGGTGCCACGTGACCAGCGTGTCGCCCGAGTCCTGCTGCTGGGCGATGTGGAGACTGTAGATGGAGCTGACATCCGAGAACTGGCGCAGGTCGATCTTGTCCAGGCCCACCGTGAAGTCGGTGATGGTGTGCGAGAAATCGGTCACGGGGTGCCCGTCATCGTCATGCTCAATTGCGCCCGGTGCAAACACGAACTGATCCTTGCCGCCACCGCCGGTCAGCGTGTCGTTGGTATCGGTCGCGAAGATGACGTCCTTGCCGCTGGTACCCTGCAGCGTGATGCCCTGGCTGGTGTCGCCGGCCTCGTTGAAGATGAAGTGGACGGTATCGAACAGACCCGTGGTCTTGTCCGTCACCGTCAGCGTGATCTGGTCGGCCTCCGGAGGCTCGGGGTACTGATCGGTGCTGGCTCCGGTCGGATTGTAGGTGATGCCGGTCTCGAAGCCCGTGTTGATGTCGTCGAGCGAGCCGGACGCCGGATAGAAATCAACGCGGCTGAGATCCGGATGCGCGGTCGACACCGTGACGGTGAAGTCGTCGGTCGCGGCACCGGCATCGGTGTCGGTGACCACGAGATCGTAGATAATGTCGGTGCTGTTCTCGCGGACATGCTCGACCCGAAAGCTCTCGGTGTCGATGACCGGGCCAACGGCGGGCGCCGCCGTCACGCTCGTCCCGATGTTGGTGAGGTCGTGCGACACCGGCGTCGTGCCGCCGGTGCCCGTGGCCGTGAGATCGATCGTCGCCGGCGTCGACGCGTCGGTCGTGATGGCGCCGGCGTAGGTATCGTCGAGCGCATGGACGCCCAGTGCGTCCGGCGTCCCCGTGAAGCCGTCGGCCGGCACGAACCGGATCAGGGTATCCGGGTTCAGCACCAGCCCATGCGTGTCGCCAACCGAACCGATATCGACCCATTGATGCGTGCCAGCGAGCTCGTACTGCCAGACGCCTTGGGTGGCCGCAGCCGTATCCGACGTCACGACAATCGCCTTCAGGCTCGAGCCGGCGTCGACATCGGCGAACTTGCCCAGGAAGAGGCTGCTGATCGTCGCGCCGTCCGGATCACCGTCATTGCCGGCGACGGACGCCAGCGTCGCATCGGCGAGCGTCGGCGCGTCGTTGGTGCCGGTGATGGTGACCGTGACGTCCTGGTGAACCGAGGCACCATGGTCGTCGGTGAAGGTGACGGTGTAGACCTGGGTGATGGTCTGGCCTGCGGCCAGCGACTGCAGCATCGCATTGCTGTCGTCGAGCGTGAAGTGCCAGCCCAGCGTCGCGCCATTGCTGGTGTCGGTGCTGGATTCGGACACCGAATTGTCGAGCGTGAAGGTGCCGATATTCGTGGTATTGTCGTCGAAGCCCGGCAGAGCCGAGCTGACGGATGACGATTTGAATACCGCCTGCGCGGTATGGGTGTCGATCAGGTCGAGATCCCGGATCGCCAGCGTACCGCAGGTCGACAGCGACGAGCTCTCGTCCTCGGTGACCGCGCCGGTCGCCGCCGCCGCATCGCTGGTGACGGTCGGGGCGTCGTTGGCGCCGTTGATCGTGACCGTGACGTCCTGCGTGACCCACGCATTGTGATTGTCGGTAAAGGTGACGGTGTAGACCTGGGTGATCGACTGGCCTTCGGCCAGCGACTGCAGCATCGCATTGCTGTCGTCGAGCGTGAAGTGCCAGCCCAGCGTCGCGCCATTGCTGGTGTCGGTGCTGGATTCGGACACCGAATTGTCGAGCGTGAAGGTGCCGATATTCGTGGCGTCGTCCACGAAGCCGGGCAGATCCGCACTCGATGACGACGACTTGAACACCGCGTGCGCGGTGTGGGTGTCGATCAGGTCGAGGTCCTGGATCGCCAGCGTACCTTCGATCGACAGCGTCGCGCCAGTGTCCTCGGTGACCTTGCCAATTGCCGCCGCAGCACTGCTGGTGATGGTCGGGGCATCGTTGACGCCGGTGATCGTGACGGTGACGTCCTGCGTGACATACGCATTGTGATTGTCGGTGAAAGTGACGGTGTAGACCTGGGTGATGGTCTGGCCTTCCGCCAGCGACTGCAGCATCGCATTGCTGTTGTCGAGCGTGAAATGCCAGCCCAGCGTCGCGCCGTTGTTGGTGTCCGTAGTCAGTTCCGTCACCGACGGGTCGATCGTGAAGGTGCCGAGGTTCGTGGTGCCTTCCACAAAGCCCGGCAGATGCGCACTCGACGCTGACGACTTGAACACCGCCTGCGCCGTATGGGTGTCGATCAGGTCGAGGTCCTGGATCGCCAGCGTACCGTCGATCGACAGCGTCAGGCCCGAATCCTCGGTGACCTTACCCGTTGCCGCCGGCGCACTGCTGGTGATGGTCGGGGCGTCGTTGACGCCGGTGATCGTGACGCTGACGTCCTGCGTCACCGTCGCATTGTGATTGTCGGTGAAGGTGACGGTATAGACCTGGGTGATGGTCTGGCCTTCCGCCAGCGACTGCAGCATCGCATTGCTGTTGTCGAGCGTGAAATGCCAGCCCAGCGTCGCGCCGTTGTCGGTGTCCGTGGTCAGCTCCGTCACCGACGGGTCGATCGTGAAGGTGCCGAGGTTCGTGGTGCCTTCCACAAAGCCCGGCAGATGCGCACTCGACGCTGACGACTTGAACACCGCCTGCGCCGTATGGGTGTCGATCAGGTCGAGGTCCTGGATTGCCAGCGTGCCGTCGATCGACAGCGTCAGGCCCGAGTCCTCGGTGACCTTGCCAATTGCCGCCGCAACACTACTGGTGATGGTCGGCGCGTCGTTCTTGCCGGTGATGACGACCGTAACGTCCTGGGTGACCGTTCCACCGTGATGGTCGTCGATGGTAACGGTGTAGACCTGGGTGATGGTCTGGCCTTCGGCCAGCGACTGCAGCACCGGGTCGTTGTCGTCGAGTGTGAAGCTCCAGCCCACCGACCCGATGGAGTTGACGCCGGGGCTCTCGCCCACCGCGGTGAGTGCGAACGTGCCGATCTTGCCGAGCGGCGCGGTCTCCGAGTAGCCGGGCAGGTTGGCGCTTGCATCCGACGACTTCAGAACGAAACTGGCGGTGTGCGTGTCCGTGAGGTCGGGGTCGCTGAAGGTAATGGTGCCGTTGGCCGCCAGGGTTGCCGCCGTATCCTCGGCCACCGCGCCGGTCGCCGTGGTCGAGCCCGCGACGATCGTCGGAACGTCGTTGGTGCCTTCGACATCGACGTCGGCACCATTGATGGACACGGTGACCGGCGTGCTGACGACGCCGCCGTGCCCGTCATCGACCTGCACCACGTAGTTGAGGACCAGCCTCTCGCCTTCGGCGAGGAAGTCGAAGAGGTGGTCGGGAACGCTATATGTCCAGGTGGCCGAACCGTTGTTGCTGTTTCCCGCGCCCTGCACCACGGTCAGCGGCACCTCGACGGCCGCGATCGCGGCGAGCTGCTCCGGGGTCAGCGATGCCGTGATATCGTGGCCCTGCGCATCGAGATATTTGAACGGCTGGGTCGACGAGAGCGCCGCGCTCACGATCGGCCGGTCCGTCAGGTCGACGTCGCTGAAGGTGACGGTGCCGGTGATGGTGTCCAGGGCCGTGTTGCCGGTCCCGACCTTCTCGATGACGTTTCCGCCCGACGTGGCAAGCACCGGCTTGTCGTTGGTGCCCGTGATCGTGATGGTGATCGGGATGAACGCGGTCTCGGGGTTCACCGCGAAATTGGTATCGACGCGGACCATGTAGGTCAGCGTCAGCGTTTCTCCGGCCGCGAGGAAGTCGAAGACGTGGTCGGGGATCGTGTAGGTCCAGACCGCCGAGCCGTTGTTGTTGTTGCCGCCGTCGGCGGCGACGTTGATCTGGATCAGCGTCGCGGCGATGTCCTGCTTCTGAAGCGCGGTGAGCGAACCGGTGACGTCCTGCTGGCCGGCGCTCTTGTAGACATAGTTCGGCGCATCGGCGAGGCTCACCTTCACCGTCGGCCGGTCACCGAGGTTCTGGTCGACGAAAGTGATCCGGCCGGAGATCGTATCGGGCGTCGTGTCGCCGGTGGTGTCCGCGCGCTCGGGCAGCGCGAACGCCGTCTTCACATTGCCGCTCAAATCGAGGCTTCGCGCCAGCGGCTGGCCGGGAATACGGGTGGCGGGCGGCGTTGAAGTGCCGGGTGCCTCAGGTCCCTGCGGATTGAGGTTCGTGAAGGTTGCGATCACGACGGCACCCGACCCCGACTTGAACACCAGATCCTGGCCGGTTTGCGTGATTGTGTCGGTGAAGTTGGAGGTCAGCTTGGTGTTGGTGTTGGTGTCGGTGAACTTCAGCGTGAACACGTCCGTGATCAGCTTCTGAACGTCCGGCGACATCAGCGCATTGGTGATCGAGACGTTGCCGCCGCTGATCTGGATCATCTGGCCGGCCTGGTTGACCGTCGCGATCGGCAGCAGCGTGACCTTGTCGAACAGGATGTAGGAACCCGTCGTGCCGTTCGGCTCCACCAGCACCTGGAAGCTGGCCTGCGGCTGCGGATCGCCGCCACCGGCGGGAACGACGAAGTTGATCTGGGTCAGCACCGCCGTGCCGCGGATGCCCATGGTGGCGACCGGTGTGTCGACCTTCATGTCGCCGTGCTTGGCGGTCTCGCCGGCGACGAAGGTGATGGTGCCCGCGACCAGGCTGAGCAGCGAGGAGTTGTTCGATCCGTTGGGGTCGTAGACCATCTCGTTCAGCACCATCCTCGCATTTGAGGACAGGCCGAACACGGTGCCGTCGATGAAGGTGATACCGAGCGTCGAATCGGCACCGGTCGAGACGACGTCGCCCTTCTCGACATTGTCGCCGTTGTTCAGGATGACCGAGACGCCGTTGCGGACCGCGGTCGCGCTGCCGGAGAGTTTGGTGACGTGGCCGATGACCTGGGCCGCGGCGGCGCCGGGTGCGGCCTGCGCATATTGCACATGGCCCGTGAGCGCGTTGACGATGTCGCCGGTGAGGTGGGCGCCATCGGGCGAGGCAATCGCGGCGCGCTTGTCGCCCCTGAAATAATCGTGAACGACGAACTCGTGTCCCTCATGGGACAGCACGAGGTCGAGACCGGCGCGCTTGAACTCGCCGTTGAAGATCAGGTTCGGGTCGGGAACCACGAACGCGCCGTCGGGCACGTGACCATGCGCCTTCGCGATGAAGGGCTTGGCGGTAAAGGAATCGCCATGGACATCGCCGGGCAAGTGGGAACCCAGGCCGTCCAAGATGATCGCGGCGTCAAATTTGCCAGCGTAATTCAACCGGGCACCGTAAAAGAGTTAAAATTTAAGTAAGTATCATCCGCCTAAGCTTGCATAGCATTACTAAATCATTAGCGAAACCATCTATTGCTTGTGTGATTTCGCGTCACTTGCCGATCGGAGCCACCTGGGAGCACTGCCCTCAGAGAGAAGGCGAAGTATTTCTTGCAGTATATCGAGGTAGAATTCGAACGAATTTCACGCATTTCCAGTCATCCAAGGTAAACTGCCGTATAGATCAAGCGGCAGATACTCATGTCATCTTTTCTTCGTGGGACCCCGTGGCATCCTGCGGGAAATACGGAACTAAATCTGTGACCCAACTAACAGAACCCGTGAAATAGCGGGCCGTTAGCCATAGGCGACAGAATCAGCATGCCCACAACTTCTGCCTGCAAATGGTGCGGTTTCGCGGCAAACGGACTCCTCTTATCCCCCGATTCGTAAAATTTTACGCAATTTGGGCAGACCCGTTTCAGCCTGTCCCATGGTTTTGGGGCCCCTGGCGGCCGCGTTAAGCAGAACAGAACCGCCCGTCTCGCACTATCTCCGTGAAAGCAACAAAGCCCGGCACGACCAGGTCGAGGGGGATCTGGCGAAGCCGGAAGGGGATGTCAGATGGAGACCGCTGCTCGCTCGCGCGCCTGGCGCGCAATCCTTGTCCTGTGTGGATTGGTCCTGTTCGGATCGGTCGCAGAGCTTCGCGCCGGCACGCTGCTGTCGCCGGGTGCCGGCGTCCTCGTGCGCAAATCCGCCGAACCGTTCGGCGTATTCGCCTTTGCCATCTCGTCCGGCAGCCTCCAGCAGAAATGGTCCGCGCTGAAGTCCAGGCTCGACGACGACATGGTGCAGCTCGCGCTGTGCGACGGCGACCGGGACAATTGCGCATCGCCTGCGGCACTCAAGCTGCTCGCCATCGTCGACCAGGCCCGCGCCCGCGACGGCCGCGCCCGGCTGGGCGAGACCAATCGCGCCATCAACCTCTCGATCCGGGCCGCCAATGACGGCGTCGACGACGTCTGGAGCTCGCCGCTTGCGACCTTCGAGCGCGGCGCCGGCGACTGCGAAGACTACGCCATCGCCAAGCTGGCCGCGCTGCGACTCGCCGGCGTTGCCACCGAGGACCTCCGCATCGTCGTGGTGCGCGACACCCGCGCCGGCGAGGAGCATGCGGTTGCCGCGGCAAAGCTCGACGGCCACTGGCTGATGCTCGACAACCGCCGCATGGCGATGGTCGACGACGACGACGCGCGCACCTACCAGCCGCTGTTCGTGCTCTACCCGTCGGCCGTGATGAAATATGTCGACGAGCCGGTACGGCTGTCGATGGCTCCCGCCGAGGCGCATTGATTTTCTCGTAGCCCGATAGACCTCTCCCACAAACCCATTCCACCGCGCGATCCGTGACGCTAGCATGCCTCCGGCAATGCGGGGGACGACCGGAATGCGGTTCATCGGACTGATTGTGCTCGCGCTGCTGACGCTCGCGGCACCCGCGTTCGCGCAATCCGGCCCATCCGACCGCTCCATCGCCGACAGACTGCCGCTGTTCGCCAAGAACAACTGCCAGCAGATTCGCGACCCCGGCAATCAATTGTTCTGCGGTGACGCCGAGCTTGCCGCCGCCGCCGAGAAGCTGAGCACGGCAATCGAGGCACGGCTCGCGCGCCTGCCCGATCGCCTGCCGGCGATCGAGGAAAACGCCATCTGGATCCGACAGCGCAATCTCGGCTGCGGCATCATCGGCCAGACCGCGATCCGCGCCGACGATGTCAGCCGGGTCATGGCGTGCCTTCTCAAGGTGACCGAGGAGCGGGCCGCGATCCTGCGCGATCCGGATTTCGACTGTCTCGCAGCCAACACCGCCGCAGGCGCGCTGATCTGCGCCGACCCGTCGCTGGCGCTTGCCGAGACCGAGTTGAACAGCCAGGTGCTCGGCCTGATCGGCAAACTGGACCCGACCGCGGCCCGCTTTGCCTTCGCCGAATACGGCCGGTGGACGCGAGAGCGCGACCGCAGATGCAATCTCGTCGGCAAGGAGAACGTGCCGCTGCAAGAGCTCGAATCCGCGGAAAGCTGTCTTGCCGACTACCTGACGCACAAGACCGACGACATCCGCGCCGCCAAGGGTGATCCGAAGAAGGTGTTCGGCCGCCAGGTCGCGGCCCGGTCGCCCGACACCGACGCCGTCGACTTCTGCGCCGCGCGGATTCACGCGGCCAATTCGTGCGGCAATTTCCTGCGCATCAACCGCGTCTACGCCGTCGACAGCCAGGTGACCGACCAGGAGGCGCAGGTCACGGGCGAGATCGAAATGGTCGTGCTGGCGCCCTTCACCACTTGCAGCAGGGTCGCCTCCGCCTGCACCGGCACCTGCTGGGACGCCAGGACGGGTCGTCCGCAGCCGGGAGCCGCCGGCAACAAGGAGCGCTCCGCGGACGCCTTCAACGTCACGCGCCGCCTGAGGATCCAGCGCACCTTCGCCTTCGTGAAAGCCGCCGACGGCTGGCGCTGCCGAGAAGACGAACTGGCACCGGTGAATTCGGGCACCGCGGGCGGGGGATCGTAGCGATTCTTCCCTTCTCCCCTTTTGGGAGAAGGTGGCGCGAAGCGCCGGATGAGGGGTTCTCACCACGCGTCAGACTGTTCGTGAGGATAGAAACCCCTCACCCGGCTTCGCTCACGCGAAGCCACCCTCTCCCGCAAGGGGAGAGGGTGCACCGTCATCGCCGCGAGATATCAAAACATCAGATTGTCCTTCACCAGCACCCAGCGGCCGTTCTTCACCTGCTGCACCTGGGTGACGGTGGTGGCGAGATGGTTGGTCTTCGAGAACACGGTCGGCGGCGAATTGAAGATATCCTGGAACTTGTCACCGGACTCCAGCGCGTCGAGCATCTTCTGGCCAGTGAGATCCTTGCCAGCCTTGTTGGCATAATGCGCGAACGTCATCACCGCATTGTAGCCGATGATCGCCTGGGTGTTGGCGTCGGCGTTGAACATCTTCTTGTAATTGACCAGCCAGTCCTTCACCTTTCCCTTCGCGGTGTCTTCGTAGGGAATTTCGAAGTTCGAAGCGGCATACAAGCCTTCCACCACTTCCTTGCCGAGCGCCGGCACTTCGAGCACGTTAACGGGCGTGGCACCGAGGAAGGTGACCTCCCAGCCGAGCTTCTTGGCCTCCGTCATGGTGCCGATAGGCTCACGGAGGACGGCACCGAGCACGACGAGGTCGCAGCCGTCGGACTTCATCTTGGCGACCTGCGCCGAGAAGTCGGAGGCGCCGCGCTTGTAGCTCGTGATCGAGGCCGGCTGCACCTTCATGACGGCGAGCTGCTGGTTAAAACCATCGAGCACGTTTTTTCCGTACTCGTCGTCCTGATGCATGATGCACGGCTTCTTGAAATTCTTTGCCTCAATCATGTATTTGAGCGCTGCGCGTGTGCTCTCGACATAGGGCAGGAGGTTGTTGAACTTCAGCCGCTCCTGCGGCTTGGCCGGATCGAACTTGAAGGTGAACTCGGCCGCCGTCAGCGGGAAGAGCTGAAGCACGCCGGCGTCGAGCAGGATATCCTGCGCAGCGAGCACGGTCGGCGATCCCATTGGTCCCACCATCGCGAAAATCTTGTCGCGCTCGATCAGCTTTTGCGAAGCCAGCACAGCTTTCTTCGGATCGTAGCCGCTATCCTCGACGACCAGCTTGATCTTGCGGCCCTGGACACCGCCCGCCGCGTTGATCTCCTCGGTCGCCATCTTCATGCCGTTGGAGACCGGTACGCCCCAGCCCTTGATCGGGCCCGACAGGTCCTGATGCGTGCCGATGACGATCTCGGATGCCGAGATGCCTTCATTGGTGACCTTCGTTTGAGCGGCGGCCGGCAGACAGGTCAGCGCAAGGGCGCTCACCGCCAGGCCCAGCGCCTTCAGCGATTTCGACATTGCAGTCTCCTCCTTCAGTGGCCCGTGTTGAGCGAAGGATCGGGCCTCTCAAGCCTTCGCCGTTTTCTCAAATCCATCTCTCTTGAGCATGATCCTCCGGATCATGCTCAAGCAACCGCACGCTCGCGATACATCGCCTCGATCTCGGCGGCGTAGCGCTTGTTCACGAAGCCGCGCTTCAGCTTCATGGTCGGCGTCAGCTCCTCGTCCTCGGGCGTCAGTTGGCGCTCGATCAGATAGAACCTCTTGATGCTCTCGACGCGGGCGAAATTGCCGTTGACCTGCTCGATCTCGCGCCAGATCAGGTCCTGGATCTCCGTCGCCCGGCACAGGCTCGCATAATTGGTGAAGGGGATGTCGTGGTCCTGGGCGAACTTCTCGACATTCTCCTGGTCGATCATCACGAGGCAGGTCAGATACGGCCGCTTGTCGCCGATCACCACGGCATCCGAGATGTAGGGCGAGAATTTGAGCTGGTTCTCGATCTCGGACGGTGTGATGTTCTTGCCGCCGGAGGTGATGATGATGTCCTTCATCCGGTCGGTGATGCGGACGAAGCCTTCATTGTCGATGGTGCCGACATCACCGGTGTGTAACCAGCCGCGTTGATCGATGGTCTCGGCGGTCTTCTCCGGCTGGTTCAGGTAGCCCATGAACAGGAAGTCGCCCCTGATCAGGATCTCGCCGTCGGGTGACAACGCGACCTCACCCCAGGGCACGGCCGTGCCGACCGAGCCGAGCTTGATCCGTTCCGCCGGCATCATGGTGGCGACCCCGCAATTCTCGGTCTGACCGTAGAGCTCGTGCATGTCGATGCCGAGCGCGAGATACCAGCGGATCAGTTCCGGCGCGATCGGCGCCGCGCCGGTGAAGGCGATACGGCAGCGGTCGAGCCCGATCATGCGGCGGATGTTGCGGAATGCGATGCGATAGGCGAGATGATTTGCAATGCGCAGCGACAGCGGCGGCGTCCTGCCCTCGATCCGGCAATCGACCATGCGGTAGCCGACCCCGATCGCACGGCGATAGACCCATTGCTGAAGCGGCGTCGCATCCTTCAGCGCGATGGTGACGGCGGAATAGAATTTTTCCCAGATGCGCGGCACCGCGAGGAAGATGGTCGGCTGCACCTCGCGTAAGTTGTCCGGCACCGTCTCCGGGCTTTCGGCAAAGTTCATCACCGAGCCGAGGGCGACCGAGATGTAATAGCCGCCGATGCGCTCGGCGACATGGCAGAGCGGCAGGAAGATCAGCCGGTCTTCGTTCTCCCGCGCCGGGATGAAGTCGTTGGCATGCCGCATCTGGTGCGTGACGCTGCGGTTGGCGTGCATCGCGCCCTTGGGGGGACCGGTCGTGCCGGACGTATAGACAAGGACCGCGAGATCGCTCGGGCTGCGGCTGTCGATCATCTCCTGCCACAGTGCTTCGCGCCCGACCATATGGTTGCGCCCGAGCGCGCGAAACTCCTCGAGCGACATCACCATGTCGTCGGAGAAGCCGCTGAGGCCCTCCATGTCGAACACGACGATCCTTTGCAGGGACGGGCAGCGTGTGCGGCAGGTGAGGATCTTGTCGAGCTGCTCCTCGTCCTCGGCGAAGATCACCTTCGTGCCGGAATCGTTGACGAGATACTGGACCTGGGACGATGCATCGGTCGGATAGATTCCGGAGGAGACGCCGCCGGCGCACAGGATGCCCATGTCGGCATGGACCCATTCCGGCACGGCATTGGCGATGATGGAGGCGACGTCGCCGGGCATGAAACCGATCGCGCGAAGCGCGTAGGCGATCTCCTTCGAGATCTCCAGCCACTCGCGCCAGCTCGTCGGCTGCCAGATGCCGAATTTCTTCTCGCGGATCGCCGGCCTGTCGCCCCGCGTCTCCGCGGCACGCAAGAAGCTTTTCGCGATCGTATCAGCGACCGTCAGCACCACCGCTCGGGCCATGCGCGTCTCCTCCTTGTCGCTGTCCGCTCCGCTGCCTGCCTTGCCGGCGGTCTATGTCTTGCGGACGGGCAATCCCATTTAACGCCAATTCCTGCTTTAACGCCAAAACTTCCTTTAACGCCGAGTCTTCCAACGCCAAGTCTTCTAACGCCGAGTCCCCTAACGCCACGTCTTCTTCTTTTTCCAGCGCCGCTCGCCTCGCGCGCCCGCCTCCTTGGCGCCAAGGTAGAATTCCTGGATGTCCTGGGAATGCATCAAGCGGTCGCAGCTGTCGTTCATGACGATCCGGCCGATCTCCAGCACGTAGCCGTAATGCGCCGTCTCCAGCGCCACCTTGGCATTCTGCTCGACCAGCAGGATCGACATGCCCTGCTCCTCATTGACCCGGCGGATGATCGTGAAAATCTCCTTCACCAGGATCGGCGACAGGCCGAGCGAGGGCTCGTCGAGCAGCAGCAGGGTCGGCCGGTTCATCAGCGCGCGACCGATCGCGAGCATCTGCTGCTCGCCGCCGGAGAGCTGGCCGGCCGGCTGGTCGATACGCTCCTTCAGCCGCGGGAAATAGCCGTAGACGCGCTCCAGATCCTCCGCGACGCCGTCCCGGTCCTTGCGCGGATAGGCGCCCATCATCAGGTTCTCGCGCACGGAGAGGAACGGGAACACCTCGCGCCCCTCCGGCACGTGGCTGAGGCCCAGCCGCACGATCCGGTCGGCCTCCATGCGCTGGATCGGCTTGCCCATGAACTCGATCGTGCCCTTCTGCGGATCGAGAATGCCGGAGATCGTCTTCAGCACCGTGGTCTTGCCGGCGCCGTTGGCTCCGAGCAGCGTCACGATGCGGCCGCGGGGCACCTCAAGCGAGATGCCGCGGATCGCCATGATCGGTCCGTAATAGCTCTCGACGTTGGAGAGCTTCAGGATGATGTCCGGAGTCACCGCGGCATCCATCGCATCAGGCTCCCAGATACGCGGCGACGACGTCAGGGTGCTGCTGCACCTCGGCCGGCGAGCCCATCGCCAGCACCCGGCCATAGTTCAGCGCGATGACGCGATCGGAGACGCGGTTGACCAGCGACATGTCGTGCTCGACCATCAGCACGGTGACGCCGAGCTCGTTCTTCATGTCGCGGATCCAGAACGACATGTCGTCGGTCTCCTCGACATTGAGGCCCGAGGACGGTTCGTCGAGCAGGATCAGCTTCGGCTCCGAGCACAGCGCCCGCGCGAGTTCGATCACCTTGCGCACGCCGTAAGGAAGGCCCGAGATCAGTTTGTCGCGATAGGGTTCGAGGTCGAGGAACTCGATCACCTGCTCGACCCGGCGGCGATGCACCTTCTCGTTGGCGCGTACGCTGGGCAGGAACAGCAGTTCCTGCCAGAGCTGCGTGGTGGAATGGCGGTGGCGTCCGACCAGGAGGTTGGACAGCACGGTCGCATTCTCGAACAGCTCGATGTTCTGGAAGGTGCGGGCGATGCCGAGTCTTGCGATATCGTAAGGCGGCTGCTCGGTGATGTCCTGGTCCTCGAATAAGATGCGGCCCGAGGTCGGCCGGTAGATGCGCGAGATCAGGTTGAAGATCGAGCTCTTGCCGGCGCCGTTGGGACCGATGATCGAGAGGATCTCGCCCTTCTCCACCGCGAACGACACCGCATCGACAGCCTTGAGGCCGCCGAAATGCAGCGACAGATTCTCGGCGCGGAAATAGCTCATCGGTTGCGCTCCGACTTCACGTAGATCTTCTGCCGCTTGAAGGTGGCGCGCTTGTAGAGCGGGAAGAGCTGGAAGAAGAGCTTGATCTTGAGCCAGCGGCCGTAGAGCCCGAGCGGCTCGAACAGCACGAACAGCACGATGATGATACCGTAGATCGCGCCCTTCAGCCCGTTGAGCGAGGCGAAGGCTGCGACCCTGGACTGGGCCGCTCCCTGCGCGCCGGCGCCGAAAGCGGCGGCAATGCCGGCGATGATGCCGGGCATGTCGTCCTTCAAATAGGTCAGGAACGGGTCGATCATCACGATGAAGATCGCGCCCAGCACGGCGCCGTGCAGGCTGAAGCTGCCGCCGATCAGGATCACGATGATGAACTCGATCGAGAGCTGGAGCGTGAACATCTCCGGCGAGATGAAGGAGAGCTTGTGCGCGAACAAGACGCCGGCAAAGCCGGTGATCGCCGCCGAGATCGCAAAGGACTTCACCTTGTAGAGCGCGACGTTGATGCCCATGCTGCGCGCCGCGGTCTCGCTGTCGCGGATCGCGACGAAGGCGCGGCCCGTCGGCGAGCGCAACAGATTGAGCGTGCCGACGATGGTCAGCACCAGCACGGCGAGACACAGGAAATAGAAGGTGGGGCTGTCACGCGGCACCGCGACGCCGAGCAGCGACAGCGTCTTGACCCGCATGCCCTCGTTGCCGTTGGTGACGCTCTCCCAGCGCGCCAGGACCTCCTCGACGATCAAGGCAAAGGAGATGGTGGCGATGACGAGATAGATGCCCTGGAGCCGTAGCGCGGGAAAGCCGACCATCGCGCCGATGCAGCCGGTCAGAAGACCTGCGGCGAGGAAGTAGACCGGGAACGGAACGTTGTATTTCTGCAAATAGGCCGCCGTGTAGGCGCCGATCGCGAGGAACGCCGCGTGCCCGAGCGAGGCCTGGCCGGTGAACCCGGTCAGGATCAGCAGCGCCACGCCGACGGTCGCATAGATGCAGACGAAGACGAGCTGGCTCATCAGATAGCTGGAGAGCACGTAAGGCGCGATCAGCAGCAGCGCGAGCAGGATGCCGTAAGAGACGAAATAGCCCGAATGCGGGAACAGCTTGATGTCGTCTTCGTAGTCGGTCTTGAACAGGAAGCGCATGGCGTTCAGACCTTCTTGCGGACGTGAAGGCCGAACAGGCCCTCGGGCTTGAGCAAGAGCACGGCGAGCAACACGATGTAGGGCGCGGCGTCCTTCCAGCCCTCGGCCAGATAGAAGCCGGCCATGCTCTCGATCACGCCGATCAGGACGCCGCCGACCACCGCGCCCGGGATCGAGCCGAAGCCGCCGAGGACTGCGGCGGGGAATGCCTTGAGCCCGAGCACGAGGCCGACATTGGAGTGGATGAAGGTGATCGGCGCCAGCAGCACGCCGGCGCAGGTCGCGACCGCCGCGCTGATCGCCCAGACGATCGACACCACGCGCTTGACCGGAATGCCCATGTAATAGGCCGCCAGCATGTTCTCGGAACTGGCGCGCATCGCGGTGCCGAGCGTGGTCTTGTTGAAGAACAGCCAGAGCAGCGTGCACAGGATCATCGTCGCCGCGATCACCGAGAGCTTGTCGTAGGCGAGCACCAGCGAGCCGATCCGGAGCACGCCCTGGCTGAACGGCGTCTCGATCTTCAGATCGTCGGTGCCCCAGATCATGCCGGCGATCGAGCGCAGGAAGTAGCCGAGCCCGATGGTCGCCATGATGATGGAGAATTGCGGATAGCCGAGGATCGGCCGCACCACCACGCGTTCTGCCAGCATGCCGAACAGCGCCATCGCGGCCACCGCACCGGCGAAGCCGATCCAGTAATTCAGGCCCATCATGCCGATGAAGGTGAAGGCGAAGAAGCCGCCCAGCATCATCAGATCGCCCTGGGCGAAATTGACGACCTCGGTCGCCTTGTAGACCAGCACGAAGCCGAGCGCGATCAGGCCGTAGACGCAGCCGAGCGCAACACCGCTGACCAGCTGCTGAACGAAATCCAGCATCGCCGCGCTTCCTCCTGACGCAACCGGCGGCTCTTCGATCGCCTCGTCGCATCTTGTGTCCAGTCGCTACGCAGTCGTTTCGCTGCGTTAGCGCCATTTGTCCCGGCGCCAATTCAGCCTGAACCGCCAAGCGCTGTCAACAAACGGTGACTTGCCTTTAGTCCAAGACGGATGACGGAATTTGCGGCAATGCGATTCACCGTGCCGAAACATCTTCAGGTCATGGTCGCGGGCGATGCAAAACCGGATGGTATGGCCGTCATGAAGCCGGAC
This sequence comes from Bradyrhizobium sp. CCBAU 11361, assembly GCF_028128935.1. NCBI lineage: Bacteria > Pseudomonadati > Pseudomonadota > Alphaproteobacteria > Hyphomicrobiales > Nitrobacteraceae > Bradyrhizobium > Bradyrhizobium sp. CCBAU 11361. The sequence goes on from NZ_LBJZ01000196.1 coordinate 139,079, forward strand.
AGCTCGGCGCTCGAAGTCCGAGGGTTAACGAAGCGTTTTGACCGTCTGGCGGTCGATGGCCTCGACCTCACAATTCACGCCGGTGAATTCTACGCCCTGGTCGGCCCCAACGGCGCCGGCAAGACCACCACGTTGCGCATGGTTGCGGGCCTCTTGCGGCCCGACGCCGGCGCGGTCTCGATCTTCGGCATCGATGCGCTCCAAAATCCGGTCGCCGCCAAGCAGGTGATGGCGTGGGTCTCCGACGAGCCCATGATCTACGACAAGCTGACGCCGCTGGAGTACCTCGAATTCGTCGCCGGGCTCTGGGGCATCGCGCCATCCGTCTCGGAACCGGTCGCCGAGGGGCTGCTCAGCTCGCTCGGGCTCGAGGCACACCGGCACGAACGCTGCGAGGGCTTTTCCAAGGGCATGCGCCAGAAGGTGGCGCTGGCCGGCGCGCTGGTGCACGATCCTCGCCTCATCATCCTCGACGAGCCGCTGACGGGGCTGGATGCCGTCTCCGCCCGCCACGTGAAGGGCCTCCTGAGCGAGCGCGTCCGCGCCGGCTGCACCGTGATCATGACCACGCATATTCTCGAGGTTGCCGAGCGCATGGCCGACCGCATCGGCGTGATCGCCTCGGGCCGCCTGGTCGCCGAAGGCACGCTCACCGAGCTGCGCCAGCAGAACGGCCATGCCGACACCAGCCTGGAAGATCTCTTCATCGCACTGGTGACGCTCCAGGAAGCCGCATGAGCTCGGCGACTGCGCTGTCCTGGTTTGCCCGCCACGAGCTCCGGCTCGCCTGGCGCGAATGGCTAGCCGTGATGACCGGCGGCCGGCGCAAGCGGACGCGCGCCGCCGTCATCGGCCTGCTTCTGTTCGCAGCGCTCCTGCACGTGCCGGCCTGGGCCGTGATCGGCCACCTCGCGGACCTGCAACTGCCGCTCGACAAATCCTCGCTGATCGTGATCACGGCGACGATCTTTCTGGCCTGGACCTTGATGCTGTCGCAGGCGATCGAATCGGTGACGCGGGTGTTTTACGCCCGCGCCGATCTCGATCTGATCATGTCCTCGCCGGCGACGCTGGCCAACCTGTTCTCGGTGCGCATCGCCGCAATCGCGCTCGCCGTCACGGTGCTGGCGCTGTTGTTCTCGACACCCTTCATCGACGTGCTGGTGATCGGCGGTGGACCGCGCTGGTTTGCGGCGTTCGGCGTCGTCGTCGCGATGGGCCTGTCGGCCGCGGCGATCGCGATCGCCGTCACCATCCTGCTGTTCCGCCTGATCGGCCCGGCGCGGACGCGTTTCGTGGCGCAGATCCTCGCCGCCATCATCGGCGCCGGCTTCGTGATCGCGCTCCAGGTCGCCGCGATCATGTCCTATGGCACGCTGTCGCGCATCACCATCCTGACCTCCGGCACCTTCGCCGAACACGCCCCCGACCTCGACAGTATCTGGTGGTGGCCGGCGCGGGCAGTGATGGGTGACAGCGAGGCACTGCTGCTGCTTCTCGCGCTCGGGCTGATGCTGCTGGGCAGCGTCATGGCGATCTTCTCGGGCCGCTTTGCCGACACAGCGATCGACGCCGCGGCTTACGGCACATCCGGCCGCCGAAGCGCGAAGCAGCGTCCGTTCCGCGGCGGATCGCGGCAGCAGGCGCTGCGCCGCAAGGAATTTTCGCTGCTATGGCGCGATCCCTGGCTGATCTCGCAGACCCTGATGCAGCTGCTCTATCTGGTGCCGCCGGCGCTGCTGCTCTGGCGCAGCTTTGCCGAGAGCTCTGCCGCACTGACGCTGATCACGCCCGTGATCGTGATGGCGGCGGGACAGCTCGCCGGCGGGCTGGCCTGGCTGACGATCTCGGGCGAGGACGCCCCCGACCTGGTCGCAACCGCGCCGCTGACGCCGTCCAGCGTCATCCGCGCCAAGATCGAGGTGGTGCTGATCGCGATCGCGGTCATCTTCTGCCCACTGGTCGCGGCGCTGGCAATTGCCTCGCCGATCCAGGCTGCGGTCAGTGCCGGTGCGATCATCATCGGCGCGGCCTCCGCGACCGCGATCCAGCTCTGGTTCCGGGTGCAGGCCCGGCGCAGCCAATTCCGCCGCCGCCAGACCTCCTCGCGGCTTGCGACCTTCGCCGAAGCCTTCTCCTCGATCGGCTGGGCCGCGACCGCCGCGCTGCTGCTCGCCATGCCCCTCGCCGGCCTCGTCAGCGGCTTGATCACTGCGAGCCTCGTCGCCATCACCTGGAAATTCAGCCCGCGGCGGGAGTGAGGGTGCGACACTGACGCGCTGTTGATCGCAGCCCATTGGCCTCGCGCTGCGTTGCACGCTAGACTTTCCCCTGAAGTCATCGGGGACGGATATGTGGCGACTTGTTTCGGCGGCTCTGGCGCTGTTCGGCGCGTTCCTCTCGCCTGCCCTCGCCCAGCAGCAGCCCCAGCGCAGCGAGTGCCTGGCGATGGCCAACACCGCGCCGCGGGTCATGCCGGTCGCCTTCAGGCAGGCGACCGCCGCCGCGGAGGTCGAGATCACCTACGCCGGCCATTCCACCTACACCATCGACACGCCCGGCGGCTTGCGCATCGCGACCGACTATAGCGGCGCCTATCAGGTCGGCCGGCTGCCCGATGTGGCCACCATGAACCGGGCCCACAGCACCCATTACACGCTCTTCCCCGACAAGCGCATTCCCCATGTGCTGCATGGCTGGAGCGAGGACGGCAAGCCGGCCATCGTCTCTGAGCGCATTGGCGACGCCTTCATCCGCAACGTCACCACCGACATCCGCCGCTATTTCGGCGACGATGCCGGCACCGACATGATCCGCGACGGCAATTCGATCTTCATCTTCGAGGTCGCCGGCCTCTGCATCGGCCATCTCGGTCACCTCCACCACAAGCTCGACGACAGCCATTTCGCCCAGATCGGGCGGCTCGACATCGTGATGGTGCCGATCGACGGCACCTACACCATGTCGCTGGACGGCATCTCCGAGATCACCAAACGGCTGCGCTCCTCCGTGGTGCTGCCGATGCACCGTTTCGCGACCCCGCTCGACGATTTCATGCGCCGGATCGGCCAGCAGTTCGAGATCGACCGGCGCCTTGAGCGCTCCTTCCGGATGTCGCGCGATGCGCTGCCGTCGAAGCCGACGGTGATCATCCTCGACGGCGTCTGAGGCGCAATTTTCTCCAAGCCGGCTGTCGCCCATTGGTGTTGATCTTCCCGCAACAGGAGATCGACATGACCGACTTTGCGCGATTGTTGCACGCGGATGGACCAAACCCCGAGCACGCCGCGGCGCTCCAGCTTTACGGCCGCTTCGTCGGGGACTGGGATGCCGAGATCATCGCCCGCGGCCCCGATGGAACGAAACATGTCGCGTCCGGCGAAATCCATTTCGGCTGGGTGCTCGAAGGACGCGCCGTCCAGGACGTCTGGATCATTCCCCGTCGCACCGGCAGCCCGGCCTTTCCGATCGCCGGCAACTGGTACGGCACGACGCTGCGGGTCTATGACCCCTCGATATCCGCGTGGCGGATCTCCTGGTTCGATCCCGGCCGCAGCGTGTTCCGCCAGCAGATCGGCCGCCCGCGTGGCGATGATATCGTACAGGAAGGCACGACCGAGTCCGGCGACCTGACGCGCTGGAGTTTTACGGAGATCGCCGACGACGCCTTCCATTGGCTCGGCGAGGTCAAGCCGACTGCAGCGTCTGACTGGCGGCTGGTGGTCGATGTGAGGGCGAAGCGGCGCAAGGGCTGACGACCGCGCCGTTGTGCTCGCGGTGAAGGGCGAGGTTGCGCGGCGCGCGCTGCTGGACGCAAGGACGAGATGCTAGGCTCCCGATATAAGAACAAAACGGGAGCGAACGCCGATGGCTGCAAGTGGTCTACCCGCCAACACGAGCGGGCTATTCGTCGAGCCGCGCGAGGACTGGCTCGCGCTGCATCAGGAGGAGATCATCGATCCCTCGCGGCCGATCGTCGATCCCCATCACCACCTCTGGAATCGCGGGCACCGCTACCTGATCGAGGAGATGGCGGCCGACATCGCCTCCGGCCACAACATCATCGCCACCGTCTATGTCGACTGCCGCTCGATGTATCGCGCGCACGGGCCCGAGGCGTTCCGGCCCGTCGGCGAAGTCGAGTTCGCCAACGGCGTCGCCGCGATGAGCGCAAGCGGTGCTTACGGCACGGCCGCGATCTGCGCCGGCATCGTCAGCCATGCGAACCTGCTGCTGGGCGACGCCGCCAGGCCAGTGCTGGAAGCCGAGATCGCGGCGGGCAACGACCGTTTCCGCGGCATCCGGCATTCCTCCGCCTGGGACCAGGATCCTGTCGTCGCCGGCATGTATGCGAACCGGCCGAAGGGACTGCTGCAGGATCCGACCTTCCGCAAGGGCTTTGCCTGCCTGGCGCCGCTGAACCTCAGCTTCGATGCCTGGCTGTTCCATCCGCAGATCGGCGAGCTGACCGAGCTCGCGCGCGCCTTCCCCGACACCAGGATCGTGCTCGACCATTGCGGCGGCCCGGCCGGCGTCGGCCGCTTTGCCGGGCGGCGCGAGGAGGTGTTTGCGCAATGGCGCGCCTCGATCCGCGAGATCGCCAAATGCGAGAACGTGGTGGTGAAGCTCGGCGGCCTCGCGATGTGCCTGCTGGGCTACGATTTCCATCTGCGCGAGAGGCCGCCGTCATCCCAGGAGCTTGCCGCGGCCTGGCGGCCCTATATCGAGACCTGCATCGAGGCGTTCGGCGCAAGACGCGCGATGTTCGAGAGCAATTTCCCGCCGGACAAGGGCCAGTGCAGCTACCAGGTGATCTTCAACGCCTTCAAGCGCATCGCGGCGCCGCTGAGCGAGGCCGAGAAGACGGCGCTGTTCTCGCAGAGCGCGACCGATGTCTACCGGCTCGACTTGCCGTCATGACAAGATTTGCCGTCATGACGAGAAGAGGGGCCGGGATGTTGATCCCGCCCCCTCTTCGTCGTGGCCGCTGGGAAGCGTCCTTGAAACGGTTGTTGTCCGGGCAGGCGCTAGCCGGCACCCATGAGCGAGGCGGGACGGCGCTCGCCGCTGGAGGCGAACATCTTCTTGAGCTTGTTGACCACGCGGATCAGGAAACCGATCATCACGGGACTGGTCTTGCGGCAGAACGCGATCTTCTTGACGTGGCCTTCGACATGCCATTTGGCATGCGCGCCGTCGCGGAAGAAGATGACGTCGCCGGGGCCGTAGCGCTTCGGCGGCATGCCGTCGCTTTCGAGCACGATCGATCCTTCCATGATCATGATCGTCTCGTCGATGTCGTAGTACCAGTTGAAGCGCCCTTCGGTGCAGGACCAGATGATGGTCGACGCGGTACCGTCTGCGCTGGTGGACAGGATGTGCGAGCGCGACACCGGATTGCCCTCGATGATCCAGGACGGCTCGATCGGCCGCAGCTCAAGATCCACATTGCAACTGCCGATTTCAATCATTGCGCGCGTCATCTGTTTCCTCAGGGAATGAAATAGGTTCGGCCCCAGGTCGGGGCCCGGATTGTTTCCAATGATGTTTGGAACGCTAGTGATCGGCTTTTAATTCTTTCTTACGCAGGCCTCGACAATCAGCCGCAAGTTGCATGTGCGACGCAGCTAACGCCGCGATTCCCCTGCAAATTCGCGTACATGAACCCATCTTTTCCGGGGTGCGACAAAATGCGCGAAGTGACTGAAAGGAGCCGTGCCGATGCCTCTCACGCCCGAGGTTCTGACAGCCGACAGCCAGGTCGTGGCCCGGCTCGGGGGCCTTGATATCTCCTTCACGCCGGACGAGGAGCCCTGGTTTACCGTCGACGGCATCGAAAGCCCCCGCCAGATCGGCAGTGACGGCTCCGGCGGCGCGTTCGTGCTGCTGCCGTCGCAGAATGTGCTCTACGCGTCATCGGAGGGCCGCGCAGGAATTATCGCTGCTACGTTCGAGGCCTTCATCCGGCTGGTCGTCGCCCGCCCCTACTGGCTCGACATCCTCAAATTCTCCGCGGGCGGCGACCTCGCGGAGATGCGGCGCGCGGCCGACGCGCTGGAGGCGACCCTCGACGACGAGGACGAGGTCAACGAGGCCCGCGAGCAAATCCGCAAGGCCCTCGACCTGCCCGAGCCGGACGATCCGGTCGATGCGCTCTACAAGGCGGTGGCTGCTTCCGATGCCATCGTGCGGGCCACCGACGGCAGCCCGTTCACGACGCTGTTCAACCGCTTCAGCATCGACAACAACCCGATGCTGCGCAACGCGGCGGCGTGAAAAGGCTTTGAGGGTAAGTGCCCGGCCTTCATGGTTCTCGCGGCGATGCGAAGCATCGTCCGCTAGCGCGCCGTAAGGCGGCGCTCCTCACCATGAGGGTCTAGAACCTCGCCGCGAAACGAGACCTCATCCTAAGGAGCCCGCCGGCGGCGGGCGTCTCGAAGGATGGACCGCAAGACGCCTTACTTCGCCCACTCGCCCTTGCGGAACACCGGCACCTTGCTGCCGTCGGCGAGGATGCCGTCGATGTCGGTCTCGGCCGAGCCGATCATCCAGTCGATATGGATCAGGCTCTGGTTGCCGCCTTGCGCGGCGATCTGCTGCGGTGTGAGCTGGGCGCCGTTGACGAAGCATTTCGAGTAGCACTGGCCGAGCGCGATGTGCGAGGCCGCGTTCTCGTCGAACAGCGTGTTGTAGAACAACAGCCCGCTCTGCGAGATCGGCGAGGAATGCGGCACCAGCGCCACCTCGCCGAGACGGCGCGCGCCCTCGTCGGTGTCGAGCACCTTGTTCAGCACTTCGGCACCGCGCGAGGCCTTCGCGTCGACGATCCTGCCGTCCTCGAAGCGCACCGCGATGTTGTCGATCAGCGTGCCCTGGTAGGACAGCGGCTTCGAGCTCACGACATGACCATAGACGCGGCGGCAATGCGGCGTGGTGAAGACCTCTTCGGTCGGGATGTTGGCGTTGCAGCTGATGCCGTTCTTGGACAGGGAGGCGCCGCCTTCCCATTCATGGCCATCGGCAAGCCCGATGGTGAGGTCGGTGCCCGGTCCTGAGTACTGTAAGGCGCGGAAACGTTGCCCGTTGAGCCAGTTGGTGCGCTCGCGCAGCACCGCATTGTGGCTCGCCCAATTGGCCATCGCGTCCTCGCGATCGACGCGGGAGGCCGCAAAGATCGCATCCGCGAGCTTGCCGATCGCGACGTCCTCGGGATCGCCAGGGAACACCTGCTTGGCCCAGGACGGGCTCGGATAGGCGATGATGTTCCAGTTGGTGTCGAAATTGACGATCTTTTCCAGTGCCGGCTGATAGGCCATCGAGTTGGCCTTGCTGGCGCGCGCCACCTTGGACGGATCTTCGCCCGACAGCAGCATCGGATTGTCGCCGACGATGGCGAGCCGCGCGGTGTTGTCTGAGAATGCCTTGGCCATGCCTTCATAGAGCCAGCCGGCGGCGCGATCGAAACTGTTATCGTGACCGTGGCGGTAACGCGCCAGCGTCATCTCCTCGTCCGACAGGATGGGCGTTACGATACCGGCGCCGGCCTTGTAGGCATGCACGGCGATCCGCCGCACCAGCGGCAGCGCAATCGCGGGCGCCGTCAGGAGCAGATCCTGTCCCGGCCGCAAGCCCAGGCCCACCTTCACCGCCACCTCGGCCAGCCGGTCGAGTTTCGCAGGATCGATGGGAGTGGAGGTGATGCGTTGATCGGTCATGCCGGGTCCTCTGCCGAAAGTCTCTCGCTCAATCTAAGTCTAGCATCGCGAGACACAAGTATACGAGCGTATTGGCGGCGACGAAAGATACGCAGTTTCACGCATCTTGGTTTTCAACGCGTTGCCGATTTCAGCACCCGGTCGACCATGGCGGGGGCAAGGCCGAGGTAATTTTTCGGTGAAGTGAGCGCGTCGATCGTAGCGCGGTCGATTCTGGCAGAGACGCGCGAGTCGGACGAGAGCGCGTCCGCCAGCGTCAAACCTTTCTCGTTGGCGAGCCGGCAGGCGTCATAGACCACGTCATGCGCCTCCTGCCGCCCGATCTGCGGCGCAAGCCCCATCATGACCGCTTCGGCCACAATCAGGCCCCGGCTGATGGCGAGATTGTCGTTCATCTTGGCCTCGTCGACGATGAGGCCCGCGAGCGCGAACTTCGCCTGGTGCAGCGCCCCGGCGGTCAGCACGAAGCTTTCGGGGATCGCCATCCATTCGGCGTGCCAGGGGCCGGTGGCGCGCTCGAAATCCTGCACCATCGCATCCAGCATCAGGCCCGCATGCTGGCGCACCGCCTTGGACGCCGCCAGCATCAGTTCCGAGGAGATCGGGTTGCGCTTCTGCGGCATGGTCGAGGAGGCGCCGCGGCCCTTGACGAAGGGCTCGTAGACCTCGGCGAACTCGGTCGAGGCCATGATCATGATGTCGAGCGCGATCTTGCCGAGCGAGCCGGTGACGAGCGCGAGCAAGTTCACGGCCTCGGCAAAGCCGTCGCGTGCGACGTGCCAGGTCGAGGCGGGGACGCCGAGCTTCAGCTCGGTGCAGAGCGCCTCCTGCACCTCAAAGCCCTTGTCGCCGAGCGAGGCCAGCGTGCCGGCGGCGCCGGCGAACTGGCCGACCAGCACGCGCGGCTTCAATTGCGCCAGACGCTCGGCGTGGCGGTCGAACATCGCGAGCCAGATCGCGGTCTTGTAGCCGAAGGTCACCGGCAGCGCCTGCTGGAGATGGGTGCGCCCCGCCATCGGCGTGTCGCGATGGCGCTTGGAGAGATCGGCGAGAATCTTTCGCAGCTCCGCGATGTCGCGCTCGACGATCTCGAGGGCAGCACGCAATTGCAGCACCACGGCGGTGTCCATGATGTCCTGCGTGGTCGCGCCCCAATGCACGTAGCGGCCGGCATCGCCGCATTGCTTCACCATCTGGTGCACTAAGGGGAGGATCGGATAGCCGACGACGTCGGTCTCCTGCCGCAACAGGTCGAAATCGAGCGCGGCGACGTCGGTCCGCGCCGCGATCTGGTCGGCGGCATCCTGCGGGATCACGCCGCATTTGGCCTCCGCCCTCGCCAGCGCCACCTCGACCTCGGCATAGCGCGCAACCAGCGCGACATCGGAAAACACCTCGCGCATCTCAGGCGTGCCGAAGGCGTCACGGAACAGCATGGAGTCGAGCACGGTGGTCGAGGCGTGAAAAGCGGGCATGGGCGTTTCTTCGTGGCTGTCGTTCTGTATGCGGGTAGCTTACGCACGTTGCCGTGTTCGGCAATGGACATTCGCAGTTCGTCACATGCTCAAATGCCGTTACGGTGATCGCGCCGCCGCGCGTGCTCCGTCATCCCCGCGCAATCGCGAAGCGGTTGCGCGGGGATGACGGAGGTCAATTGCGCCGATGGAGAAGCAGGGGTCCAGCCCGCGACAATCTGACCAGAGGCGCCACATTCTCGTTCAGGCTGTATTCCCATCCGAAACCGCATGGCTGCCATCACGCAATTGTGGTGAACCGGGTTGACCGCTCGGCGGACTCACAGACTTCGAGTCGAAATGCATTTTGATTTCATCATTGCCCGATGTTGTGAGGTCTGAGTTTTCGACGTGCAGTTTCTGTTCCGGGATCACCTTCTCGACACCGACCGGCGCGAGCTGAGCCGCGAGCAGGTTCCCATTTCCGTGGAACCGCAGGTTTTCGACCTCGTCGTCCATCTCATGGAAAACCGCGACCGGGTGGTCAGCAAGGACGAGCTGATCGACAAGATCTGGCACGGGCGCAGCGTCTCCGAATCCACCCTGACCAGCCGGATCAATGCGGCACGCAAGGCGGTCGGCGACAGCGGCGCGAGCCAGGCGCTGATCCGCACCATCGCGCGCAAGGGATTTCGCTTCGTCGGCGATGTCGAGACCAAGCTCGCAGCGGCCACGCCGGAGCCCGGCCGGTGGATACAGGCGCCGCAGGCAGCACTCGCGCTGCCCGAGCGGCCCGCCATCGCCGTGCTGCCCTTCACCAACATGAGCGGTGACCGCGAGCAGGACTATTTCTCCGACGGCATCAGCGAGGACATCATCACCGCGCTGTCGAAGCTGCGCTGGTTCTTCGTCGTCGCGCGCAATTCCTCCTTCGTCTACAAGGGCCGCGCCGTGCACATCCACGAGGTCGCGCGAGAGCTCGGCGTGCGCTACGTGGTCGAAGGCAGCGTGCGGCGGAGCGGCGAGCGCGTGCGCATCTCGGCCCAGCTTAACGACGTCTCGACCGGCAGCCATCTCTGGGCCGAACGCTACGATCGCGAGCTTGCCGACATCTTCGCCGTGCAGGACGACATCACCGAGGCGATCGTCGCCGCGATCGAGCCGCAGCTCTATACGGCCGAGAGCTTTCGCGCCGGTCAGAAGCCGCCGGGCAGCCTGGATGCCTGGGACCTCGTGATGCGCGCATTATCGCACCACTGGCGCATCACCCGCGAGGACAATGCGGCCGCGCAAGGGCTGCTCGAGAAGGCCGTCGCGATCGATCCCGCTTATGGCAAGGCGCTGGGCCTGCTCGCGACCAGCCATATCTTCGGCGCGCATATGGGCTGGGCCGACATGGCCGCGACCGTACCGGTCGCCGAACGTGCAGCGCTTGCGGCGGTGGAGGCCGATCGCGAGGACGCCTGGGCTCATCACGGCCTCGCCTATACCTACCTGTTCCGCCGCCGCTTCGACGACGCGCTGGCGGAGTTCGAGCTGGCCTTGAGGCTCAATCCGAATTTCGCGATGGCGCACGCCTTCTATGGCGTCACGCTGTGCTACGCGGGACGATGGCAGGACGGCGATGCCGCCGCGCGCCGCGCGCTGCGGCTTAGCCCGCGCGATCCGCTTGCGGCAATCTATTGCGGGGTCGCCGCCTACGCCCAGTTCATCGGCCGCAATTACGAGGCGAGCTTGCAGATGGCGCGCGAATCGATGCGGCAGCGCGCCGATTTCGTCGGCGCACATCGCGTGCTGACGGCGGCCGCCGGCATGTTGGGTGATCCGGCCCTTGCCGCGTCCGCGCTGGAAGGCTTGCGCCGCGCCCAGCCCGGCATCTCGCTCGCCTGGATCACAAGCGAGCTGCCGATGCTGCTGGAGCAGGACCGCGAGCATTATCTCGAAGGGTTGCGGCGCGCGGGGATGGAGTAGACGTCTCGCGCAGATGGTCGCCCCCTCCTCCCATAAGGCGCGAAGGGAGAGAACAACCTAAGCCACCGCGCGCCTTCCGATGATGGCGAAACGGAGCTTGCCCGAGATGAAATCGATCGCGGCGACCGCGACCAGAATCATCAGGACCAGGAACGACACCCTCTGCCATTCCAGCACGCGGATCTGCTCGGCGAGCTGGAGGCCGATGCCCCCGGCGCCGACGATGCCGATGATGGTGGCCGAACGGGTGTTGGACTCGATGAAATAGAGCACCTGGCCGGCAATCACGGGCAGAACCTGCGGCAACAGGCCGAAGCGGATCTCGTGCAGCGCACTGCCGCCGGAGGCGCGGATGCCTTCGACCTGCTTCTGGTCGGCGCCCTCGATCGCCTCCGAGAACAGTTTTCCGAAGGCGCCGAAATCGGACACCGCGATGGCGAGCACGCCGGCGAAGGGGCCGAGCCCGACCACGTTGATCCACACCAGCGCCCAGATCAGCGTGTCGACGCCGCGGATCGAATCCAGGAAACGGCGGATCGGAAAGCGGAGGATGTTCGACGGCACGACGTTGCGGGCGGCGAGCAGGCTGACCGGCAGCGCGAACACCGCCGCGAGCGTCGTGCCGAGCAGGGCGATCGACAGCGTCTCGCCGAGCGCCTTCAGATAGATCGGCAGCGAGGTGCCGGGATCGGGCGGGATCATCATCAGGCTGATCCAGCCGAGCTGGCTGAGGCCGGCGAGGAAGCGCGACGGCGAGAAGTCGAGATCGACGAGGCCATAGATCAGGATCGCGAACGCCGCGACGATCATCGCGGGCATTGCGAGCCGCGCCGAAGCGGGCCGGTCGAACACGTCGGGATAGCGCGCGCGAAGCTGCGCGGTGTCGACCTCTTGCCGCCGCGTCACGTCCGCGCCTCCTTGCCGAACAGGCGGCCGCGCAGCCAGCCGGTGGTGATGTCGATGACGAAGACGGTGACGATGATGGTAAGCAGGATGGCGCTGACGTCCGAATAATAGAATTTGCGGATGGCGACGACGAGCTCCTGGCCGATGCCGCCGGCGCCGACAAAGCCCATCACGGAGGCTTCGCGGACATTGATCTCGAAGCGCAGCAGCGCATAGCTGGCGTAGCCCGCGGTCACCTGCGGCACGACGGCAAAACGCATGCAGGAGAGCCAGCTTGCGCCGGTGGAGCGGATACCCTCGACCGGCTTCATGTCGGCATTCTCCACGATCTCGGAGAACAGCTTTCCGAGCGCGCCGGTGGAATGGATCGCGATCGCAAGCACGCCGGCCATCGGCCCGAGCCCGAAGGCGATCACGAAGATCAGCGCGAAGACGATGCCCGGGACGGTGCGGGCAAATTCGAGCAGACGCCGCACCGTAAAGCGCAGCCAGGGCGCGGGCGAGGTGTTTTCCGCCGCAAAGAAATTCAGGACGAAGGCGAAAGTCGCGCCGATCAGCGTGCCGACATAGCTGATCAGCAGCGTCTCACCCAGCATCTTCAGCCATTTGCGCCAGCCCCACAGCCACTCGCCGACATCGGTCCAGACCCGCTGGCCGTTGTCGAGCGTGAGGATGCGATCGAAATAGCTGACGAAGTTGCCGAAATAGGTGAAGAGGGTGCGCAGGTTAACTTCGGCGCCGATCGCGGCGAGAAGCAGCGCTGCAGCGAACACCACAACGCCGAGCAAGAGACGGAGCCGCCTGCGCGCGACCGCCTGATGATAAGCGGCGTTCAGCGCAGCCAGTTGCTGCTCAGGCAGGATCGAAACCGCGACGGTCATCTGATCAGGAAAAGTGGCCGATCAAAGAGAAAGAGCCGGGTCCATCGACCCGGCTCAAGTAGCTCGTCCCGAAACTCAGGACGCCTTCTTCTTACGCAGTGCATCGACGAACTTGATCAGCTCGATCGTGCCATCCCAGTCCTTGGTGGTGGCGGGATGAAAACCCTTCTTCTGGCCGTCCTGGAGGCGGTCGAAGGCCGCCTTGTCCTTGGCCGGCGCATCGAAGAACGCCTTTGCGATCGCCGCCTTCGCCTCTTCCGGCAGATCGGAGTTGTAGGCATAGGGGCCGTTGATGATCGGCGCCGACTTGTGGATGATGCGGAAATCGTCCTTCTTCATCGGCGAGCCGTCGGCATTCTTCAGCATGCCCTTGGTCAGCATCTGCGCCAGCGTCGAATCGTCGTCGCTGGTCCACTGGTTGGCCGCAACGTCGACCGTGCCCTGCGCCAGCGCCAGGATCGCGTTTTCGTGGCTGCCGGTGAAGACGACCTTGCTGAAATAGGTGTCGGCGTCCGCGATGCCCATCTTGTCGAGCTCGAAGCGCGGCACGTTATTGCCGGACGTCGAATTGGGGTCGACCAGGCCGAGGTTCTTGCCCTTGAGCTGATCAATGCTCTTGTAGGGGCTGTTCGCCTTGACGAAGAACACCGAATAGTAGCCGGTCGAGCCGTCCGAGTTGATGTCGTTGGCAAAGGCGTCGGTCTTGACGCCGGTCAGGCGGGCGCGGGCGAACGAGGCCGAGCCGTAGCTGGCGATATGGATATTGCCGGCACGCTGGCCTTCGATCACGGCAGCATAGTCGTTGGCGATGCGCAGCGTGACCTTCACGCCCAATTCCTTGGAGAGATAGCTCATGAACGGCGCCCAGCGCTCGGTAACGCCCGAGGCGTTTTCCGCCGGAATGACCGCGAAGGTCAGCTCGGGATATTTGGCTTTCCAGTCGTCGGCGGAGGCTGAAGTCGTGAACGCGAGCGCAGCGGCGCCGGCAAGAACTAATCTGCGAGTGATCATGATACCCTCTTCATCGGTTGGGGTCGGTTGACGCAAGAACTGGCAACTACAGGAGCGATGCGGCTCAGGCGGCGGCCGCCGTTCCGAGCGCCGGAATGCCTTCGGGCGCCGGCACCGGCGTGCCGCCCATGACGTCGGTGGCTTCGAGGTCGTAAAGTTCGCGCGCGACGTGATCGGTCAGCGCAGACGGCGCGCCGTCGAACACCACGCGGCCCTGCGCCATGCCGATCAGGCGGTCGCAATAGCTGCGCGCCAGGTCGAGGGAGTGCAGGTTGCAGAGCACGGTGATGCCGAAATGCTTGTTGATGCGCAGCAGCGCATCCATCACGATCTTGGTGTTGCGCGGGTCGAGCGAGGCGATCGGCTCGTCGGCGAGGATGATGTCGGGCTGCTGCACCAGCGCGCGGGCGATCGCGACGCGCTGCTGCTGGCCGCCGGAGAGCTGGTCGGCGCGCTGGGCGGCGAGCGCGGCGATGTCGAACTGTTCGAGCGCGGACATGGCGAGCGCCTTGTCGTGCTCGGGCCAGGTCTGCGACAGCGAGCGCCAGGCGGGCATCGTCGCGAGACGCCCCATCAGGACGTTGGTGAGAACATCGAGCCGGCCGACGAGGTTGAATTGCTGGAAGATCATCGCCGAGCGCGCTCGCCACTGCCGCAGCTCCTTGCCGCGCAGCGCGGTGACGTCGATGCCGTCGAACAGGATGCGTCCCTGCGTCGGCGTCACCAGGCGGTTGATGGTCCGGAGCAAGGTCGACTTGCCGGCGCCGGATCGTCCGATCACCCCGACGAATCCGCCGGGGGAAATTTGAAACGAAGCGTCGTCCACCGCGGCTTTTGCGCCAAAGCGGCACGTCAGACCTTCAACCACCAGCATGCAGGGCTCCAGAGTAGCTGGGACCCACCGCTAACGCCGACGCTTGACACTTGTGTGACATGCACGTTGCAGTGCGGCGATCCAACACACGTCATCCCCTGTCATCGCCGCGTCATGACATTGTCATCGAGCCGCTCGAAGAGGAACGCCCGCCCACACGCTTCGGATACGACATGGCCGGCAAAGCCCTTTCAGTCCAACCGACCATCGATCCCTCGGCCAAGCTGCACGAGACCAGCCTCGGTGCCTATACCGAGGTCGGCGCGCGCACGATCCTGCATGAAGTCAGCATGGGCGGTTACTCCTATGTCGTGAACGATTCGCAGATCACCTACACCACCATCGGGAAATTCTGCTCGATCGCGGCGATGACACGCATCAATCCCGGCAACCATCCGATGCATCGCGCGACGCAGGCGCACTTCACCTATCGTTCCAGCGCCTATTTCGAGGGCGAGAGCGACGACACGGATTTCTTCGACTGGCGGCGCCAGCATCACGTCCATGTCGGCCACGACGTCTGGATCGGCCATGGCGCGATCGTGCTGCCGGGCCGCAACATCGGCACCGGCGCGGTGATCGCGGCCGGCGCTATCGTCACCAAGGACGTGCCGGCCTACACCATCGTCGCCGGCAATCCCGCGCGGATCGTCCGGCGCCGCTTCTCGGAAGAGATCGCCGGACGGCTCGCCAGGCTGGCCTGGTGGGACTGGGATCACGACAAATTGCGTGAAGCGCTGCCCGATTTCCGTAAGCTCGGGATTGAAGATTTTCTCTCCACGTATGAAGCACGGGCACACTCCCCTGCCAGCAAACGAAGCGCGGTCGCGTGACAGACATTTACCTCGAGGGCGGCCGGGCCCTGATCGGCACCGAGTTGGTCGAGGCTTCACTCAGCGTGTCCGGAACGGACATCGCACAGGTCGATGCCGCCCGTGGCCGGGCTCGGCTCGCGATCGATGCGCGCAATCTGCTGGTGCTGCCGGGAATCGTCGATCTGCATGGCGATGCCTTCGAGCGGCAGATGATGCCGCGCGCCGGCGTGGACTTCCCGATCGACGTCGCGCTCGCCGATAGTGACCGCCAGGCGATCAGCAACGGCATCACCACCGTGTTTCACGCCACGACCTGCTCGTGGGAGCCGGGCCTGCGCAGCACCGACAATGCGCGCGGCCTGATGGAGGCGATCGAGCGGCAGCGGCCGCAATTTGCTGCCGACACTCGCTTCCATCTGCGGCACGAGACCTACAATCTCGATGCAGAGGCTGAGATCAGCCAGTGGCTCAGCGAGGGCCGCGTCGACCTGTTTGCCTTCAACGACCACATGGACGGGGTCGTTGCCGACATCTCCAATCCGCGCAAGCGCAACCGCATGGTGGAGCGCACCGGCTTGTCCAGCGAGGATTTTGACAGGCTGGTCGACCGCGTGATCTCGCGCGCCGCCGAAGTTCCGGCCTCCGTGTCGCGGCTCGCGGCGGCTGCCCGTGCGGCCGACGTGCGGATGCTCTCGCATGACGATGCGACGCCCGCGATGCGCCAGGAGTTTCGCGAGCTGGGCGCGATGATCGCCGAGTTTCCGATCAACGAAGAGACGGCGCGGGCGGCGGCGAGCCACGGCGATGCCATCGTCTATGGCGCACCGAACGTCGTGCGCGGCGGCAGCCACACCGGCTGGACCAGGGCATCCGACATGATCGGAAAGGGGCTCTGCTCGGTGCTGGCGTCGGACTATTACTATCCCGCGCAGCTGCTCGCCGCGTTCCGCCTCGCCGCCGATGGCGTGTTGCCGCTGACGGAGGCCTGGAGCCTGGTCTCCGCCGGGCCGGCGCGCGCCACCGGCCTTGCCGACCGCGGCATCCTCGCCGTAGGACGTCGCGCCGACATCCTGCTGGTCGACGACACCGTGCCGCTGCGGCCGCGGCTGGTCGCGGTGATATCGGGCGGAAAGCTCGTGCATCTCACCGATGCGACACGACTGCTCTGCGCGGCGGCGGCGCCGCGCGAGGCTGTTGTTGCGGCATAAACCGGTTATGCTCGGGCAATGATTCCCCGTTACGCGATCTATTTTGCCGCCGGCGCCGACAGTGCGCTCTCCCACTTCGGTGCCGCGCTGCTCGGCTATGACGCCTACACCGGCAACGAGGTGCCGTTCCCGCGCGAGGCGCTGCACGTTGCACCGGACTGGCGTGACGTCTCCGCCGATCCCCGCAAATACGGCTTTCACGCCACGCTAAAGGCGCCGATGGCGCTCGCGCCCGGCAGCACCGAGGCTGAGCTTATGGCAGCCTGCGCGACATTCGCCGAAAAGGCACGGCCGATCCCGGCGATCCGCCCGATCGTCGACACCATCAGCGGCTTCATCGCCGTCATCCCGGCCGAGCCGGTCGATGCGCTCCAGCAGCTCGCCGCCGATTGCGCGCGCGAGTTCGATTCCTTCCGCGCCGCTCTCACTGCAGAGGACCGCGCGCGGCGCAAGCCGGAGAAGCTGAGCGAGCGGCAGCGCGACTATCTCGACCGCTGGGGTTACCCCTACGTGATGGAGGAATTCCGCTTCCACATGACCCTGACCGGCCGACTGGATGCTGAACGCCGCGGCCCGATCCTGGAGATGTTGCGGACGCGGTTCGCGTCGCTTCGTCTCGACACGCTGGCGATCGACCGCCTCGCCCTGTTCAAGCAGGACGAGACCAAGGCGCGATTCCGCATCATCGGCGAGTGGGCTTTGCCGCGGTAGACCTCAGCGCCAGCTCGCAAGATTGAAGCCGAGCGCGACCGCGCCAACCAGAACGAGACTGGTCGCCCAGACTGCGTCCAGATTGAACCAGCTACGCGAGACGAACCTCAATCCCAGATAGCGGTAGACCAGCCACGCCAGGCATCCGCCGGCGCCGACCATGGCGGCAACGTGCACCAGCGACACCAGCACCGCCATCCCGAGACTCGCCTTCATCAGCGCGCCCGCCGCCGCATGGCCGGCATCGAGCCCGAAGGCCTGGCAGAGCCCGAGATAGATTGGCACGAGCATCAAGGCGGCGCCGTGAGCAATGGCCACGGCAAATGACCAGAGCGCCAATCGCGTTGGCGCAATTCGTGCCAGCGCGCGGGGATGGCGTCGCACGATCAACCGATAGACACCGAAACCGATGACGAGAAGGCTCGCGCCGATCTGGATGGGACGTTGCCACTCGGCCAGCATGAGCAGGAACGCGAATGGCAGCAGCACGATAAGTGTTGCCAGGAGATGCCCGGCCGACAGGGCCCACAACGCGCGGAAGAGCGCGCGTGGGTTCTTGTCCATGAGCCCGGCCGAAACGGCGAGCGGCCATCCCATTCCCGGATTGACCCCGTGGTAGAGACCGCTCGCGACAAGAGCCAGCCAGAGCCAGCCAAGCGCCGGGCTCGCGTGCCCCCCATCTAGACCGACGGGTAGCAAAAGGAGTCCGTCGAACAATCGCCGCCCTCGAGCCTGATCTGGTGCGCGCGATATCCGTCGGGGAAGCTCACGAAATAGTCCTTGTCGAGTTCGAGGCCGCCGTTGCGACCGACATTGGCCATGACTTCCGCGCCCGGAACCCCATCGGGATAGAACTGGTCGTCCCAGGTGGAATAGAGCGAATTGGTCCAGTACAGGCGCCTGCCGTCGCGGCTGATCTCGACCATCTGCGGACCTGCCGCAAATGCCTTGCCGTTCGGATGGGGGGTACGGCGCGCGATGCCGCCGATGTGAACGGAGCCCGCAAGCTTCGGCTTTCGCGGATCACTCACATCGTACTGGCGCATTTCACCCGTGCCCCAGCACGAGACGTAGAGAAACCGGTCATCCATCGACAGGTCGATGTCGGTCACCAGCGGCGGCACGGCGCCAAATCCCTGCAGAAGCGGCGGGAGCTGCTCCTTTGGCGCGGGTTCGGGAGGGATCGTCGCCGTCTTCTCGGCATGGAATTTTCCGCCTTCGCGCCACCAGGTCCAGATCGATGCTTCGAGGTTGGTGGTGTCAACCACAACGCCAACGAAGCCGTATTCGCGAACCGGATCGTGCGCGGGCCGCACCTCCAGCGCCATCTGATGATTGGCGCCGAGGTCGATGGTCTGGACGTTGCGGCGGGCGCGGAGATCCCAGAAGTGGAGACAATGGCCATATTTGTTCGACAGCAGATCTTCCGGAACGATCCCGTTCTCGAACTGCGGCGGCAGCGCCCATTCGCTCGTCACCATGTAGTCGCGCGGCAAGTTCCACCAGAAATCATAGTGCCGCGTCTGCGGGCCACGGTCGATCTCCCATCGTCCAAGCACCTCGAACGTCTCGCAATCCATGATGAAAACGCCTGGAGGTCCGTTGGTGCCGTCCTTGCCGCCGCCGCCCAGCGTGCTCACGTAAATGCCGTCCGGCCCGCAATGGATGGTGTGCGGCCGCGAGTAGCCGGTCTTCTTGAAGACTTCCTCCGGTTCGATGATCTTGTGGATCTTGGCTTTGGTCGGATCGGGCTTGGTATCGATGATGTAGATCCGCGACGAGCGCAGCCCGGGGATGATGAGATAGCGCCGCTCGATGAAGGCGTGTCCGGCGAGCGGCGACAAGGCGGAGGAGCAGGCGTTCCAGCCGAAGTGATGAAACTCGTCGCCCTTGTTGGGCATCGTCACTGTGTGGACGATTTGGCTATAGGTCGGCGATCCCGGCTTGACGTCGATGACCGCGAGAGCATCCGGCTTTGAGAAATCCGGACTGAGCAGCAACGTATAGGCAAAGTTCTCCGCAGGTGCTTCCATCGCAAGCTTTGGCGATGCGTGAAAGGTGGGATCCGGCCTTATCGTCATGGCACTGCCTCCCTGTTCTGTCGGTTCGCGCCAACTGGCTCGGGATAGCGGCATAATGAAGAGCTGTTATGCGATGTCCTGAGATGCTCCGCGGGCTTGGTTGGCGAGCATACAATACGTCATCGCCGGGCCGCGGGAAACGGCTAGAGCCGCGCTAATTCGACGCCTTCGGGCAGATGGAAGCCGGTGGGATCAGGCCAGGGCGCGCCTCACACTCGTCGTCCCGGCGAAGGCCGGGACCCATAACCCCAGGGAGAAGTTTGGCGACGGCAAGTAGTGAAAAGTCTTCCCGCGGTACCAACACCTGCGTTCACCGATAGATCACGCGGTATGGGTCCCGGCCCCCGTGCGCAATTGCGCACTAGGCCGGGACGACGACTGGGGAATTGGCCGCTACTTCCCCCACCGCAGCGCCAGCGCATCGCGCTCCTTTGCCAGCTCCAAGAGCCCCGCGCGCGTCGCGGGATGCAGCGGCTGGAGCGGATGGCGCACGGCGTCCGATTTGATCACGCCGCCGGCCTGCATCATGGACTTGCAGGCGATCAGGCCGCACTGGCGGTTCTCGTAGTTGATCAGCGGCAGCCAGCGCTCATAGGCGGCTTTCGCTTCCTCGCGCTTGCCGGCGAAATAGGGATCGATGATCTGGCGGATGCCGTCGGGATAGCCGCCGCCGGTCATGGCGCCGGTGGCGCCGGCGTCGAGATCGGCCAGCAGCGTGATCGCCTCCTCGCCGTCCCACGGGCCTTCGATATCCTTGCCGCCCGCCTCGATCAGGCTGCGGAGCTTTGCAGCGGCGCCCGGCACCTCGATCTTGAAATAGCGGATGTTGGAGAAGTCGCGCGCCAGCCGGGCGAGCAGCTCGACCGACAGCGGCGTGCCGGCGACCGGCGCGTCCTGGATCATGATGGGAATGTTGATCGCACCCGAGAGCACCCTGAAGAACTCGACGATGCCTTTCTCAGGAACCCGGAAGGTCGCGCCGTGATAGGGCGGCATGACCATCACCATGGCGGCACCGGCGGCTTCGGCCTGCTTGCTGCGCGCGGCACAGACGGCCGAGCTGAAATGGGTCGTGGTGACAATCACGGGAACCCGCCCGGCGACCTGCTCCATTACCGCGTGCATCACGGTTTCCCGTTCGGCATCGGTGAGCACGAACTGCTCGGAGAAATTGGCGAGGATGCAGATGCCGTGCGAGCCGGCGTCGATCATGAAATCGATGCAGCGGCGCTGGCCCTCGAGGTCGAGCTCGCCGCGCTCGTCGAAGATGGTGGGCGCGACCGGGAACACCCCGCGATAGGGGCGCTGGGCCTTGTGGTGTGGCGTAACCGGCATCGAACTCTCCATCCCTGATATTCTCGCACATCTACCGCCGCACTCGCGCGGCACGACAGATGTACCCGGGGCGCGGATCGGCGGCAATGCCGATCCGCGTTCCCCGGGAACAGAGATGTGAAAGTTACGCGGTCTTCACCGCGCCGAGGAAACCTTCGACCGCGACGCGGAGACGGTCGGCGTCTGCCGACATCTTCTTCACGGAGTCCGACAGCACCGTGCCGGCGTTGCCGGTTTCCTGATTGAGCTTGGCGACGCTGCCGATGGTGTCGGTGACCTCGCGGGTGCCTTGCGCCGCCTGCTGGAAGTTGCGCGAGATCTCGGTGGTGGCCGCCCGCTGCTGTTCGACGGCGGCCGCGATTGCGGTCATCTTCTCGTCGATGCCGCTGATGGCGCCGCCGATGGAGCGGATGGCGGTCACGGCCTGCCCCGTCGCGCCCTGGATCTCCTCGACCTGGCGGGAAATCTCCTCGGTGGCCGTAGCGGTCTGCGCAGCGAGACTCTTGACCTCGCCGGCGACCACGGCAAAGCCGCGGCCGGCCTCGCCCGCGCGCGCAGCCTCGATGGTGGCATTCAGCGCCAGCAAATTGGTCTGGCCGGCGATGGCGTTGATCATCTTCACGACCTCGCCGATGCGGCTTGCGGTCTGGTCGAGGATCTCGACCGTGGCGTTGGTCCGCTCGGCCTGCGAGACGGCCTCGCGGGCCTCGCGCGCGCTCGACTGCACCTGCGCCGAAATCTCGCCGACGGAGGCCGAGAGCTCCTCGGTCGCGGCCGCGATGGTCTCGAGATTGTTGGTGGCCTGCTCGGCGGAGGAGGCGACCGCCGCGGTCTGGCTGCTGGATTCCGAGACCAGCGTACGCACATCGGTCGCCGTCGCATCGAGCTCCCGCGCCGACGCGGCAACGCTGTGGATGACGGCCTGCACGGTGTCGTCAAAGCTGCGGCAGGCGGCATCGACGGAGCCGGAGCGGGCAAGCTGGAGCGCCTGCTGCGATTCACGTTCCTGACCGAGACGCTCGGCGGTCGCGGCGCTCTCGCGCAGGCTCTCGAGCGCGGCCGCCATGGTACCGAACTCGTCGGGATACCGGGATTGCGGAACCGGTGTCGCGTAGTCACGCGCGCCGATGCGGGCGATGGCATCCAGAATGGCGCGCACCGGACGCATGAGCCGAGTGCGCACCACATAGACGCCGGCCAAGGTCACCGCGAGCGCCACAAGGAAAGCGAGCGACTGCACGACGAGATTGGTGAGGGCCTTGCCCTGAACGGCCTCGGCGCGCGCGATCGACTGGTCCAGCGCCTTGTTCGCGACCGCGACGATGGGCGCGAACGGCGACTGGCACAGCGCATTCCATTCCGAGGCGGGCATCGCGGGCTTGCCGCTGCCGTCAAAATTCCTGGTGAGCTCTCCGATCTGCTTCAGGACGCCATCGGTCTTGGCCTTCGCGTCCGACGCTGCCGTAACCAGCTCGGCCGTCACCCCGGGCGCAGCCAGCAACTCGGCCATCCCCGCCCAGCCAGAGGCGATCGTGCCATCCCATTGCGCCACCGACCGCTTCTGAACGTCGTCGAGCGGCTTGCTGCTGTTGACGTTCGGGCGAAGCGACGAACAATGGACCCCATAACGGTCGCGCACCTGCCAGGCGAAGCGGCGGACCTGAATCATGCGGGCGATGTAGGGATCGTTCATCCAGGCGCGGTTTGACACCGCGGTGGAGGCGAGGTTCGCGGTGTCGATGACCTTGGTGACGGCATCGTACCAGACATTGGTACGCTCCATCTTGCGCTCGGCCCGTAGACGCTTGGCTTCGTCGTAGAACAACTCGAACTGCGGCGCGGCTTCGTTCCAGCGCTGCTTCAGGGTATTCGCGAGTTCGTCGCGCCGGTCGAATTCGATCGTGGAGAGCGCCGAAGCGATGGATTCATAGCCGGCCTGCTCGGCCTTCTCGGCGGCCGCCAACTTGGCCCGCGGCTCGTCCTCTCCGAGCAGCGCGCTCTGGGCGTCGCCGCGATTGTTGCGCAGCGACAGCACGCCGTGGAAGATGGTCTTGTCGGCGGCGGCAAGCCGAGCGGTTTCAAGACTATCGCTGTAGCGGCCGAAGGCCCCGACCATCTGGATCGCCGTGCTGGCCAGCGCGCCGGCCGCAAGCAGGGCCATCAAGGTCAGAAGAAGCGAGCTTACCGATTTCTTAAACATTGCCATGGGGTCAAAGGGCCTACTCTTCAACGAGTGGCCACCTTGCATCGCAACCTGCCAATGTTTCGTTAAGGTTTTAGTCGATCCGCACCCATTCGGGCGGCCCGCTCTTTACGCGACTTTCGTGAAATCGGGCGCTCGGCGCTCGGCAAACGCCGTGAACGCTTCGCGCGCCTCCGCGGTGCGCAGGCGCTGCGCGAAGTGCTCGCCCTCCGCCTGCATCTGCGCGACCAGCGCCTCGCCGTTACGCATCAGCTTCTTGGTGGCGGTGAGCGCGCCGGCCGGCTGGCGGGCGAGCCGCTGCGCCAGCGCGAGGGCCTCCGCGTCGAGCTTGTCGAGCGGCACGACGCGGTTGGCGAGCCCCCATTCCAGCGCAGCCTTCGCCGGCACCGTCTCGCCGAGCGCGAACATCTCGTAGGCGCGGGCATAGCCGATGCGTGCCGGCATCAGCAGGCTGGAGGCGGCTTCCGGCACCAGCGCGAGGCTGACGAAGGGCGTCGAGAGCTGCGCATTGTCGGCGAGCACGACGAGGTCGCAGTGCAGCAGCATCGTGGTGCCGACGCCGACGGCGCGGCCCTGCACGGCTGCAACCAGCGGCCGCGTGCAGCGCGCCAGCGACTGGATGAAGCGTATGACGTTACGGCTTCCTTCCGACCTTCCGCTCGCAACGGCCGCGAACTCGCCGACGTCGTTGCCGGCGGTGAACATGTCGCCCTCGCCGCGGATCAGGATCACGCGGGCGGACGGATCGGACTCGGCAGATTCGATGGAATCGGCGAGCTTGCCGTACATCGCATCGGTCAGCGCGTTCTTCTTGTCGGGACGCGCCAGCGTAAGCGTCAGAATTCCACCGTTGTTCTCGATCCGGACATGCTCGGTCATTGGGCTCTCCTCTTATTCCTCTGGATCTCTTGCAGGGTCTCTTGGAAACTTGTCCTGAATGCTTGTCAGCCAGCGCGCGACGATGTCGATCTCCGCGCTGGAGAATCCCTCTGTCAGCGCCGCGTTGATCTCCGCGGCCGAGGTTTTCGCCTGGGCCAGCGCGGTACGTCCCTTCGGCGTCAGCCACACGCGCCAGGCGCGTCCGTCCTCGCGATCGGCCCGCCGCTCGATCAGCCTTGCGGCTGCGGTGCGATCGACGAGCCCGGAAATGCCGGCCGGCCCCATATCGAGCGCCGCGCCTGCCTCTCCCATCAGAACGCCGTCCTGTCTGCCGAGGATGAACAACAGCCCCGCCTGCGCCGGCGTCACCTCGTTCTCGGGCTGCGCGGCCATCCAGCGCTGCAGCCGGCGTTGTGCGACGCTGAGCAGGTAGATCAGCCGATG
Organism: Bradyrhizobium sp. CCBAU 11361; assembly: GCF_028128935.1. Taxonomy (NCBI): domain Bacteria; kingdom Pseudomonadati; phylum Pseudomonadota; class Alphaproteobacteria; order Hyphomicrobiales; family Nitrobacteraceae; genus Bradyrhizobium; species Bradyrhizobium sp. CCBAU 11361. The sequence goes on from NZ_LBJZ01000196.1 coordinate 163,567, forward strand.
GTGCCTCGCTGTGGCGTCATTATTTCGCATGCGAAATAGATAGCCGAAGCCGACCGGATTGTCAAAGGGCGGCTGCCGGGCCTAGGCAGCGCGACAACCGTCCAGAAACAGCGTCGCACAGGTCTTGACGCGACGCTCGATGTCCTTGCGTGACGGCAACGCCACCCCGCCATAGATCGCCGCACGCTGCGGCGCCGATGCGACCATGCCGATCAGCATGCCGGCGGCCTCCTCGACGTCGTCGAGCGCGATGCGCTTCTTCTTCACCTGGGCGCGCAGCCAGCCAGTCAGCGCCGTGACGGTGCGGGCGATGCCGTTCTTGTAGAAGTTGGCAGCGAGCTCCGGGAATGCGGCCGACTCCTGCAGCACCATGCGCTGCAACGCCACGACTTCGGGATCGAGCGCAAGATCCGCGCAGGCCAGCAGCGCGGCGCGCAGGCCTGTTTCGATGTCGACCTCGTCGCTGGCCTGGAGATCGACCGCGGAGAGCAGCCGTTCGAGCCTGTCGGCGCACATCGCCTCGAACAGCGCGGCCTTGCCGGGGAACAGACGATAAAGCGTCTTGGTCGAGATGCCGGCGCGGCGCGCCAGCTCCTCGGTGCTGGTCGCCGCATAGCCGTCACCGGCAAAGGCCTGCCGCGCAACGTCGAGGACGATTCCCTTCGTCTCCTCGTCGCTGCGCAGTTGCGGCCGTCCACGCGGGCGGCACTCCCCCGAAGATTTTGCGTCTGACGATTCTGCTCGAGCCATGTCTTTACATGATGCCTGTCATTCCATTGACAATTCCGAAGCTAGTCTCATTTTGGAAATTATCAAGTTTCCTAATTCAGGGGACCCGGCCATGACCGTCCACACCACCCCGACTGCCGCCGCCCAGACCGCTCTTCCGGCAACCGCGCTGGAGGGCGTCCTGCCTGCCGCACCGACCCAAATCCGCCGCCAAAAGCTCAATCTTCGCAAGGCATTGCTGATGGGTGCGGCGATCGTCGCACTGGCCGGCGCAAGCTGGTACGGCTACGACTACTGGACCGTCGGCCAGTACCTCGTCTCCACCGATGACGCCTATGTGAAGGCCGACAACACCACCATCGCGCCGAAAGTCAGCGGCTATCTCAATCGCGTTCTGGTCGCCGATAACGAGCATGTGAAGGCCGGCCAGGTGCTGGCCCGGATCGACGACCGCGACTTCCGCGTCGCGCTCGACCAGGCCAAGGCCGATGTCGCCGCCGCAAGTGCCACGGTGACGAGCAAGGAAGCGCAGCTCGAGGTTCAGCAGGCGGTGATCGCCGCAGCCAGGGCGACCATCGATGTCGACACCGCCGCGAAGACATTCGCGAGCCAGGAGAACACGCGCTACACCAACCTTGCCGCAACCGGCTATGGCAGCGTGCAGAATGCGCAGCAGGCGCAAGCACGCGACGCCGGCGCGGACGCCGCGATCGCTCGCGACAACGCCAACCTCATCTCCGCACAGAAGCAGATCGATCTGCTCAAGGCCGAGATCGTGCAAGCCACGGCCGCCGCCGCGCGCGCAGCCGCGATCCAGCAGCAGGCCGAGCTCAATCTCGGCTACACCACGATCGTCTCGCCGATCGACGGCGTGATCGGCAACCGTTCCTTGCGCGTCGGCCAGTTCGTGCAGGCCGGCACGCAGCTGATGTCGATCGTGCCGACGGATGGCGCCTATGTCGTCGCCAATTTCAAGGAGACGCAGCTCACCCACGTGCAGGCGGGACAGGCCGTCGACATCGAGGTCGACATGTTCCCGGGCCAGATCGTGCACGGCCGCGTCGATTCCATCGCACCGGCCAGCGGCCAGGAATTCGCGCTGCTGCCGCCCGACAACGCCACCGGCAATTTCACCAAGGTGGTGCAACGTATCCCGGTCAAGATCGCGCTAGACGCCGCGCATGGCCCCGCGATTGCGCTCCGGCCCGGCATGTCCGTGGTCCCGACCATTGCAACACGTTCGACCGCGCCGACCGCGAATGCGGTCGCGGCGCCCAAAGCGAAGCTCGTCTCCGGAGGGTCGTGCCATGTCAAACAGCCTCTCAATTTCGACGCAAGCAACACCGGCCGCGACGCCTGATCGCGCCGCCGCCGATCCGAATCGCGCGAGCGCCGCGACCTGGATCGCCGTGCTCGCTGCCATGATCGGCTCGTTCATGGCGATCCTGAACATCCAGATCACCAACGCCTCGCTGCTCAACATCGAGGGCGGCATCGGCACCGGCGCGGACAACGGCTCCTGGATCTCGACGTCGTATCTGATCGGCGAGATCATCGTGATCCCGCTGACCGACTATTTGAGCCGCGTGTTCTCGTTCCGCCGCTACATGCTCGCGAGCGCGTCGCTGTTCGCCTCGTTCTCGGTCGCCTGCGCCTTCACCAATGATCTGCCGTCGATGATCGCGATGCGCGGCCTGCAAGGCTTTGCCGGCGGCGTGCTGATCCCGATGGCATTCACGCTGGTTCTGACCAAGCTGCCGAAGCCGCAGCAGCCGGTAGGGCTCGCGATCTTTGCGCTGTCCGTGACCTTTGCCCCCGCGATCGGCCCGACCATCGGCGGCTATCTCACCGAGACCTATGGCTGGCGCACCATCTTCTTCGTCAACGTGATCCCGACCGCGGTGATGGTGGCGGCGCTCTATCTGACGCTGGAGAAGCAGAAGATGCAGCTCGGCCTCCTGAAGGAAGGCGACTGGGCCGGCATCGTCACCATGGCGATCGGACTGTCGGCGCTGCAAGCGGTGCTGGAGGAAGGCAACAAGGACGACTGGTTCTCCTCGCCCTTCATCGTCAAGCTCGCGGTGATCGCGGCCGTCAGCCTGACGCTGTTCGTCACGATCGAGCTCACGATTGAAAAGCCGCTGATCCGGCTGCGCCTGCTCGCTCAGCGCAATTTCGGCTTCGGCACGCTCGCGATGACCATGGTCGGCTTCGCGCTGTTCGGCTCGGTCTACATCCTGCCGGCCTATCTCGGCCAGGCGCAGGGCTACAATGCCGAGCAGATCGGCAATGTGCTGGCCTGGACCGGCCTGCCGCAACTCGTGCTGATCCCGCTGATCCCGAAGCTGATGCAGCGCTTCGACACGCGCTACATCGCGATCACCGGCCTTCTGATCTTCGCCTACAGCTGCTTCATGAACACGGCGATGTCGCCGGACTATGCCGGCGACCAGCTCTGGATCCCGAACATCGTGCGCGCCGTGGGACAGGCCATGGTGCTGACGCCGCTGACCTCGGTGCTGACGGGCGGCATCGCGCCGCAAGACGCAGCTGCGGCCTCCGGCATCAGCAACATGTTCCGCAATCTCGGCGGCGCGATCGGTACGGCGACGCTCGCCACCATCATCACCAAGCGCGAACAATTCCACTCCAACATCATCGGCCAGTCGGTCACGCTCGGCCGTGAGGAGGTCCGCACCCGCATCGCGCAGATGACGGACTACTTCATCGCGCACGGCGTACCCGACCCCCATGCCGCGCGCGAGCAGGCCATCATCGCCCTCGGCAAGACCGTGAAGCGCCAGGCATTGGTGATGGGCTATTCCGACACCTTTGCGGTGATCGGCGTCGTGCTGGTGCTCGCCGCGATCGCGGTCCTGCTGACGCGGAAGGTGAAGGCGGCCGGTGGCGGGGGCGGCGCGCACTAACAGTTTCGAAAACTAACCACCAAATTGTCGCGGCCGTCACACTTGACGGTCGCTTCTTTTTATGTTCCCTATTCGTTCTATTCAATCATAGATTGTCCCGGAGACCTTTTCCTGATGAATAGTATGCGTGGCGAGAACCAGCCGACCCAGCTCGTAATTCATAATGACGACGATACGCCACACCAATTCGTGATGGAGCTGCTCCGTCAGGTTTTCGGCAAATCGGAGCGTGAAGCGACCGCGCTGATTACTCAAATCGAGCAGAAGGAAAAGGCGGTTTGCGGGCCCTACCCGCAGTCCGTCGCCGAAGCCCTTTTCAAATCCGCGCAGCAATTCATCTGCCTGGCTGGCCACCGACTGCAGGTCACGCTTGAGGCGATCAAGACTCCTTGCGAACTGTGTGGCAAGCCCGAGGGACAGACGGACGTTCGGATCGGCAATCGCACCGTCTGGCTGTGCAGCGAATGCATGCGTGCAGCGGACGGGCCCTCGAGCGAACAAGAAGAGAGCTTCGACTTTGCTTGCGACGTTCTTGATTGGCACTTTGCCAGCACCGCGCGCGGCAAACTCGTGACCACGATCCGCCAATTTCCCGGCCACATGCGGGTCGATGTCCAAGCAGCGGTGGACCGGCTCTTCGGCAAGGCCATCCGGTTGATCGGGCTGAACGAAGAGCAACGCTACGAAACGTTGTCGATTTCGCGGCTCCTCAAGAGCGGCCGCTATGCGCTCGCCATTGCGCCGCTACAATATTCCGATGTCGATGTCGGCGAGAAGAGCCCGGTCAAGTGTCTGGATAACGGACTATGGCTGTGCGAGCAGGATAGTCTCCGCTATGCGGTTTTGCCGTGCGCACACCGCGAATACAGCCGCGAGCCCGGAATTCGGATCGAGATCCTGGTGCCGTCAGGCACGGCGGGCGCAGAGCTCGTCCAGCAATGCTTCAGTGAACTGGAAGAGGCCGTGCAAACCGCGCGGACCTATCGCGGCAAGATCCTGTCGCTCGATGCCGACTCGGACTATCGCGGGCGCTCGCGCGGCATCACCGTGCACCGATTGCCGCCGGTCTCACGGACCGAGGTGATCCTGCCGGAGCAGACCTTGCGGCTGCTCGATCGCAATGTGCTGACTTTCGTCAACACCCGCGAACAGTTGCGCCGGCTCGGTCAGTCGACGCGCAAGGGCATCTTGCTGTACGGGCCGCCGGGCACCGGCAAGACCCACACGATCCGTTATCTTGCGACACATCTGCCCGGGCATACGACGCTGATCATTACCGCCGAACAGATCGGTCTTCTCGGGGCCTATATGAGCCTGGCGCGGCTGCTCCAGCCATCGATGGTCGTGATCGAAGATGTCGATCTCATCGCCCGCGACCGCGATGACATGGGACCGTGCGAAGAATCCATGCTGAACAGGTTGCTCAACGAAATGGACGGGCTGAAAGAGGACGCGGACATCCTATTCGTCCTGACCACGAACCGGCCGGAGGACCTTGAAGGCGCCCTCGCCGGTCGCCCGGGCCGCATCGATCAGGCCATCGAAGTGCCCCTTCCTGATGAGATCGGCCGCGGCAAGCTGGTCAGGCTTTACGGCAGAGGACTGCCGAACGAGGACGCGGTCATCGCTGAAGCGGCCCGCCGCAGCGAGGGCACGAGTTGCGCGTTCATCAAGGAATTGAGGCGACGACTGGCGCAAGCAAGCCTCGCGCGCGACGGCGGCAATTCCGTCGTGTCGGCCGACATCGATGAGGCGCTCGACGACATGCTGTTCTCCGGCGGCCGGCTCAATGCGCAGTTGCTCGGAGGCGCGCAGGCGATGGCAGCGGGATGAGCGGAGCGTGTCTGCCTCGCCCCGCTTGCGGGGAGAGGTGAACCGTTACGGCGCGCAGAAGAAGCTCGCAGCTTCCGTCACCGGGCCGCCTTTGTAATGCGGCCAGGCCGGCCAGCGACACAACGGCAGCGTGCGGACGGCCGCGAAGGACGGCGCCTCGACCTTCTGCTCGCTGACCTCAAGATCGCGGGGCGCCTTGCCGTTCTCGACCCAGTCGACCAGCACGCTCAGCATGTCGACATTGGCCGGCGCGCCGGAACCGACATGGTCGACGCCGGGCGCCGTGTAGAGCCTTGCGAACAACTCCGTCGTCGCCGAGCCCATCAGGCGCTCAACGCTCTCGAAATAACGGATGCCGGCATAGGGGCTTTGGGCATAGTCGGCCATGTGCTCAAGGATGATCAGCTTGCCCTTGCGCTCGCGAAAGCGACTGAGGTCGGGATTGGTCGAGTCCATGAGGTTCGAGACCTCGAGTATCCGCGCCTTGTGCTCCTCCACCTTGTAGGTGGGGACGTCGAGCTTGGGATCGCGCGCGAACACGTATTGAATGCCGCCAGCGCCGTAGATCCAGGCGATGCCGTTGTTGGGCGCAGGCGGCTGTGCGGGCGGCGCGGTGCCGAGCCACCACGCGACCCAGCCGCCGGTCGGACCGATCGCGGGCGTGTCTTCGCCCGAGACGCCCCAGCCCGGATAGTCGTCGAGGCCGTTGGCGAGCGCGAACGGGAATTTGTAGGTCGCATGCAGCGTGTCGATCGCCTTGATCTGCACATCGGTCAAGCACTGATCGCCCGTCTTCCCGCTGGCGCAGCGCAGCGTCTCGACCTTGAACGCCGCCTTGCAGGTGACGGGATCCTGCACCAGTGCATCGTTGGAGCCGTCGGCCTTGTCGCAAGCCGCCCGCACGGCATCGCCGACCAGCTTCACCTGCGCCGGGTTGATCCAGCCGTCGCCCATGGTCACGAGGCCCGAACGCGTGCCAGCATGCTGCAGGCCGACCCAGTTGATGACGGGCACGCGGGCGAAAATGCCGTCGAAATCGTCGGGATAACGCTGCGCCATGGTGAGGCCTTCGCGACCGCCCTCGGACGAGCCCATGAAGTACATCTTCTCGGGCTTCTTGCCGTAGGCGCGCTGCATCAGCGCGACGGCAACGTCGCGAACCTTCTTGTAGGCGCGATGGGCGAAGTTCTCGAAGGCTTCGTCATTGAGCGCGAACAATTGCGGCGGCTCGCCCGGCTTGGATTCGTGGCCGGAATCGGTGCCATAGGTGACGAAGCCGCGCGCGAGCGGCGACGGCTTGTCGAACGGATAGGCCGGCGGCAGCGCAAGACCGGTGATCAGCACGCCGTTGAAGCCGCCGCCGCCATATTGCACCGACCGCCCGTTCCATTCGACGGGAAGGTTGACCTGGAATTTGATCGGCGGCGCCTTGGGATCGACGGGATCGATGTGGCCGAGCACCTTGCAGAAGCCGGGATTAGCCGGCGTGATGCGCCCCGACGGTGTCGGGCCGCGCTCCGCAACAGCGAGTTGCGATGGCGCCTGCAACGTCGCGGAATCGATCTTCACGGCGTCAGCGCCGCCGACGAGCCCCTTGCAGATCGTGTCGGCATCCTCCACCAGCGTCACCGCCGAGACGCTGCTCGCGCTCATTGCGGCCGCCGCGCCCACGAGCCATGCACAGAGCTTCGCTCTCTTTTGCGTCATCGTTTCCACCCGGCGTTCGCTGTTTTGTTGCATTGGACAGTTGGCCGCATTGAATGCAACCTTCAACGTTCCGTCAATCGCTCACGTTCGCATTTTGATCAGAACGATCCTAACGCGCTGCCCAGCACGATCACGACCACCAGCGCCAGCAGCGACGTCACGATGCCGACCATCACGATGTCGAAATAGCTGTCACGGTGCGTCAGGCCGCAGATCGCGAGCAGGCTGACCACCGCGCCATTGTGCGGCAGGATGTCGAGCGTCCCAGAGCCGATCACCGCGACGCGATGCATCAGCGAGAGGTCGATCCCGGTGCGTGCGGCGAGCTCGACATAGGTCGGGCCGAGCGCTTCGAGCGCGATGGTCAGGCCGCCGGAGGCCGAACCGGTCAGCGCCGCCAGGACGTTGGTCGCGACGGCGAGCGAGACCAGCGGTCCGCCCTCGATCGCCAGCACCCAGTCGCGCACGATCGTGAACGCCGGCAGCGAGGCGACGACTGCGCCGAATCCGACGAGGCTGGCGACGCTGAACGCGGGCAGGACCGACGCATTGGCCCCCGCGTCCATGGTCCGGCGAAGCGCCGGCAGGCGGGCCCGGTTCAGCGCGATGGTCGTGACGATGGCCGCCGCCAGCGCCACCGCGACCGACCACACGCCCGCGACGGCCGCGAGCGACGTTTCGCCAAAACGCTGCTCGGCGAGATAGCTGACATCGAGCCGCGGCAGCACCACGAGCGACATCACCAGATTCACGGTGACGACGACGGCCAGCGGCGCGATGGCGTTCGGCACGGGCGAAGGCCGGTCGCTGCGATGACCGTGTTGCAGTTCAGCCGGATCGAACTCGCGCGCGGTCGTTGCGCGCTCGCGCACGAGTTCGTCGGCGGCAGCCTGCTCGATCAAGCCGTCGGCATCGTCGCCATAGCCTTCTCCGGCGCGGCGGGCTGCTGCCTCGGCGCGATGCAGCCACCACAATCCTGTCACGAGCATGATGAGGGAGGCAATGATGCCGAGGCCCGGCGCGGCGAACGGCGTCGTCCCGAAGAACGGCATCGGGATCGCGTTCTGGATCGACGGCGTGCCTGGCAGGGCCGACATCGTGAAGGTCGACGTTCCCAGCACGATCGCGGCCGGGATCAAACGACGCGGAATCGAGGCCGCGCGAAACAGCGAACGGGCCATGGGAACGATGACGAAGAACGCGACGAACAGGCTCACGCCGCCATAGGTGACCAGCGCGCCGGCGAGAACGACCGCCAGGATCACGCGCCGCTCGCCAAGGCGCTCCGCCATGAAGCCGGCGACCGACGTCACCGCGCCGCTGTCATCCATCAACTTGCCGAAGACAGCGCCAAGCAGAAAGATCGGGAAGAACTGCGCCAGAAATCCCGCCGCATTCACCATGAACACCTGGGTCAGGTTCGCAAGCAACGGTTCGCCGCCGAACAGGGCAGCAACGAGTGCCGCGAACGGCGCGAGCAGAAGCACGCTCCAGCCGCGAAAGGCAAACAGGACAAGCAGGCCGAGCCCGACGAGAAGGCCGAGGAGACCCATGTCTCAGCACTCCGTCAGCAGGACGTCGAGATCAGCGGTCGATTGCCGGCCGATGTCGGCACCATGCTCGGCGAGAAACGCGTCAGCGGCCATGCGCCCCTCGGCGCGCAGCATCGAGACGAATTCCCATTCCGCGTTGAGTTTCGAGGACGCGCCGAACTTCGTCAGCATGTCGCTCTTGATCCGGTGCGTCCGCATCTTCGCCCAGCGCGCGCCCTCGCCGCTGCCGGGGTCGGCCGCCTGGCGCAGCAGCGCGATCATGCGCAGTTCCTTCATCAGCGGCGAGTTGAACGAGATCTCGTTCAGCCTGTTGAGGATTTCAGCCGCTGTCCGCGGTTCCTCCAGCCGCTCGGTCGGATTGATCTGGACGAGAATGGTGTCGTGCGCGTCGCTCTCGCGAACCAGCGGCGTGATTGTCGGGTTGCCGGCGAAGCCGCCGTCCCAATAGGGCTCGCCGTCGATCTCGATGGCACGGAACATGGTCGGCAGGCAGGCGGATGCCAGCAGCACATCCGCCGTGATCTCCGCGTTGCGGAAGATTCGGCCGCGTCCGGTGCGCACCCGCGTCGCGGTGATGAACAGCTGGATCGGCGAGCGCACGAGGCGTTCGAAATCAATGCTCTCGGCTAGCACTGCGCGTAGCGGGTTGTAGCCGGTTGGATTGAGGTCGTAGGGCGACAACACGCGCGACATCAGATCGGTGAGGATGTAGAAGGGCGACGTATCGAGGGTCCAGCGCCCCATCAGCCGGTCGAGCGGCGAGCGTTGGAGCGGACTGAAGGCCGCGGCCCTGGAGACGCGGCGCCAGTATTGTTCGAGCGCATCACGTGCGCCCTCGGCGCCGCCGGCCGTCCAGCCGTCCGCCAGGACCGCCGCATTCATCGCGCCTGCGGATGTTCCGGAGATCGCGGCGATCGTGAGCCATCTCTCTTCCAGAAGACGGTCGAGCACGCCCCAGGAGAAGGCGCCGTGCGAACCGCCACCCTGCAGCGCGAGGTCAATCAGTACGACGTCCCGTTCCATGGCGGCACCGACGCAACTGAAGCTCAAATTCGACGCGATTTGTAACGCGCCGAAGATGGCGGCAGTTTAGAGAGCCATCGCCGTAGAATGCAACCAGAACGTGGGCGATTTAGTGTTCGAATACCAGCCTTGCGCCGACCGTGCCGTCGAGGGCGCGGATCTGCTGGAGCAGCGTGGCCGAATCCTGACCGGCGAGATCGGCGTCGAGCACGACGTAGCCGAGGTCGCCGGCGGTCTCCAGATATTGCGCGGCGATGTTGATGTCGCGCTGGAGGAAGACCTCGTTCAGCCGCCGCAGCATGCCCGGTACGTTGCGATGGACATGGCTGAAGCGCGCGCCGGAGGGACGCAGATGCAGCTGCACCTCCGGGAAGTTCACCGCGCCCATGGTCGAGCCGGTGATGAAATAGTCGACCAGCTTGCGCGCGACCTCGCCGCCGATGCGCTCCTGCGCCTCTTCGGTCGAGCCGCCGATATGCGGGGTGAGGATGACGTTGTCGAGGCCCTGCACCGGGCTCTTGAAACGATCGGAGTTCGAGGACGGCTCGACCGGAAACACGTCGATGGCGGCCCCTGCGATGTGACCGTCGCGTAAGGCGCGAGCCAGCGCATCGAGATCGACCACGGTGCCGCGGCTGTTGTTGATCAGGAACGAGCCCGGCTTCATCGCCCGCAGTTCCTTCTCGCCGATCATGCCTGATGTCTCCGGCGTCTCCGGCACGTGCAGACTGACGATGTCGCTCTGCGCCAGCAGCTCTTCGAGCTTCTCGACCGGCTCGGTGTTGCCGTGGCGGAGCTTGTCGGTGCGGTCGTAATAGATCACGCGCATGCCCATGGCCTCGGCCAAGGTCGAGAGCTGCGAGCCGATATTGCCGTAGCCGATGATGCCGAGGGTGCGGCCGCGCACCTCGCGGCTACCGGTCGCGGACTTGTCCCAGCCGCCGTCATGGGCCGAGACCGAGCGTGGAAAAATCTGCCGCAACAGCATCACGATCTCGCCGATCACGAGCTCGGCGACGCTGCGCGTGTTGGAGAACGGCGCGTTGAAGACGGGAATACCGCGCTTGCGCGCCGCCAGCAGATCGACCTGGTTGGTGCCAACGCTGAAGCAGCCGACCGCAAGGAGCTGATCGGCGGCCGCCAGCACGTCGTCGGTAATCTGGGTGCGCGAGCGGATGCCGAGCAACGACACGCCCTTGAGCGCCTGGCGCAGCGCCTCGCCGTCCAGCGCCTTGGTCAGACGCTCGACATTGGTGAAGCCCGCGCTCCGGAACAGGTCCACGGCACTGTCATTGACGCCTTCGAGCAGCAGCGCCTTCGCGCTCCGCTCAGGGCTTTGGCCTGGGGCTGGCATAGAATCTCCATGAATGGCGGCTTTGCCGCAGCTCATAAACCGCGGACGAGGCGCAGCACAATAGGGTTTGGATACGGGAACAAGATGGCGGGGTGCGGGTGTGCTTGGCATCCCACCAGCCCCGGCATCCCAGCACGCACAATAGACGCCCCGTCACCCTGAGGTGCGAGTGGCGCGATGCTTGGCATCGCGCCGGGAGCCTCGAAAGAGGAACGGCCCCGATGCAGCCGGGCCGTCGCCCTTCGAGGGCCGCCAAGGAGCGGCCACCTCCAGCGACAACGGCTTCGCCGTTGCGCGGGGGTGACGGTGACAGAGTATTGCGCTGATGCGGAGCGCGCGGGCCACGCGCGTCAAATCACATAAAACCCGTGCGTCCCGTCGAGCCGGAGCTGCTCGACCAATCCGTGCTCCCAATCGAGGTAGGCCTGCATCGCACCTTCGGCGACATCGGTCCCCTCATAGGGACGGCGGTAGCGGTGCGCCGGATCCGGCTTCGGCAGCACGAGCGGCGGACCGACCTCCAGCGCGCCGTCATAGCCGCCCTCGAGCACGTACACCTCCCAGCCCATCTGCGCGAGCCAGGACGCCGTCATGTCGGCGCGCACGCCCTTGTCGTCGGTCAACAGAATGCGCGCGCCGCGCACCGGTGCGGCCATGTCGGTCTCCTGGACGAGCTGACCGCCGGGATAGTGGCGAAAGCCCGGAAGGTGGCCAGCCGCATAGTCCTCCGCATCGCGCACGTCGAAGCGGTAGAGCGTGCGATCGGTCTGCGCCGCGAGCGCCGCCGCCTCGCCTGCGCCGATGTGGCGGACGCCGGCGCGATAAGCGACGTCGCGGGCATTGGCCGGACCGCCTTCGAATGGTCCGATCGCCCCGCGCCGGTCGGCGCCATGGTTGAGCGCGTGCCGCGCCAGCGTCCAGCCGATGGTGCCGTTGCGCAGCGCCCGCACCTTGTTGGGCACGCCGGCATTGATCAGCGACTGGGTGCCGATGATCGAGCGCGTCCGCCCGGCACAATTGACGATGATGGTGGTGTCGGGATCGGGCGCGGCTTGGCCTGCCCGCAGCACCAACTCCGCGCCGGGCACGCTGACCGAGCCCGGAATGTTCATGGTCGCATATTCGTCGAAGCGGCGGACGTCGAGGATGGCGATGTTGGCCTTGTCCGCGATAAGCTTGGCGACCTCGTCAGCACTGAATGACGGCGTGTGCCGGCGCGCCTCGACCAGCTCGCCGAACGCTTTCGAATAGGAGTTGACGTCCTCGAACACCTGATAGCCCGCATCGCGCCAGGCCTTCAGCCCGCCATCGAGCGCGCGGACATTGCTGTAGCCGAGCGCAGTCAGGCGTTCTGCTCCGGCCGCGACCAGCCCCTCACCGTCATCATAGAGCACGACCGGCACGTCCTTGCGCGGCAGCCTCACCTCGGCTTCGACCGCAATCCGGTTCGCGGCCATGTTGGCAGCGAACAAGGGATGACCGGTGGCGAACGCGGCCTCGTATCTGAGATCGAGCAGCGCGATCTCCTCGCGCAGCAGCAGCGCGCGGCGGATATCGGCGGGGGTGACGGTCGGGATCGTCATCGGACATGCAGCCTTCGAAGTTTGAACAGGGCGCTTTTGGCCGATTGCGGACCGCTTGACCAGCCCGACGGGGGCATGCCCTCCCGCTCTGCGGCGTGCAATCCCGTGGAGCCGCTGAAAAGAAGCATGTTGTCCGAGAGCGCGGGGCGGGTAAAGTTCCGATTCGTGCGTGGGGGGAGGGGCAGCATGCGAACCATAAAATTCCTGGTGGTGTTTCTGGTGCTTCCGGGTGCGGCCATGGCCGCGCTGACCAATGCGGAACGCAAGTCCCAATTCGAGCGGGCGATGGCGTCGATCATAGCAGCGACCACACCGACCGTGTTCGGCTTTGTCCGCGACACGCTGATCAAGGACTACGTCGCCTGCAAACCCAACAAGGGGCAGGCCGTGGAGCTCATCAGCGCGAGCTATTTTCGGTCCTGTGAACACGAGGACGCGTCGGCCACCGGCGAGCGCTCACTGGAAGCGTGCCAGTTGCGCTATGGCAAGCCGTGCGCCCTGCTAGCGGTGAACAAGGAGATCGTCGCGGAGGGTGAACTGACAGCGCGGGACATGCCGCGTCTGCATTATGCGGGCAAGTATGATCTGTCCCAGATTCCGATCATCCGGCGGGTGACGCGACAGCGCCCCGACGTACAGAATTACGATAAGGCCATGGAGCCGAAAGCGATGGCCATCCACCCCTGGGGGAAGCTGTTCATCTCGGCGGGCGATGCGAGCTTGAAAGATGCCGAGGCCTCTGCACTGGCAAAATGCAACAGCGATCCCACGCGAAATGGCCGGGATGGCGGCTGCTTTGTCTACGCCGCCAACAACGACGTCATCATCGGCGAACGGCACATGCAGCCGAAGTGACGTGTCGAGCAAATATCGTGACTCGATCCAGGCGGATTTGAACAGCGGCTTGTCGGATCACTCGCCCGGAACGAGGCGCCCGAGCGGCGGCTGCGCGGGGCGCCGCAGCTTGCGACGCGACAAATAGAGCAGGATGCCGGTGACCGAGAACAGCGGCATCAGGGCTGCGGCAATCATGAACGCGAGCTTGCCGGGCCAGCCGAGGACCGCGCCGCGATGGATGTCGAGCACGTTGGCGATGATCTTCTCGCCGAACGTCTTGTCGGCGTAACGCTCCGCCGAAACCAGCTGGCCGGTGACGGCATCGACGCGGAATTCGTCGCGCGTGGTATCGAGCGTCGAGTTCTTCCTCCACGACCTGATCCGGATCGCCGTGGCGGGGCCGGCCGGCAGCGTCAGGAAGGCCCTGGCGAAGCGGTCACCCTCCTCGCGCTGGAACGTCGCCCAGGCACGGTCGAATCCGATCGGCTGGGCCGGCTCGGAAGCGGCCGCCACGCGCGGCGCCTTTGCGGGCATCTTGGGCTGCATTTTCGCGGCGACGACCTCCGGGCGCGACAGCAGCCAGACGACTCCGTCCTTGTACCAGTCGAACGAGTACCACAGTCCGGTGAGCGTCATCACCAGATAGACGGGCAGGACCCAGGTGCCGATCACCGCATGCAGCGACCGGTGCAGCCCGCGGCCGCTGAGCCCGAGATTCGGCTTCAGCCACATCTTCACGCTGCCGGCACGGCGTGGCCAGCGCAGCACGAGGCCCGAAACCAGCATGACGATCAGGCCGAGCGCGGCGACACCGGTGATCTGGCGCCCCCAACCCTTGGCATCGCCGGGGATGAGCAGCCAGCGATGCAACCTGCGAACGGTCGCGAAAAACTCTTCGCCGCGCGGCGAGCCCAGCACGCGTGCGTCATAGGGATCGACATAGAGCGAAGCCGGCCGCCCGCCCTGCTCGTCGCGGCCGAAGCGGACACGCACCGCCGCGGCCGGATCGCTCGATAGCGTGAGAGCCGAGACCTTGCCGAAATCCTGCGCCGCCTTCAGCCGCGCGACCAACTCGTCCGGCATCAGCGCCGGCGCGGTCCGCGGCGCGACCTGCATGATGCCGGCGTTGAGATGGTCGACGACCTCGTTCTCGAAACTCATGATCGCGCCGGTCAGCGCGATCACGGCAAGCAGCAGCGCGAGCACGAGGCCCGCGATGGAGTGGACCTGGAGCAGGACGGCCTTGATCGCGCGGCCAGGCTCACGCATCGGCATGGCCCCTTCCGGTCGGCGCCGCCTGCGATTCCCGATCCGTGCGTGGCGCGCGCACGGCTAGAACTTCACCGTCGCCGACAGCGAGAAGCGCCGCGCGTCACCGATCGCGACGTTCAAGGCGCTCCCGGTGGTGGAGGTATAGTAGAGCTTGTCGAACAGGTTCTTGACGTTGAACTGGTAGGTCACCGGCAGGTTGTCGATTTTCGTGTCGTAGGTCGCAAAGACGTCCGCGACGGTATATGCCGGCAGAAAGAAGTTGTTGGCGGAGTCGCCCGGCCGGTCGCCGACATAGTGCGCGCCGCCGCCGAGCCGCAGCCGTCCCGGAAGCGCGTCGCCGAAATCGTAGACGAGATAGAGCGAAGCCGTGTTCATCGCGGCGTTCAGCAGCTTGGCGTTGCCGTTGACGGGATCGTTGATCAGGCGTGCGTCGGTATAGCCGTAACTACCGATCATGCTCCAATGGTCCGTCAGCTTGCCCGTCACGTCCAACTCAACGCCGCGCGACCGAGCCTTCGCAGACGTCCGTATTGCGATGTTGTTGTTGCCGAGATCATCCCGCACCAACACGTTCTTCTTCTCGATGTCGTAGACCGCCAGGGTGCCCGACAGCCGCTTGTTGACGTCGAACTTCAGGCCGGTCTCCCACTGGGTTCCCTCTTCGGGCGCAATGGTGGAGTCGACGACGAAGCCGACGGGAGCACCGGTGAAAAGCGCAATCGTCGAGGTCGGTTTCAGCGACTGCGTATAGCTCACGTAATACGAGAGCTGATCGTTCAGCTTGAAGATGACGCCGCCGAGCGGCAGCACCTTGTCGCCCGCCAGATTGGTGTTCGTGACGAAGAGAGGCCGGCCCTTTCCGGCGAGTTGCTCGTATTCCATCCAGCGCACGCCGCCAACCACGGACAACCAGTTGGTCAGGTGGAACGTGTCCTGGGCGAAGAAGCCGCGGGTGCCGAGCTTGTCGGTCTGTTCGCTGTCTGTTGCCGAAACGGTCGTGCCTGGCACGATCAGCCCGTAGACCGGATTGTAGAAATTGAAGCTCGGGGTCGCCTGGCGAATCAGGTCGTGGCGGTCGATGGTGCGATACAACGCCTCGCCACCGAACAGGATCTCGTTGCGGAAGCCGCCCACCCAGACGTCACCCTGCAGATAGGAGGTGCCGTAACTCGCGTTGCTCAGCGAGTTGCGGGTGCCGTCATTGCTGCGGGTTTCGACGCCGGTCTTGGCGTTGACGTTGGTGATGCGAAGCTGATTGGCGCTGAAGGTCTCGGTGTTGTAGCTGTAGGCCGCCGTGACCTTCCAATTGTCGTCGAGCTTCTGCTCGACCGAGCCCTGCACCAGGTCGGAGGTGCCCCACATGTTGTTGAAGGGCTCGTCGAGCCGGCGCGTCTTCGGGATCGCCAGCGGAGCGCCGTTGAAGGCCGTGCCGCGGTCGAACGGGGAGATGAACTCGCGGTGCTCATAGGTGAGCTGGACCGTCGTGGTGTCGCCGTACCAGGCAAGCGACGGGTTCACCAGCATTTCCCGGTGGCGACCGAAATTGCGCCAATAGTCCTCGCTGACCCCGTAGCCGATGAAGCGATAGGCAAGACCGCCGTCGCCGATCGGACCGGTGATGTCGAGCGTGCCGTCAGCACCGCTCCGATTGTTCGCATAGGTCGAACCGAGCAGCGTGACCGAGCCGTGCTGGTAGAGCTCCGGACGCTTGCTGATCGTGTTGACGATGCCGCCGGGATCCATGATGCCATAGAGCAGCGAGGCCGGTCCCTTCAGCACCTCGACGCTCTCGACAGCGGCGTTCAGGCTGCGGCCCTGCACCAGCGGCATGCCGTTGCGCATGATCGAGCCGTCGCGGTTATCGCCGAAGCCGCGGCGGATCACGGCGTCCTGGGTGCCGGCGAGCGTGTTGGTCTGGGTGATCCCGCTGATGTTGACCAGCGCATCGTCGATGTTGCGCGGCAACTGGTCCTTCAGGACCTGCGCGGGCACGACGTTGACGGTCTGCGAGGTGTCGAGCGGCGATGCGCCCGAACGCAGCGTGGTCGCGCTCGGCATCGCACGGTAGCCGAGCTTGGCGGCTTGCTGCGCGGCGGCCTCCGCGGCGGCGCGCTCCGATGGCGTCGGCGCTGCCGGCGCGGCATTGCGATTGCGCTGGCGCGCGGCGGCCTGGGTGCGGCGTGAGGACTGCTCCGATGCGCGCGCCGGTTTCGGCCGCTGCGCCGGCGCTTCCACCGTCACCGCTGGCAGCGCCGATTGCGCCTGTGCGGTCGTCGTGTTGGAGGGGCATTCGGCGAGCAGCACGGCTGCTCCGATGAGAAGACCTGCACGACTCCCGCCGGCACGAATTCGATGACCGCTGACGCGGTCATCCAGATGAGCACGCACTTTCGATTCACTTCCAGGTCAGACACAGCATTGCAGCTGGCGCGTCTAACAGCCGTTGCGGGTGAAGAGAACCGTAGGCGGAATTGAATCGCTCTAGTGTTGAATGGTTCTAAGCGCGGATCAATGCGAACCAGCAATCATGGATTGTTCTCGCGCCGATCGCGACACGCTGCGCGCGAAATTCGCGGCGGCGTGTCGCGACATTGCGGGATTTCATGCGATGGCAGGGCTCGTCAGCTCGTCGAGCTTCCGCTTGAGCGCGGTGCCGTCGGACAAGGCCCGCAGCGGTGGACGCACCCGCAGCCACGCTGCATCGCCGGTCTGCGCGGCGAGAATGGCCTTCAGCGTTGCGAGGAAGGATGGCGTCTTCACCACGATGTCGATCGCCGCTTGCATGCGTGCTTCGACATTCTTGCCGTCGATCATCGCCTTGACCAGCTCCGGCGCGATGTTGGCCATGCCGCAGATGGTGCCGGCACCGCCGGCGGCGATGGCGCGGGCGATGTCGGCTTCGTTGCCGACGGTGATGGCGAGCTCGGGGCTGGCTGCGCGGAACGCCTCGAACTGCTTGAAGTCGCCGCTGGAGTCTTTCAGGCCCGCAACCAGCTTGCCGTAACGCTTGCGCAGGCTCGCGGCGACCGTGGTCGGGATCGCAACGCCTGAGATCTGCGGGATGTGATAGAGATAGGCACGCAGGCGATCGTCGGCAACGCCGTCGATGATCGCGGCGAAGGCGTCCTCGATACCTTCGGGCGTGACGCCGCGGTCGAAGTAAGGCGGCAGCAGCAGCACGTGGCGCAGGCCGAGGCCGAGCACGGCGCGCGTCAGCGCGATGCTGTCGCTGATGGCGGGGAAGCCGCCGCCGATTCCGATGCGCTCCGGCGCGACACCGGCCTTGAGCATGGCCTCTATGGTCGCGACGCGTTCGGCGACGTTGAAGGAAGTACCTTCGCCCGTGGTGCCGAACAGCACGACGCCGTCGACGCCTTTGCTGAAGAGCTGCTTGGCGTGGGCGGC
Source organism: Bradyrhizobium sp. CCBAU 11361 (assembly GCF_028128935.1). Taxonomy (NCBI): domain Bacteria; kingdom Pseudomonadati; phylum Pseudomonadota; class Alphaproteobacteria; order Hyphomicrobiales; family Nitrobacteraceae; genus Bradyrhizobium; species Bradyrhizobium sp. CCBAU 11361. Next base: position 181,790 of record NZ_LBJZ01000196.1, read on the forward strand.
GAGCCGGCCGTGATCCACACCGCCGTCGGTCGCCAGCGGCGTCGCCGACGCCACCCAGAACCCGCGAATCGCCTCCGTCATCACACCACCCTTTGCTGCGGTCTCGGACTAAGCCACTGATCCATAATGATCTTCTGCGCCTAGCGAAGCCTCGTTTTTGCTTTACTTTTCACCTTGTACCTTACATACAAGACGGACGCAAATCCCATCGCAGCAGACGCGCGACAGACGCGGCCGGATTTTGAGGAGGTCTTGCATGGACATGGTGACCCCCGTGGAGCGTCCCGACCAATTGCTCGCCGCCTTGCGCGACAAGCTCGGCGGCGCCGCCGTGCTGATCGGCGCTGATGTGCCGGCGCGCAATTGCAACGACTGGAGCGCGAGCCTGCCGCAAACGCCGCGTGCGGTGATCCGTCCGCTCGACGCGCAGGGCGTTGCCGACGCGATCGCCACCTGCCGGCAGGCGCATCTGCCGTTCGTGCCGCAGGGCGGACTGACCGGGCTGTGCCGCGGCGCCTCGCCTGAAGCAGGCTGGGTCGCGATCTCGCTGGAGCGCATGACCGGCATCGAGGAGATCGATCGCGCGTCCGCGACGATGACGGTGAAGGCGGGCACGCCGCTGGAGACGATCCAGAAGGCCGCGGATGAGGCCGGCTTCTTCTTTCCGCTCGACCTCGGCTCGCGCGGCTCCTGCGCGATCGGCGGCAATCTCTCCACCAATGCCGGCGGCAATCGCGTGATCCGCTACGGCATGACGCGCGAGCTGGTGCTCGGTCTCGAAGTGGTGCTGCCGGATGGCACCATCATCACCAATCTCAACAAGCTGATGAAGAACAATGCCGGCTACGACCTGAAGCATCTCTTCATCGGCTCGGAAGGCACGCTCGGGATCATCACCCGCGTGGTGCTGAAGCTGTTCCCGAAGCCGCGCTCGACCATGGCCGCGCTGTGCGCCTTGAAGGACTATGCCGCGGTGATCGCACTGCTCGATGCCGCGCGCAGCGGGCTCGGCCCGCTGCTGTCGGCGTTCGAGGTGATGTGGCCGGATTACTGGGACGTGATCACGACGCGCGCCGGCGTGAAACCGCCGGTCGCCGCGGGCCACGGCCTCTACGTGCTGGTGGAGGCGCAGGGCACCGACGAGAGCCTGGATGCGCCGCGCTTCCAGGCCTGGCTCGAAGAGCTGATGGAGCGCGGGCTGCTGGCCGATGCCGCGGTGGCGCAATCGCTGGCGCAGACGCAAGCCTTCTGGCGGGTGCGCGACATCTGCGCCGAGTTCGGCCAGGTGCTGGGCCCGCACATCTCCTACGACATCGGACTTGCCGTGGCGCGGATGGACGAGTTCGTCACGCGCTGCAAGGCCGCGCTCGCCGACGGCATCAAGGGCTGCGAGAGCGTCTATTACGGCCATATCGGCGACGGCAATCTGCACCTCGTGTCCTGGGTCACGGGCCTCACGGTCGCGCAACAGCCGAAGGAAGAGATGGACACGGTCATCTACGGTCTCGTGCGCGAGATGGGCGGCAGCGTCTCCGCCGAGCACGGCATCGGCACGCTGAAGAAGAAGTGGCTTGGTCATGCCAGGAGCGAGGCCGAGATCGCGCTGATGCGGACGCTGAAGGCCGCGCTCGATCCCGATCATCTGCTCAATCCCGGCAAGGTGATCTGAGAGAGCAATGCGATCGCTCAAGCTCGATACGCCAAAATCGCTGTCGCAGCGGGTGTTGCAGCGGCTGCGGCAGGCGATCATCGACGGCGAGTTCGCGCTCGGCGCTGCGATCTCCGAGGAGATGGTGGCGAATTCCTTCGGCGTCAGCCGGACGCCGGTGCGCGAGGCGATGGGCCAGCTGCAGGCGCAGGGGCTCGTGGTGATCCGCCCGCAGGTCGGCAGTTTTGTCTTCACCCCGAGCGACGAGGACATCGCTGCGCTCTGCACCTTCAGGATCGCGCTCGAGCCCAAGGCCGCCGAGCTCGCCTTCCGTCATGATCGCGATGGTGCCGTCGCGACGATGAGCGCCGCGATCGCGGCGATGGAGCCGGCGATTGCGGCACGCAACAACATCGCCTATGGCCGCGCCGATGCCGCTTTTCACGAGGCGCTGTTCGCCCATTGCGGCAACCGCTACCTCGTCGAATCCTACCAGCTCGTCTCCGGCCGCGTCGCCGCGCTGCGCACCAACCTGACCTCGCCGATCGACGTGCGGACCCGCTCGTCCTTCGACGAGCACCGCAAGCTGCTGGATCTGTTCGCGCGCGGCGAGTTTGCGGCGTTCGAAGCACTGATGACCACGCACATCACCAAATCGGGCGTGGTCTATGCCAAGGCCTTGAAAGTCGAGGCGCTGAAAGTGGATTGAGCGATTCTATCGCCCGTCCTCCGGACCCGGCCTGTCCAGAAAATCCAGCGCGGTGTTGATCTGCTCGAGCTGATGCTCGATCCTGTCGCGGTCCTCGACGGTTTGCGCCACCTCGAGTTCCTCTACGAGCTTCTGCTTCCGCGCCAGCAAGTTCTCTATGACCGTACTCACAAGTCCCCCATCACCCCGAAGCGAGCAGCAAGGCAAAAATCCGGTTGCGGGCACTGGCGCCGGGATGGTCCGAGGCGCGCGCGAGCAGAGCTCGCGCCGGTGCCCGGGTCAGAATGCTCGCGAAGGGCGGTTGGTTCCTGCAAATGAACCACAACGCTGAGCCGTCGGCCCGTATGTGGACCGTGTCACAGTCCGTGGCCCCGCGCGCGATTGGCGCTGCCGAATTGCGCGCCACGCGGGAACCGGAATCGGCGAAGACGCCCATCGATCGGTTGTATTCGCGCCTCCGGAGTCCTATGCGTAGGCGCCATGGATACCCAGATCATCGCTGCCGAAAAACCCCTGATGGCCCAGGCCCGCCCGCGCAAGCCGGCGCCGTTCCTGCCCATGAGCCGCACCGAGATGGACGCGCTCGGCTGGGATGCCTGCGACATCGTGCTGGTGACCGGGGACGCCTATGTCGACCATCCAAGCTTCGGCATGGCGATCATCGGCCGGCTGCTGGAGGCGCAGGGTTTTCGGGTCGGCATCATCGCGCAGCCGGACTGGCACTCGGCCGAGCCGTTCAGGGCGTTAGGCAAGCCAAAGGTGTTCTTCGGCGTCACCGGCGGCAACATGGATTCCATGGTCAACCGCTACACCGCGGACCGCCGCCTGCGCCATGACGACGCCTATACGGCGGGCGGCGAAGGCGGCAAGCGGCCGGACCGCTGCACCATCGTCTACGCCCAGCGCTGCCGCGAGGCGTTCAAGGACGTCCCCGTCGTGCTCGGCGGCATCGAAGCCTCGCTGCGCCGGATCGCACATTACGACTACTGGTCCGACAAGGTGCGCCGCTCGGTGCTGGCCGATGCCAAGGCGGACCTGCTGCTCTACGGCAATGCCGAGCGCGCCGTCGTCGAGGTGGCGAACCGTCTTGCCGCCGGCGAAGCGCCGCGCGAGCTCGACGACATCAGGGGCGTCGCGCTGTTTCGCCGCGTGCCCGAAGATTACAGCGAGCTGCACGCCGACGATCTCGATTCCGCCGATGAGGGCGCAACGCGCCAGAAGGGCGCCACCGTCATCCGTCTGCCGGCGCTGGAGCAGGTCGAGCAGGACCGCGAGGCTTATGCGCGCGCGTCACGCGTGCTGCACCGGGAGAGCAATCCCGGCAATGCGCGGCCGCTGGTGCAGCGTCATGGCGACCGCGACCTGTGGCTGAACCCGCCGCCGATCCCGCTGACCAGCGACGAGATGGATGCGGTCTACGACCTGCCCTATGCGCGCGCCCCGCATCCGTCCTACGGCGACGCCAAGATCCCGGCGTGGGACATGATCAAATTCTCGGTGACGATCATGCGCGGCTGTTTCGGCGGCTGCACCTTCTGCTCGATCACCGAGCACGAGGGCCGCATCATCCAGAACCGCTCGGAAGGCTCGATCCTGCGCGAGATCGAGAAGATCCGCGACAAGACGCCGGGCTTCACCGGCGTGATCTCCGACATCGGCGGCCCCACCGCCAACATGTACCGGATGGCGTGCAAGGACCCGAAGGTCGAGGCCGCGTGCCGGCGGCCGTCCTGCGTCTTCCCGGAGATCTGCCCGAACCTCAACACCTCGCATGACGATCTGATCCGGCTCTATCGCAAGGTGCGCGAGACCAAGGGCATCAAGAAGGTGATGGTCGCCTCCGGCGTGCGCTACGACCTCGCGGTGGAGAGCCCGGAATATATCAAGGAGCTCGTCACCCATCACGTCGGCGGCTACTTGAAGATCGCCCCCGAGCACACCGAGCGCGGCCCGCTCGACAAGATGATGAAGCCGGGCATCGGCGCCTACAACCAGTTCAAGCGGATGTTCGATGCCGCCGCCGAGCAGGCCGGCAAGAAATATTACCTGATCCCGTACTTCATCGCGGCGCATCCGGGCACGACCGACGAGGACATGATGAACCTCGCGCTGTGGCTCAAGAAGAACCGCTACCGCGCCGACCAGGTGCAGACCTTCCTGCCCTCGCCGATGGCAACCGCAACCGCGATGTACCACACCGGCGTCAATCCGCTGCGCGGCGTGCGCCACGGCGGCAGCGACAAGGTCGAGGCGATCAAGGGCCTGCGCCAGCGCCGCCTGCACAAGGCCTTCCTGCGCTATCACGACCCCGACAACTGGCCGGTGCTGCGCGAGGCGCTGAAGGCGATGGGCCGCGCCGACCTGATCGGCTCGCGTCCCGACCAGCTCGTGCCTGCGCACCAGCCGCCCGGCACCGGCAAGGCCGCCGGCACAAGGCGCCCCGTGCGCCCCGGCGGCAAGACGCAGCGGTTCACGACCAAGGGCCTGCGGGTGATGAAGTAGGCAAGAGCCGGATAAGATCCGGTTCGGCCTGCGGCTGTCGCGCCCCAAAACAAAAATGTCGAAAACAACCCCATGCACAGTAGACGGCATGAGCGGGATCAATAGCTTACGCGCTTTGCGCCGACGTTGACCCGTCGGGCAAGACAGGAGCAGGATGGCATGATCGCGGCGTGTGGGATCGGCGAGCCCCCGGCGCTACTCAGTATCGATATCCTCAAGCTTCACACCGCGTCCCGCGCGCAGGCTATTCCGTGCCTGTTCGAGCCGCCGCCAAGCGCCGGAACGACTGTCGCGAATGAACCCTTGCTGCGACCAAGATCCACCCAGAGATATTCGAGCTTGGCTGTCCAGTTTCCGCTGATCACGCCCTGAGCGCCCGCGTCAACCGCATAACCGACGCGAAGGTCGGCGTTGGAGAATGCGGCGGCTGCGGCACCGATGGTCTCCGTGGTCTTCGCATCGCCCTTGAATCAATACTTGGCGACCACCGGTCCGGGCGTGAACTGGTAATTGAAGCCAGCCCGCAGGACATGATCGTGGAACTTGACTGCAGTCTCGTTGGCAGTCCCACCGAAATAGGTCGCCGACCCCAGATCGAGATAGAGGTATTCGAGTTTGGCCGACCAGTTGCGGTTGAATTTCTTTTCGATGCCGGCGCCTGCGGTCCAGCCCCAGCGCGTCTGGCTCTCAGAGACCGCCGCACCGACAACCGTCACCGGCGCTCCGACAGGCGCGTTGGCGCCATCGAACAGTTGCGCGGTCAGCGTCGCCTGAGTTCCGAACTTGACCTCTCCGACCGCCAGACCCCCGGTCGCATAGAGCAGCAGGCTGGGATCGGCCAAAAGTCCAGCGCGACCGCGGAAGGTTGCAAACCACGGAAAATCAGTGCTGCTGTTGGCAGTGCCGGCAATGGCAGCGAAACCGATCCTTACCGCCGCCAGCGTGTCAATCGAACGGCCGCGCTCGCCGGTTCCTTGAATATCGGCCTCGACACCCAGGACCCATTTCGGATCGACCTGCCAGTTGTAGCCGATCTGACCGCCGCCAAGCCCCCCATCAACGTTCTGTCCGATGCTCACAGCAAGTGGGGTGGTCGCCAGGACCGTGGCGTTGGAGCGGCCCCAACTATAGCCGCCGTTGAACCCCGCATAAAACCCCGTCCAATTAAAACCGGGATCGACCATCGGCGGCGCCTTGACGTAGGGCCTCGGCGCCAGGTCAGCAGCCATCGCGCCCGTTGCAAGCAGCGACACCGCCGCTGCCACTCCAATCACAATCCGGTTCATCGAAAACCCCTCAGCACGAATTCCTGAAAGCCGTTAGTCTGGTGCCGCCTCACCACTGATACCGTGCGATGCCCTTGCCGGCGTAGCTGCGGGTGACGTTCGAGAATTCACCTTCGAAGGTGCCGGACAGCGAGATACCGTTCAGCCATTTCAGCTCGGCAGCGCCGGTGAGCAGCGCGGCATCGTGCGCGGAGGCCGCGCCGTTCACCACGAAGCTCGCGCCCGGCAGGGTCTGGAAGGTGGCCGAAATCGCGCGATCCGGATTGAAATCGTGCGCCCACGCGGCACGGCCGCGCAGCGTGAGAACGGCCGTCTCCAGCGCATAGGAGCGATCGGTGCGCAGGCCGAGCTCGCTGCGCGTAGCGGTGACGTCCCTGCCCGCATAATTCAGCGCGAAGGTGTTGGCGCCGGAGATCGCCTGCTCGCCATAGCCCGGCAGGTACAGGCTCGTGAACTGCGCCGCCGCATACGGCGTGATCCCCATCCACGGCGTGACGTAACGATAACCGCCTTCGACGCGGCCCGACAGCGCGTTGGCATTGAACCGGCCCGCAGATGATCGTTGCCTGCGATGGTCACCGTGCGATCCGTCGTGACGTCCTGCCAGCCATAGGCGAGCGCACCGGCAACATAGGCATTGCCCATGGTGTGGCGGGCATACGCGCCGGCCTGGAACAGGTCGGAGCTTCCGCCGCCGAGCCCGTTGGCCACGCTGAAACTGGTGCCGCCGCCGCCGAGCGCGAAGCCGACCACCGTGTTCGGCGACAGCTGATAATCGGCGCCCGCGGCCACGCCGGCGATGCGGCTGGTTGCGGTGTTCGAGCCGACCACCGCATTGCCGTCAGTGGTCTGCGAGCCGCCATAGCCGGCCGCCCACACGTTCCAGCGCTGTGCGAACAAACCTCCGCGCGCCTTGTCGATCGCCGCATAGGCGTCGCGACCCGCGCTCGCGCGCGTGGCCGCGCCGTCCTCGGCATAGCGCGAAACGCCGCCCGCCGGCGCGTCCGTGGCGTTCCGGTTGCCGAAGAACGGATCGAGCATCGCGTTGAGGAACTGGCCCATGGCACTGAAGGTGCCTTGCTGCGTGCCGGTGGCGGCTTCGCCGGAGGCCTGCGTCAGTCCGTTGAGGAGGTTCTGGCCGGTCGCGTTGAACAGCTTGTTGAAGCCGGTCGTCATCGAGCCACCCCCGATCAGACCGTTGTCGATCGCCGCGGCGACACTCTTCTGGTTAATGTTGGCGAAGCCGGGCAACGACGGCGACAGCAGGCCGGCATCGAGCGTCAGCAGCACGTTGTTGCCCGAATAGCTCACCCGCGCGTTGCGCGCGTAGGCCGAGTTGGTCATCGAGACAGATCCGAACGTCCCGATCGTGTTCGCCGATGTGAGGATGGTATAGGTCGTGGTCGCCGAGACGCGGCCGGTCAGGTTCACCGCGACTATGCCGGCGAGCTGCGCCGCGCCGAACACCACGGTCTGGCTGGCAGATGCGCCAGAGACCTGGACCATGTAGGTCGCGGCGGAGGTCAGCACCAGATTGCCCTGCACGGTGAGCGTGCCGACCGAGTTGCTGCCCGGCGCCAGCATGCCGTCCGCATTCACCGTGGTGTCGCCGACGGTGCCGATGCCGCCCAGCGTGCCGCCGGTGTTCACAGTGGCGGTGGAGCTCGCGATCGAGCCGTTCACCAACAGCGTGCCGCCGTTCACGGTGGTCGGCCCGGTATAGGTGTTGTTTCCGGTCAGGATCGTGGTGCCCGACAATTGGTTGACGGCGCCGTTGCCGACGATATCAGGCGCGAAAACATAATTCGCCGAGGCATGATTGAAATTGATCGCGCCAGTGCCGGCGCCGAACTGAACCGCGGCTGCCGTCAATGTGCCAGGCGCCGCCGCCGCCGAGCCCGGCGCCGCACCGATGTTGAGATTGCCGATGGAGCCAGCCTGATTGGCGATCACGAGCTGGCCATTGGCGGAAACCGCGCCGCCATTGGCGATCGTGAGCGAGCCTGTGCCTGCGTCACCGATCCGAATAAACGCCTGATTGATCCAGGACGATCCCGCGCCGTCGACGGTGACGCTGCCGTTTGAGCCGCCGTTCTGTCCGATCACCGCGTTGATGTTGACCATGCTGCCGCCATGCGCGACAGCGACCGAGCCGGTGGTATTGTAGCCGACAGAGAGGTTGCTGACTTGCCATGATGAGCCAGCGCCGTCGATCACGGCCGATCCGCCACGCGCGCCGGGACTCACGCTCATCACAGCAGTGTCGGTTGAGACTAGACCGCCGTTGGAGATCGTCAGCGTTCCCTTGCCGGCGCCCCCGAGCGCCATCACACCGGCGGTGATCCAGCTCGACCCGGCGCCGTCGACGAGCACTGAACCGGTCGAGCCGGATGCCGTGCCGACAGACGCGTTGGCGCTAGCGACAGTGCCGCCATTGGTGATGGTGAGTGTACCGGTTCCGGCGTCGCCGACGTGTAAGGTAGCGTTCGAGGTTAGGCCCAGAGCCGAGCCTGCTCCATCGACCAGAACACTGCCTGTTGCGCCGCCATTGGTACCGATAGTGATAGGCCCCGTGCTCGTCACGAGGCCGCCATTCCTGATCGCAACCGAGCCGGTGGTATTGTAGCCGACATCGAGGGTGTTGAGTGCCCATGACGACCCAGCGCCGTCGATCACGGCCGATCCGCCACGCGCGCCGGGACTCACGCCCATCACAGCAGTGCCGGTCGTCACTGTGCCGCCGTTGGAGATCGTCAGCGTTCCCTTGCCGGCGCCCCCGAGCGCCATCGTATTGGTGGTGGTCCAGCTCGATCCGCCGCCGTCGACGAGAATTGAACCGGTCTCGCCGGCCGCCGTGCCGACAGGCGCGTTGGCGTTAACGACGGTGCCGCCATTGGCGATGGTGAGTGTACCGTTTCCGGACTGGCCGACAGATAAGGTAGCGGTCGAGTTCAGGCTCAGGGCCGAGCCTGCCCCATCGACCAGAACACTGCCTGTTGCGCCGGCATTGGCACCGATATTGATAGCCCCTGTGCTCGTCACGAGGCCGCCATGGGTGATCGTCAGCGCCGGTGCCGGAGTGGCCGACAGTAAGTCCGGAGCTGATGTCCCAGTTCGAGCCGGCGCCGTCGACGGAGACCGTGCCGGTGCTGTTTGCAAAAAATCCGAGATAGCCGAAGCCGCTGGTGGTGAGGCCGCCGCCGTTCGTGATCGCGAGATTGCCGTTGCCGGAGTTGCCGATGACAAGCTGCTGGGTGGCCGCCGCTCCGCCATTGATGACGGCCGTATTCGGCGTCGTCGTGTCGATGGTCGTGCTAATGTCGGCCGCGCTCGGCACTGACGGCGGACTCCCGCTCCAGTTTCCCGCGATGAACCAGTTGCTCGACGCGGTGCCGAGCCATTGCGGCGTGCCGGCATGGGCCGAGGGCGCCAACGCGATGGCGGTCAGCGCAGTGGAGGCGACCAGCAGTGCCATCAGCGAGGCCGCGCGTGACGCAAAGCCGCTCCGCGCAAGAGCCCGGTCCATACCTGCCTTGGGGGTGAATGAAAGACGTGGGCCCTTCGGCATGCATGACCTCGTGCGAAACCAATATCAATCCCGGTGCGGACACCGGTCAGGCGATCAGTCCCGGTCACATTGCGGGACTGAATCGCGCTGAAACTGCGTCTGGCATCAGTGAGGTATGCGGTGTTTTCTGTCTTGGAACGCAGCGCCAATCGCTTCACCTTCAGCGCGCTGCGGCCGCGTCGGCGGCTGCCTGGTGCAGAACGGCCACGGGCGGTAGCGCCCACAAGATGGGACTTTACCGCAACTGCTGACTGAACCTGTGCGCATCGCTCGCCGCCCGATAGCAGCGCGGTCGAAACGTCGAGACACCGGTTTCACCACGATTGGACTCCAGCGCCAGTCGTGTAGATTGACGCGATATCCGCTGATCCCGGCCTTTCACTTCGGCAGTCTCCGAATATGGTCGCTGTCGCAAGCGAAGGAGTCATGATGCAACAAGCGGGCGTGCCGAATTTCTTTGTCAGCCGTTACACCGGCCCGCCGCGTGGGCGCGATTACGAGAGATGGCGCGAGGAATTGTGCCGGTGCAATTTCCGGGTCGACATCCAGCCGGGCGCCGGCGACAGCATCGACTGCAAAATGCAAGGCAGCTTGCTGGGTGGCATCATGATGGCTGTCGCCAGCGGATCATCGGCTGAAATCTCGCGCACGCACGAAACCCTGAAGGACGGTTACGACGGCCTGTCCCTCGTCATCGCCACGTCCGGCCGCATACTTCTGCGGCACGAGGAACAGTCGATGGAGCTGTCGGAATCGCAAATGGCTCTCGGGGACATGAGCGTGCTCTGCGGTACGCGCATGAGCAACGATTGCGAGGCCAAGGCCATACGTATCCCGCGATCCCTGCTCCTGACGATCTGCCCCAGGGCCGAGGACCGGCTGTGGCTGGTTCTTGGCAGTCAAGCTCCCATCAGAGATGCGATCGCACGCTACCACGCACTTGCTGCCAATATCGGCCCGCATACGGACGTGGTCGGCCAGCACCTGATGGCACAACACATGGTCGATCTCGTCGGGCTGCTGCTGGGGACGGATACCGACCGCACTGAACTCGCGAACAACAGAGGGCACTCTGCGGCACGGCTCGACCTGATGCGCGCCGACGTCATGGCCAATCTGGGCCGAGGCGATCTGACGATCTATTCGGTCGCCCGGAATGCCGGCCTCAGCCCGCGCAACGCCCAACGCATTTTCGAACAGACCGGAACCACGTTCACCGAATTCCTGCTTGAACAGCGCCTGCTGCTGGTGCGCAAGCTGCTGCTCGATCCGCTCAACCGATGGCGCAAGGTCAGCGACCTCGCTCATTCGGCGGGATCCCCGACGTATCCTATTTCAACCGCGTGTTTCGGCGACGCTTCGGCATAACACCGTCCGACATGCGCGGGGCTTGAGATGCCGCCGCAGCCAAAATGCTCGACTGCGACAACTGCTCCAACCGGAGCCGACCGTCTGCACTGCAGACTGAATCTGTCTACGTGGCTTCGCCACGATTGGACTCCAGCGTCAATCGTTTAGATTACAACGATAACCGCCGGTCCCGGCCTTTCGCTTGCGCAGTCTCCGAATATGGTGGGTTGTCGCAAACGAAGGAGTCATGATGCAACAAGCGGGCGCGCCAAATTTCTTCGTCAACCGTTACTCGGGTCCGCCGCGAGGGCGGGACTACGAGAGATGGCGCGAGGAATTGTACCGGTGCACGCTCCGGGTCGACGTCCAGCCCGGCGCCGGCGACAGCATCGACTGCAAATTGCAGGTCAGCCTGCTGGGTGGCATCCTGTTAGGTGCCTCCAACGGAACGTCGGCTCAATTCTCGCGCACCCCCGACACACTGAAGGATGGCTACGACGGCATGTGCCTTGTCATCGCCACGTCCGGCCGCGTGCTCATATCGCACGAGGAACATTCGATCGAACTGTCGGAATCGCAGATGTGTCTCGGGGACATGAGCGTGCTCTGCGGCACGCGCATGAGCAGCGACAGCGAGGTCAAGACCATCCGCATCCCGCGATCCCTGCTCCTGACGATCTGCCCCAGGGCGGAGGACCGGCTGGCGCTGGCTCTCGGCGATCAAGCGCCCATGCGAGAAGCGATCACACGCTATCACGCACTTGCCGCCAGCCTTGGCCCGCACACGGACGCGGTCGGCCAGCACCTGATGGCGCAGCACATGGTCGATCTCATCGGACTGCTGCTGGGGACCGATGCCGACCGCAACGAGCTCGCGAACTTGAGGGGGTATTCCGCCGCACGGGTCGACCTGATGCGCGCCGACATCATCGCCAATCTGAGCCGAGGCGATCTGACGATCTATTCGGTCGCCCGGAATGCCGGCCTCAGCCCGCGCAACGCCCAACGGATGTTCGAACGGACGGGAACCACGTTCACCGAATTCCTGCTTGAACAGCGCCTGCTGCTGGTGCGCGGGCAGTTGCTCGATCCCCTCAACCGATGGCGCAAGGTCAGCGACCTCGCCCATTCGGCCGGATTCCCCGACGTGTCCTATTTCAACCGCATGTTTCGACGGCGCTTCGGCGTGACACCGTCCGACATGCGCGGCGCTTGAGATGCCGCCGTTGGGGTCCGGTCGGAAGATTGGATGTCCTGGATCAGTGACTCCGCAACAACGGGTTCGCAGCACCGGTATCGGACACCATCCTGAAATCCGGAAAGCGGGTCAGGAGTGCCTCTTTCAAAAAGCGGAAATGCTTGATGTTCTGCGACAACCGCTCCAACCGGAGCCTGCCGTTTGCGATTTCCGTGTCGAGCAGATCTTGGTGATAGGTGTCGAGCGAATCGCGGCTCAGGTACTCGTCGAAATCGTTGCCACTCGTCACCGCGGCGCGCGCCAGGACATCGTCAATTCGCGAATTGACCCCCGACCGTTCGGCTTCTGCCATAACGAGCGCGTCGTCGATCGAGCGGACGATCGAGGCCACGCACAGAAACTCCGTCTCGACGTCGCACACCATCAACCGCACCACCTGCTTGAAGCGAATCCCGTCCAACCTTCTGACGAGGCGCATGAGAACGTCCCGTATGTTAACAATCATTGCGTCACACCGTTGCCGTGGTCCAGTTAAGCAGCATCGCGATACGATATCGGCCAGGCGATCCGCCGGGGCTCAATCGTTCCGAAGCTGACAATTCCTACCGGGCTGAGGCCTTCATTGTCTTGGAATTGAACGGCAAACGTTCAGCCGGCCACGTCAGGCAATCACGTTGGTAAATGGACGATGCCGATGACATCAAGATTCATCAGGCTATAGCGTCACCGATCCACCGGCACGCCCGGCCCGAGATGATACCGACTTGAAAAGAACACCAGCGGCGTGGTGTCGCTGTAATCGCAGCTCGAGACTTCGGCGATGATCAGCGTGTGGTCGCTGACGTCGACATGGCGTGTGACCTCGCAGGCGAAATAGGCCATGCATCCCTGAAGGCGCGGCAGGCCGTCGACGATGTCGTAATCCGGCACCGCGCCGGTGTTCGGCTGGCTCGCGAAATGCCGCGACAGGTCCCGGCCGTGCTCGGGGAGGACGTTGACGCAGTAGCGTCCGGTCGCCGTGATCGCGCGGTGCATCCGGCCGGGCATGACCGAGACCAGCACGGTCGGCGGCGACAGGCTGACGGTGACGAAGCTGTTCGCGGTCATGCCGCAGACGCGGCCGTGCTCGTCCAATGCGGTCAACACCGCGACGCCGGTCGCAAAGCGCGACGCGGCTTCGCGGAATGATGCGGGATTGACGCGCGGCATCTCACTCCTCGCCCGCATCGATCCTCACGCAATCGCCCTGACCGGCTCTGATGGTGCCGACATGCGTTCGATCCAGGACTGGATGCGCTGCGGCGTGGCGATGCGATCCCACTGCCGGTCCGGATAGTTGAAGTTCTCTGTGAACTCGTTGGCCAGCGCGGGATTCTGGCTCATCGCGCCGATCAGCATGCCCAGCGCTTCCGTGGGCGGCTGGAGCATCACGTTGGTCCAGCGCGAGGCCGCCAGCACGCGATCCTGCCGCTTCAAATCGATCTTCTCGCAGAGGCGCGCGTCTAGTGCGGCGGCGTTGACGATCTCCTCGCCGAGCACGAACGCCGCATAGGAGGCGACATTGGCGCCCTGCCCCATCATGGGATCGACGATCGCATGAACGTCGCCGAGCGCGATCGCGCATTTGCCGTCGTCGAACTCGACCACCGTGTTGCGCACCGTCGGGACCACGCCGCCTTGCAGCAGGTCCTGCGGCTGCGCGAGATCGAAGCGCGCGGTGTCGATGCGATCGTAGGTGATCGGGTGATGCTTCTCCAGCTTGCCCAAGAGCACCTTCAGGAAGTGCTTCGGGTTGTCGTCGTAGCTGAGCGTTGCCAGCTCCTCCATGTCGCCGCCCGGCACGTTCTCCATCAGCAGCGCGTTGGCGATGCCGCCGAAGGTGATGGTCGGGATCACGATCATCTCGCCATGTCCCGGTGACACCGAGAGCGTGACGTTCATGGGATCGGGCTGCCGCACACCGGCGTAGAGCCCGACGCACAGCCGGCGCTGCGGCTGCGAATAGGGCGTGTGCTCCGGCCTGTAAGCAAAGAGCTGGCCCAGCGGCCCCTTGCCGGTCGAGACGACCAGGAGATCGAAGCGCGCGACCAGCGGACGGATGTCGCGCTCCTCGATGCGGCGGTATTCGATCCTGCCGCCGCGCTTCATGAAGTCCTGCATCAGCTCGGGGAGATATAGCCGGTAGTCGACGGCGCGGCTCGGCTTCGAGAAATCACCGCGAAAGCTCAGCGGCTGCGGAAAATTGAAGACATGATCGTGATAGTAATAATGGTCCTTCTGATCGGCCCAGTGATTGACGCCGAGATAGTCCTCGCGGGCGATCGTCACGTGGTGGTGCGCGACGGTATTGAGCAGCCGGATGTTGCGATACTCCTCCGGCGGCCGGTCGGTGATTACGGTGGCGTCCACGCCATGCTTCTGCAGGTAAAGCGCGAGATGCAGGCCGGCGATTCCGGCGCCGACAATTCCGATGTTGCGTGCCATGTCGTCCCCTCCCCTGTTTCCTTGCCCTGTGATTGCTTGTTTTGAGGAAGCCTAGCGGCCCGCCGCCTTGCCCACTACGGAATAAATGGGATATAATTTATTCCAGATTGGAATGAATTATGGACCGGATCGATTGCCTGCGCGCGTTCGTGCGCACCCTCGAGGGCGGCAGCTTCTCGGCCGCGGCCAAGGAACTCGGCATCGGCCAGCCCGCCATCAGCAAGCGCATCGCGATGCTCGAGAGCGAATTCGGCACGCAGCTGTTTTCGCGCACGACGCGCACGCTGAAGCCGACGGCCGAGGCACACCGGATCTACGATCTCGCGCGGCAGATCCTCGACAGCTTCGACATGGCGCGGTCGAGCGTCGAACAGGCGGCGCCGCGCCCGACCGGCACGCTCCGGATCGGCCTGCCGTCGTCGTTCGGACGGCGCTACATGATGCCCGTGATCGCCGAATATGTGCGGAATTATCCGGAAGTTCGGGTCGACATTCGCTTTAGCGAGCGGTTCGTCAATCTGGTGGAAGAAGGTATCGAGCTTGCGCTGAGGATCGGAAACCTGGAGGCGAGCACGCTCGTCGCCCGCCGGCTCGGCATCGTGCAGCGCTACCTGGTTGCGACACCGACCTATCTGCACGGCCGCCCGCTGCCGCGGACGCCGGACGATCTCGGCTCGCATCAGTGCATCGTCTATTCGCGCATGTCGCCGGCGCAGCAATGGGCCTTCGAATCCGAACACGGCCGTCACGTCGCATCGATCAACGGGCCCATTCACGTCGACGATGCCGATGCGATGCAGGAGGCGACGATGCATCATCTCGGCATCGCCATCCTGCCCGAGTGGAATGCGGCGGAGGGTCTTCGCAGCGGCGAGCTCGAGCATGTGCTGCCGGACTACAGCATCGCCGCGCTGCCTCTGCATGCGGTCTATCCGGAGACACAGTGGATGTCGCTCCGCGCGCGAAGCTTCCTGGATCTCCTGGTCGAACGCGCCGAGCATTTCGTGCCAGCCCCCGTCGCATACCCGCACCGCCGGCGCAGACGGTTGACGCCGCCCCTGCCCGCCCATCGTCATGCCAGCTAACAAGGGCAGCCTTTGACCCAAAGCGGCGCGTCAAGAAGTCTGGACACGGCTCATTTCATAGTTCGCCAGCTATAGCACTCCGATGCGGCTGATGTTTTCGCACGTGCGGGAGCATCACCGACGTTAACCCTGTCGGCAAATGATTCGTCGCAAGTCGGCAGCCGTCGACAAGTTGCCTCATTGGCGCGGAGAATTTTCAGCGGCACGAATCTGGGTCAGAGGCGCATTATGCTGAGAATGGCGTTGTTGGGCCTCCTCATCCTGTTGAGTGTAGGAATGCTGTCGGCAATGGAGCTGAGAGCGCCACCGCGTCGCGCGGCCGCGATCGTGCAGCCGCTTGCCGAGCAAGACGCCGGCACTTCTACTTCACACGACGCCCTGGCGAAGGCTGACCGCCTTGACGTTGCCGCCGTGAGCAGCGCGATGCCGACACAGACTGCTTCGGTGGAAGACCGCGTTGCTCCGCCAGAAGACGCCCATATCGGCTCGTCCGAGCCGGAGCCGATCGTCCGTCATCGGCATAATCCGAAAAAGATCGCGACCGCTGAACGTCCCAAGCCGAAGGCACCCGTTGTCAAGCGAACTGCCAACTTCCAACGCTCAAAGGCCGCAAGCAATGCGGAGCCCTGTCGGCTCAAGGCGTTTGGTGGCTTGCGCAAGGCATTGAATTTGACCGGTTGCGACATCTGAGGACGCTTCTCGGCGTGGCCGATTGAAGTTGAGCGATCTGAGTTCGTGGCCTGCTGTCGGGCAGCAGTCCAAACCGCACCTAATCTGCTTTCCCCCAAAAGAGGGCTTACGGGTGCACACCCCGTTTTGCCATCTTTCCTCCGATCGACGTCTCGCAAACTCTTCCGATCATCCATATGTTGCCCGCATGAAAAAGATCGGATTTCTGTCCTTCGGACACTGGACGCCCTCGCCGCAGTCGCAGACCCGCTCGGCGGCGGACACGCTGCTGCAATCGATCGAGCTTGCGGTCGCGGCCGAACAGCTCGGCGCGGACGGCGCCTATTTCCGCGTGCATCACTTCGCGCGCCAGCTCGCCTCGCCCTTTCCACTTCTGGCCGCGGTCGGCGCCAGGACCAGCAAGATCGAGATCGGCACCGCTGTGATCGACATGCGCTACGAGAACCCGCTCTACATGGTGGAGGACGCCGGCTCCGCTGACCTGATCGCCGGCGGGCGGCTCCAGCTTGGCATCAGCCGCGGCTCGCCGGAGCAGGTGATCGACGGCTGGCGCTATTTCGGCTATCGGCCGGCCGACGGCCAGAGCGATGCCGACATGGGCCGCCGCCACGCGGAGGTCTTTTTGGACCTGTTGCGCGGCGAAGGTTTTGCCGAACCCAATCCGCAGCCGATGTTTCCGAACCCGCCGGGGCTGCTGCGCCTCGAGCCGCATGCGCAGGGCCTGCGCGAGCGGATCTGGTGGGGCGCCGGGTCGAACGCCACGGCGGTTTGGGCGGCGAAGCTCGGCATGAACTTGCAGAGCTCGACGCTGAAGAACGACGAGACAGGCGAAGCTTTTCACGTGCAACAAGCCGCCCAGATCCGTAGCTTTCGCGCCGCATGGAAAGAAGCCGGCCACACCCGCGAGCCGCGCGTGTCCGTCAGCCGCAGCATCTTCGCGCTTATGAACGATCGCGACCGCGCCTATTTCGGCGGAGAGCGCGGCGGCGAAGACCAGATCGGCTTCATCGACCCGCAGACGCGGGCGATCTTCGGCCGGAGTTATGCGGCAGAGCCGGATGCGCTGATCGAGCAGCTTCGGCAGGACGAGGCGATTGCGGAGGCGGATACGTTGCTGTTGACGATCCCGAACCAGCTCGGCGTGGCCTACTGCGCGCATGCGATCGAGGCGATCTTGACGCACGTTGCGCCTGCGCTCGGCTGGCGCTGAGAGATCTGGCGAAAGCCTTGCATCACATGTCGGCCAATTCGCCACCGTTGATCTGTTGACCCAAGGCGTCAAGGGCGTGTCGGCCCATCATTGATAGGCAACCGCCACCAGGCGTTGGAACTTCGTCGCATCGCTCGCAGACCGGCACCGGACGCCATGACACGCGACCTGCCAGGACGCTCCTCCGCCGTCTTCTCGCCCCCATTGTCATTCAGTGAGCTAGGCGGGGCGGCGCTATGGTGGGCATAGTTCCCAAAGGTTCCGTGTGATCGTCCGACATCATCTACAACGCGACTCTGATCATTCCCTTTCGCGCCGCGCGCTCCTGCGCGGGCTTGTCTCGGCAGGCAGTATTCTCGCGCTGGGCGGATGCGCAGGCTTGGGCGCGACCGGCGCGCGCTACGACGCGTCGTCCCTTTCCGCTGATCCCACGCTGCTCGTCGCCACCACACGAAAGCCCGTGAAGGGCGGCCGCACGAAACCCTGGTTCGGGCCGGAGCGCGCGACCGCAATGACGGTCGCGCGGGCAAGGCTGGTGGCGCCAGACGAGAGCCGACTTTCCCTCGCCTCGGTCGGACTGGGCGATTGGCGCCTTGATCAGGTCGAACCGGTGCAAGCCGAAATTGGCGATCTCCTTGCACAGGGCGGCGCGGGAGGAGACGTGCTGATCTATGTGCACGGCTTCAAGCAGACATTCGAGACGGCCGCACTCGACGCCGCCCATCTCTCCGATGGGATCAAGTTCCGCGGCCGGACCATGGTGTTCTCCTGGCCCTCCAAGGCAGGATTGTTCGACTATGCCTATGACCGGGACAGTGCGATGTGGTCCCGCGACGGTTTCGAACGCGTGCTCTCGTCCCTCGTGTCGACGTCAGGCGGCGGCCGCGTGCACATCGTCGCGCACAGCATGGGGACCATGCTGACGCTCGAGAGCCTGCGTCAGCTCTATGCGCGATACGGCGACACTGTTACGAGCAGGATCGGGACGGTCGTGTTTGCCGCACCCGACATCGACATGGACGTGTTCACGTCGGCGGTCCACCGCATCGGCCCGCTTGCCGGCAAGATCACCGTGATCGCCGCGACGAACGATCGCGCTCTGGCTCTGTCGGGACAAATCGCGGGTGGAATGACCAGGGTCGGCGCCGCCGAGAAGGCTGTCATCCAGCGGCTCGGCGTGCGCGTGGTCGATGCTTCCCAGGAAGGCTGGAGCATCATCAATCACGATCTGTTTCTATCGAGCGCGGAAGTGCAGCGGGAGATCCGCCGTTCGATCGACAGTACGGCCACGTAAGAGCGTGCACTTGCGGCGCATTAGGGGCCGCCTGCGCCGCCTTCTTCGCCGGCTTCATGTCGCGGCCGTGCTGTCGCTGATGATCGGCCGGCGGCCGGTGCAGCCCGTGCTCGCCGCGGCGTGAGCGTGAATTGTCCGGGGGATGCGCAAGTCTTCAGGCGACGGCCGCAACTTTCGGAAAGAGCGGCTGAGCGCATCCCTGTCAACGCCACCCGCGCCTCGCCACCAGATGACCGGGTAGGACCAGTCGTTGGTGTGATCGGCATCGGCCGCAGCGCTCAGCTGATGTTCAGAAGGATCCGCCCCGACTCGCCGCTGCGCATCAAATCCAGCGCGTCGTTGATGTCATCGAGCGCGAACTCGTGGGTCACGATCCCGCGGTAGCTCACCTTGCCGGCATCGCTCAGACGAACCAGACGTGGAATATCGCGCGCGGGCTGGCATTGCCCGCCTTCCGAGCCCTTCAGCACCTTCTCGAAGTGCAGCGGCAGCGTATAGATTTCGGCCTTCTCGCGGGGAACACCGACGAGGATGCAGCGGCCCTTCTTCGCCGTGATCTCGTAGGCGAGCTCGATCAAGTTCTTGACGCCGGTGGTCTCGACGACCTTGTCGGGTCCGTCGGCCCCCGTGATGGACCGAACCTCGGCGGCCACATCCTTCACCGCCTCGGAGTTGATGGTGTGGGTGGCGCCGAACTGCCGGGCCATCTCGAGCTTGTTGTCGAGGCGGTCGATCGCGATGACCGGCCAGGCGCCGACCATCGCGGCAAATTGCACGATGTTCAACCCGACGCCGCCGACGCCGAACACGACGACGGCTTCGCCGATGGCGATTTGCGCGTCGTTGTTGACGACGCCGAGCGCGGTCGTCACCGCGCAGCCAAGCAGCGGCGCGCTGCTGCGATCGATCGAGGGGGGAACGGGCGTGACGCGATTTTCCGACACCACTGCATATTCGTTGAAGGTGGTGACCCAGCCCGCGTTGAGACGCTTGCCGCGCCAGGAATAGACCGGCGTGTTGGACTGGATGCCCTTACCCGGCCGCCAATGCATAACGACGGTGTCGCCCTGCTTGCAGGAGACGACGCCGGGCCCGGTTTCGACGATGGTTGCCAGCGCTTCGTGCCCCAGAAGGTGCGGCAGGAATTTGTCGACGCCCTTGACGGCGTCGATCTCGTTGATCTGTGCGCCGCAGATGCTCGACGTATGCACGTGCGCAAGCACCTGGCCGTGCTCGAGCGTATCAGGCAGGGTGAACTCGTCGACGATCAGCGGCTTGCCCGATTCGACCAGAATCGCCGCCTTGGCAGTCTTGATATCGATGAGCAGCGCCCGGTCACTCGAAATAGATGAATTCGTAATCGCCGGTGTAGCCGAGCTTTCCGTAGAGCCAGATCCATTCCGAGGTGTGCAGGATGGACTCCGCCGTCAGCGCCCAGCATTCGAGATTGTGCAGCTCGGCAACGGTCCGGTAGCCCTCGACCATGACGTATTTGTTCTTCCCGACCCGCTCGATCTCCTTGAGCGCCGCATCGAGCTCATAGAGCCTGAGATTGTGTAGGGTGCCGAGCGAGATGACGAGGTCGAAACTGTCGTCGCCATAGGGATAGACGTCCTGGGCGCGATAATTGAACAAATACGGCCTCACCTGCTCGTGCGAATTCGCAAGACCGTGTTTGGAGATATCGAAGCCGACCACCTTCAAGCCCGGCAGGATCTTTTGCATCTCGTACAGCAGGAAGCCCTTGCCGCAGCCGACGTCGAGCACGCTGGAGCCGTCCTTCAGGCCATAGGTCTCGATCAGCGCCTTGGCGACCGGCGCCCAGCGCCCTTCGATGAAGCGGTAGCCGCCATAGCCGAAACGACGATCACCATCCCAGTAATCGGCCTCGTATTCCCGCGCCTTCAGCGAGCAGCCGATCTTGTCGTCGTTCATGCGGCCCATGTAGTCGCGCTTGGTCGCGGTATGCAGTGGCGTCACAATATTCAGTAGTCGTCCCATTGAGCCCTCGGATTCCAACACGCGCTGAGATTGTCTTGACCGGCCTGGGGAGCCCAGCGTCGCGACCTGCGACTCGACCTAGCATTTGTGCCTGAAGGTCGTCATTGTTTCAGATCAATGATCGCGCAGCGACGCCGCCGACAACGTGCCGACGCGCACGACCGACGTCGGCCGGTCAGGGATCGAAGGATTCCTTCATCGATGGGACGAGTTCGGACCACCTGCTTCTGCAGGCCTTCGCGGTGGCGCTGCCCCGATGTCAGGCGGACGCGTCGGCCGGCTCTGACATCGTCACCCGGTTCTTGACGCTGGGACGCTGCTGCATCCGGGCGTACCAGGCGCGAAGAGCCTCGCACTCCGCAGGCACCGGCAGCTTCAGGAGGTCCGCAAAGATCAAGCCGCCGATGACCGCGATGTCGGCCATCGAGAAGGCCTCGCCGGCGACGAATGGCTGCTGTTTCAGAATGCCGTCGAAGTAGTGCATGCCTCTGAAGGCCTTGTCGCGCTGACGCAAGCCCCACTCGGCGTTCTGATAGATCTCGACCTCGGGCCCAAGCCCGGGCGTCGCGTGATGAAAGTACACGCTGATCGCATCGAGCAGCTCCAGCTCGGCGCGCTTGTTCATCATGTGGATCACGCCCTTTTCGCGCGGCGTCCTGCCGGTGAGCATTGGCGCGCCGTCGAGCGCGTCGAGATATTCGGTGATGGCGGTGCATTCGCCGATGAAGGTGCCGTCCTCGAGCTCAAGCACCGGCAGCGTGCCGGAGTAGTTCTTGGCGAGGAACTCGGGTTTCTTGTGCTCGCCCTTGCGCAGGTTGACCGACACGAACGTGACGCGCGGCCGCAGATTCTTCTCGGCGATGGCGATGCGGACGCGGGCCGGATAAGGGCCGGTGGCCCAATCATGAATCTTCATCGCTGAACCTCTTCGCTTTCATCTACCTGCCACTTGGTAGGCGACTATAGCCTTCAAAATCTGGCGGTCAAAGCCTATCTGTCACTTGGTAGATAACGAAGCGGTGAGGTGTCGACATGAGTTCCAGCGCGCGGGAAGCCATCCTGGCGGCCGCCAAACGCACCGCACAGGCGCACGGCTATGGCGGCCTGAACTTCCGCGACCTCGCCGCTGAAGTCGGCATCAAGGCCGCCAGCATCCACTATCATTTCCCGAGCAAGGCCGATCTCGGCGCGGCAGTCGCCAGGCGCTACTGGGAGGACACCGCGGCGGCGCTCGAAGCCATGCTGGCCGAAACTCCGGATCCCCTGCGCTGCCTGCACCGCTATCCCGACGTCTTTCGCAAGGCGCTTGAGAACGGCAACCGCATGTGCCTGTGCAGCTTCATGGCTGCCGAGCATGACGACCTGCCGGACGCGGTGAAGCGGGAGGTGCAGGCCTTTACGGATGTGAATGTCGCCTGGCTGAGCCAGGTTCTGTCCGCTGCGGCGCTGGCCGGTTCCGGGGAGAGCGATCGGCGCGCCCGCGCGATCTTCGCCGCCATCGCCGGTGCCCAGCTCCTTGCGCGGAGCCGGTCGGATCTCTCGCTCTACGACGCCTTGATCGACAGCTACCGCGCGGCCGGTCTGCTGCCGGCATAACGGATGGTTCCCGCGGGCCGCCCCCGATCACACCATGAGAGTGGCGGCAACGCACGATTGCGTGCACCATGACGGCCGATTCGAACTCCGTGGGATGCCTGCGGCGCCCGTCATGGTGCCGCGGACGATTTCGGTGTCGGGGAGGACTTTATGCGTAAGCCCGAACGCAAGCTCGGCTAGCGTTGGCCGAAATGCATCATCATGCGGCTTCTCACGATCCCGTTCTGGTCGCGTTATCGATTCTGATCGCGGCCCTCGCCTCCTATACCGCGCTGGACCTGGCGACCCGAATGCGGGCTGCTTCGGGAAGGGCCCGCCGATCCTGGCTGGCAGCCGCGGCGATCGCCATGGGCGGCGGCATCTGGTCGATGCATTTCGTCGGCATGCTGGCCTTCAGCCTGCCTGGGATCGAGATCTCCTACGATTCATTCCTGACTCTGCTCTCGCTGGTCATTCCGATCGTCGTCGCCGCTGCCGCCTTTACCGTTGTCGGACGACGCCCGCAGGCGCTGCTCGCATCCGGCTTCGCGATGGGACTTGGCATCTCCGGCATGCACTATACCGGCATGGCCGCGATGCGGATGGCGGCCCTCATCCAATATGATCCCCGCTGGGTCGTGGCCTCGATCCTGATCGCGATCAGCGCCTCGATCGTGGCGCTCTGGCTCGCCTTTCGCAACACCAACGCGGTCCAGCGGCTGTTCGCGGGCCTGGTGATGGGCCTTGCGATCTCTGGCATGCACTACGCCGCGATGCAAGGCGCCATGTTCGTGCCGACGAGCACCATGGCCCGGCAGGCGGGACATCTCGGCGTCGGTCAGGCGCCGCTCGCGTTCCTGCTCGCCGGCATCACCATCATGATCCTGAGCATCGGAATCGCGGCTGCCGTCTATGACAGGGCGTCGGCGGAGCGCGCCCAACGCGAGGCCGACGCACTGCGGCGCAGCGAAGAACGCTTTCGGCTGCTGGTCGAAGGTATCGTAGACCACGCGATCTTCATGCTCGATCCGGACGGGCGCGTCGGCAACTGGAATCTCGGCGCGCGCCGGCTGATGGGCTATGGCGACGACATCGTCGGGACGAGCTACGCCATTTTTCACACCGAGGAAGATTGCGCGGCCGAGGCGCCCGCGCGTGCGCTCGTTGAAGCCGAGCGGGAGGGCAAGTCCGCCATCGAAGGCTGGCGGGTGCGCAAGGACGGCAGCCGCTTCTGGGCGGAGGCAACGATCGTCGCGATCCGGAACGAAAGCGGCGCAATCGCCGGCTTTGCCAAGATCGTGCGCGACGTCAGCGAACGAAGACGGGCGCAGGAAGCGCTGGATCGCGCGCGCGAAGCACTGATGATGTCGCAGAAGATGGAGACCATCGGCCAGCTCACCGGCGGCGTGGCCCACGACTTCAACAACCTGCTGGCGGCCGTTCTCGGCAGCCTCGAGCTCTTGAAGAAGCGCCTGCCGACCGGCGATCCGAAGGTCCAGCGCCTGGTGGAGAACGCGATGCAAGGCGCGGCGCGCGGCGCCTCCCTGACCCAGCGCATGCTCGCTTTCGCGCGTAAACAGCACCTCAAGCCGGCGGTCGTCGATGTCGGCGAGCTGGTGCGCGGCATGGCGTCATTGCTGAAATTCGAAGCCGGAATTGCTGTCGAGACCCGGTTCCCGATGCATCTGCCGAAGGTGAAGGTCGACGCCAACCAGCTCGAATTGGCGATCCTCAACCTCGCGGTCAACGCGCGTGATGCGATGCCGGACGGCGGCCTGATCACCATCTCCGCGCACGAGGAGCAGGGCGAAGGCGGCCCCTCGAGCAGCGGTTATGTCGTGCTCTCGGTGAGCGACACGGGCTGTGGCATGAGCGAGGAGATTCTCAAGCACGCCCAGGAGCCGTTCTTCACGACCAAGGGCGTCGGCAAAGGCACCGGGCTCGGCCTGTCGATGGTCCACGGACTTGCCGAGCAGTCCGGCGGCAGGCTCGTCCTGAAGAGCCGTCCCGGCGAGGGCACGACGGCCGACATCTGGCTGCCGATCGCCGAGGCGACCGCGGAGCCGGACCCGCGCACCGCGGCTCCGGCCCCCGTGGCCCGGGCCAGCCGGCAGCTTTCCGTGCTCGTCGTCGACGACGACCTCCTGGTGCTCGAGAACACGGCAGCGATGCTGGAGGATCTCGGGCACATCGTGGTCGAGGCGCGCTCGGGCGATGAGGCACTGGCTTTGCTCCGCCGCACGCGCACCGTCGACCTGGTCGTGACCGACTATGCCATGCCCGGCATGACCGGCTTGCAGCTTGCCGGCGCCATCGCTGCGGAGCGCCCGGAAACGGTCATCCTCCTCAGCACGGGATACGCGGACCTCCCCAGCGACGCCCGATCCAGCCTGCCGCGCCTGGCAAAGCCGTTCGACCAGGCCGCACTTGCGAAGGCGATCGAGGCGGCGATGGGCGAGGAAGAGCAAGCCGGATCCGTCGTCGCGTTCCGGCCGAAGAGCGCATGAATGCCTGATGATGAATGGCGCGCCGTCCGGAACAAAACCACGAACTCCTACACAGTTGAAACTCCTTGTGATGTTGCAAGTGCTCACGGCGCAGCGACCCTCGCCGCCGATTTCGGCCTTAAGCACGCCTCATAACTCTGCGCGCCATGGCGGCTTCGAGATGCTAGTATCGTGAAGGCCGCAAGACCGACGCGATTGAAATACGGTCGAGACGATGGCGCGCGCAGAGACGCACTTCAAAAACAACGCCTGACCGCATTTGCGATTCGTCGGCCGGGATATGGAGGACGCTATGGCATGGCGCGACGACAAGGCCCGGGCAACTCTGATCCACGACGCGGCGGAAAGCGTGCAGCCGGGCAAGGCCCCCCGGACCTTTGCCGAGCTTCTGTTCGGCTACACCAATAGCGAGGATCTCGCCAACTACGATGCCTCCTCGCTTGCCCTCCTGGCGGAGCAGGCCTGGGAGCACGTGCAGCGGCGCACGGCCGGTCGTGCCGATATCCGCATCGTCAATCCGATGATGCCGGATGGGCGCGAGATCTCCGTGCTCGAAATCCTCAACGACAACATGCCCTTCCTGTTCGATTCCACCATGGCTGAAATCGCCGAGCAGGGCATCGAAGTCACCCTCGTCGCTCACCCCATCATCGCGGTGGAGCGCGATGACCAGGGCAAGCTGCTGCACTTCTACGGCGAAGCCCTCCCGGAGGGATCAAAGGGCGCGCGAGAGAGCCTGATTCACCTCCACATCACCCGCCTGGACGCCGACGCTGACCGCGACAGGCTGATTGACGGCCTCACCAGGACGCTCGGCGACGTGCGCGCCTGCGTCGTCGACTGGCGCGCCATGCGCGACCGGGTCGAGGACGCGATCAAGACTTTCTCGTCCAATCCGCCGCCGCTGCCGATCGACGAGGTCGCCGAGGCCAACCAGTTCCTGCAATGGCTGTGCGCGGACAATTTCACCTTTCTCGGCGTGCGCGAATATCGCTTCTCGCCCGAGAAGGACGTATCGGATGACATCACGACCGCCGAGGGCCTCGGCATCCTCCGCGATCCCGATGCGAAGGTCCTGCGCCGCGGCAACGAAATGGTGGTGATGACGCCGGAAATTCGCGAGTTCATGCGCGAGCCGACCCTGCTGATCGTCATCAAGGCCAATGTGAGCAGCCGCGTTCATCGCCGCATCCGGATGGACTATGTCGGCATCAAGCTCTACGCGCCCGACGGCTGGCTCGAGGGCGAATTGCGTGTCGTCGGCCTGTTCACCTCGGGCGCGTATACGCGCTCGGCGCGACAGATCCCCTATATTCGCCACAAGGTGACACGGGTGCTCCAGCGCGCCGGCTTCGACCCGAACAGCCATTCGGGCAAGGCCTTGATGCATATGCTCGAGGATTATCCGCGCGACGAGCTCTTCCAGGTCGACGTCGACACTCTCTTCAATTTCGTCATGGAGATCTTGATCCTGTATGAGCGCCCCCGCGTCCGGGCGCTGGCCCGGGTCGACAAGTTCGATCGCTTCGTCTCCATCCTCGTCTTCATTCCGCGCGACAAATACGACACCGACGTGCGCACGCGCGTCGGCGCCTTCCTGGCGCAGATCTACAAGGGGACGCTGTCGGCCTCCTACGTGTCCTTCCCCGAAGGAGCATTGGCGCGCGTCCACTACATCATCGGCCGCTATGAAGGTAAGACTCCCGCCGTCGAGCGCGCCACGCTGGAAGCCGGGATCAGCGCCATTGCCGCGACCTGGGCCGACAAGCTGAAGGCCGCGCTGGCTGCGTCGACCGATGGCATGCGGGCGCGCATGCTCGCCAATCGCTATGCCCAGGCCTTTACCGGCGGCTATACCGAGGTGTCCACGGCGGAACAGGCGATCGCCGATATCGCGACCATCGAAAGGCTGACCCCAGCCCGCCCGGTGACGATCTCGGTCCACCGCGACAAGGGCGAGGATGATCCCAGGCGCTTCGGCCTGAAGGTGTTTTCGGACGCGGCACCGTTGTCGCTGTCCTATCGCGTACCGGTGATTGAAAATCACGGCCTGCGCGTGGTCGACGAACGCACCTATCAGATCGTGCCCGGTAACAGGCCCGAGCCGGTCTGGCTGCACGACATGACGATCGAAACCAGCGATGGCCAGCCAATCGAGATCAGCCGGGAATTCAGCCATCGGCTGGAAGCCTCGATCATGGCAGTGGTCACCGATCGCGCCGAATCCGACGGATACAACGCCCTGATCCTGCGCACGGCCCTGGGCTGGCGGGAAGTCTCGACCATCCGGGCGCTATCCCGCTATCTACACCAGATCCGCGCGCCGTTCAGCCAGGACTATATGTGGGAGACCTTGCGCAAGAACGCCGCGATCACAGCCAACCTCGTCGCGCTGTTCCAGGCCCGCCGCGATCCGCGCCTCGTCCTTACCGATCGCGAGCGTTCGGCGCGCGAGACAACTCTGCTTGCCGAGATCGAGGAGCAGCTCAAATCCGTCGCCTCGCTCGATGAAGACCGCATCCTGCGCCGTTTCACCAATCTGGTGCAGTCGACCATCCGCACCAATTTGTGGCAGGTCGGCGAGGACGGACATCCGCGTCCGGTGATCTCCTTCAAGTTCGACGCGCGCAAGATCGATGACCTGCCCGCTCCGCGACCACTCTATGAGATTTTCGTCTATTCACCCCGCGTCGAAGGCATTCACCTGCGCTTCGGCAAGGTTGCGCGCGGTGGCTTGCGCTGGTCCGATCGGCCGCAGGATTTCCGCACCGAGATCCTCGGCCTGGTGAAAGCGCAGCAGGTCAAGAACGCCGTGATCGTGCCGGTCGGCGCCAAGGGCGGCTTCGTGCCCAAGCGCCTGCCGCCGCCCTCCGATCGCGAGGCGTGGCTCGCGGAGGGTACCGAAGCCTATCGCATCTTCGTTCGCTCGCTGCTCGAACTCACCGACAATCTCGACGGCGACGTCGTCGTGCCGCCCGACTTGACCGTGCGGCACGACGGCGACGACCCCTACCTCGTCGTCGCCGCCGACAAGGGCACCGCCACCTTCTCCGACGTCGCCAACGCGATTTCGGCCGAGAAGCACCATTGGCTCAGCGATGCCTTCGCCTCCGGCGGCAGCCAGGGCTACGACCACAAGAAGATGGGGATCACGGCGCGCGGCGCCTGGGAGGCGGTCAAGCGCCACTTCCGCGAGCTCGGCACCGACATTCAGACCATGCCTTTCACCGTGGTCGGCGTCGGCGACATGTCCGGCGACGTCTTCGGCAACGGCATGCTGCTCTCGCCGGCGACGAAGCTCGTCGCGGCTTTCGATCACCGCGACATCTTCATCGATCCCTCGCCTGATCCGGCGAGCGGCTTCGCCGAACGCAAGCGCCTGTTCGACCTGCCGCGATCGAGCTGGCAGGACTACAACAAGACGCTGATCTCGCAGGGCGGCGGCGTGTTCTCGCGCTCGCTCAAGGCTATACCGCTCGCACCGGAAGTGCGCGCCCTGCTCGATCTCGACAAGGAGCAGGCCACGCCGTTCGAGGTGATGACGGCGATCCTGAAGGCGCGCGCGGACTTGCTGTGGTTCGGCGGCATCGGCACCTACATCCGGGCGTCGGCGGAGAGCGACGATCAGGCCGGCGACCGCGCCAATGATCCGATCCGCATCACCGGGACCGAGGTTCGCGCCAGGGTGATCGGCGAAGGCGCCAATCTCGGCGTCACCCAGCGCGGCCGCATCGAAGCGGCGCAGGCGGGCGTCAAGCTCAACACCGACGCGATCGACAATTCCGCCGGCGTGAATACGTCCGACGTCGAGGTCAACATCAAGATTGCATTGGCGCGTCCCGAGCGCGAGGGACGTCTCAGCCCGGCTGACCGCAACACCCTGCTCGCCGCGATGACCGACGAAGTCGGCACGCTGGTGCTGCGCAACAACTACCTCCAGACGCTGGCGCTCTCGCTTGCCGAACGCAAGGGCGTGGCCGAGACCGGCTTCCTCACCCGCCTGATGCAGTCGCTCGAGCAGCGTCACCTGCTCAGCCGCGCCGTGGAATTCCTGCCCGACGATGCAGCGATCGTCGAGCGCACGAGGCGCGGCCAGGCCCTGACACGGCCGGAGCTTGCCGTATTGCTCGCCTACGCCAAGCTGACACTCTACGAAGACCTGCTCCTCACCGGCGTGCCGGATGATCCTTATCTCGCCCGCAGACTGTCCCTGTATTTTCCGCGCGAGATTCTCGACAAATTCCCGACCGCGGTCGAGCTCCATCGCCTCCGACGCGAGATCATCGCGACCAGTCTCGTCAATGCCGTGATCAACCGCGGGGGCCCGGCCTGCATCGTGCGCCTGACCGACGAGACCGACGCTGATATCTCGACCATCGTCATGGCGCAGGTGGCGGTGGACGCGATCTACGAGCTCAGGCGACTCAATGACGCGATCGACGCGCTCGACACACGTATCGACGGGCAGTTGCAGCTCAGCCTCTACGCGGCGATCCAGGATCTCCTGCTCTCCCGCATGGTCTGGTATGTGCGCAATGTCGATTTCAAGGATGGGCTGAGCGCGATCAACGCCCGGTTTGGCCCTGCCGTCCGCGAGATCGCAGCCTCCCTCGACGACGCCCTGCCACCGGACTTGCAAGCCGCGCGCGGCAAGCGCCGGCAGGAACTGACCGATGCCGGCGTCCCGACCGGCCTCGCCGGCGAATTGGCGGACCTCGACGCTCTGGTCTCGGCGCCTGATATCGTGACGGTCGCCGAGCGCACCAGCCGCAGCATCCGCGATGCCACTGCGACGTTCTTTGCCACTGAGGCCAATTTCCGCCTCGACCGCATCGTGGCCGCCGCGCGCAGCGTGGCTGCCAGCGATCATTTCGAACGCCTGGCCATCGACCGCGCCGTCGAACTGATCGCGGCAGCCGAAAGACGCCTGACCGCAGCTATGCTGGCAACCGGCCAATCCGGTCAGCAGGCCGCGGAGACCTGGCTTGCAGCTCACCCCGAGGCGACGCGCATCCGCCGTGCGGTCGAAGAGATAGCCGCCGGTGGCCTGACGCTCGCCAAGCTCATGGTGGCCGCGAACTTGCTGGGGGATCTGGTCAAGGCCTAGAGGGAGGAAGCCAATGATTCACGCCACTTGCCATACCGCCGACAATGTCCGCTGTATCGAGTTCGACGCCACACCGTGGTTCAACGAGGCTGCTGCTCCGAGCATCATCGATTTGGCCCAACGAGGATGGACCAGCACGGCGATCGCAGAGTCTCTCGAGCATCGACGAGGATACGAAGGCTTGCACGACCTCGTCGAGTATGCGGCGACGCGACTGCAATCGGAATCCCTGGAGGACCCGACCTGGGAAACCTTCGCATGTGTCGTCGATGGACCCGAGGCCGTCGCCTGGCTCGAGAAAAACCGGCCCAACGTCGTGGCAAGCATCCCGTAAGCCACGGGAAGCACAGCAAAGGCCACCATTGATTGGCGGCATCGCAAGCGAAGCGGAAATGGCGCACCACCGCCGATGAAGATGGGTACTATTGTTTCGCTGTGCCACTCTGCGTAGTCTGACGCTCTATCCAGCCGAGCCACGGGCGCGTGCACCGGCGCTGTCACGCGGCGCCGTTACAGTTTTCCATAGACTCGCCCGGCGACCGCCTTCAGGCGCTCGACCGAGCCGGACTCAGGATGCGGCTTGACCGGCGCGAACAGGATCGAAGCCTGCCTGCCGTTCTTCCAGACATAGATGTTGACGGCGTTGCCGTTGCCCTTGGTGCAGGAATGCTCGCCGAACGCTTCACTGCCGAACTCGGGTATCGCCACGTGTTGGCACGGGCCCGTGCGCTTCATCATGCTGATGACGGTGTCGCGCGAGATCGCGATCACCGCGACGGTCATGGTGTTGGCCTCGCGATCGAACATCATGCAGCTGCCCGCGCCGGTCCGCTGGACCGTCAGCGTGCCCTTGTCGAGAAAGCCGTCGGCATCCGCGGCCGTGAGCCACTCGCAATTGCCGAACCGCTCGCTGCTCTTGCTCACCTTCCCGATGGCAACGCGCGCGGCTTCGGTGATCGGTCCGAGCAGCGCATCGTCGGCACGCCGGCCGATCGGATAGACGCTGATCTGCAGGATGTAATCACCGGACAAGGCGACGACCGAGGCCTCCTGGCGCTGCGCGCCGGCGGCGCTCGTTCCGCCCTGGCCTTCGTCGCCGATCCCGGACACCGCGTTCAGCGGCATGCGCTCGCCGAGCGTCTTGACGAAGGTCGCATACAATTCCCTGGCGCGGTCCTTGTCGGGATTCCGGAACACGCTCAACATCATCGTGTCGCCGCGGCCGGCCTGGTAGATGCAGCCGCGGCCGTCCTGATTTGAAATCAGCGACCATTTGAGCGCCGGCATCGCGCCGGCGAGCTCCTGGGCGCTGATGAACGGGCAGGTTTCGGCCGCGCGCGCGGGAAGGACCGGGACGGCTGCGATTGCAAGAAACAGGACGAGGCAGGAGAACAGACGATCGATTGGACGCATGGGACAACTTACTATGGAAATGGCACGCCGCGCTCGATGAAGATGGGCACTATTCGTTCGCCGTGCCCCTATCTTGGTGGACCATGAGCGGAAATGGGCAGTCGGCCGGTGGGGTGAGATCATGCTGTTAAGCAGGAGTCTAGGGGTCCACTCATTTACCCCATCTCTATGAGAGTGATGCAAGTCACAGAATGGCAGTTGCGTTTGTCCATTCTGCGAATACTCTGGTCACATAGTGATTTGGGGTTGTGATCGGCGTATTTCGCATCTTTTCCATAATCATTTTCCTTGCCTGGCTCGGGTGTGAACCGGCGCTCGCCCAAAAGCGCGTCGCCCTCGTTATCGGCAACTCCGCCTATAAGACCGTTCCGCGGCTCGGCAACCCGATCAACGATGCAGGTCTGATCGGCAAGATGTTCCAGACTGCCGGTTTCGATGTGGTGGACGTCAAGCTCGATCTTAATACTGCGGAGATGCGCGAGTTCGGCACGAAAACGCGCGATGCCGAGATGGCCGTGGTTTACTATGCCGGCCATGGCCTCGAGGTCGACGGCAGCAACTACCTGATTCCCACGGACGCGGTTCTCGAGACTGATACCGATGTATATGACGAAGCCTTTCCTCTGGATCGGGTGTTGGTAACGATCGAACCTGCCAAGCAGCTTCGTCTCGTCATTCTGGATGCTTGTCGCGATAATCCCTTCGCCAAAACGATGAAGCGCACGCTGTCCTCGCGCGCGATTGGACGGGGGCTGGCAAAGGTTGAGCCAAACAGCGCGAACACGATGATCGCCTTTGCGGCCAAGGCTGGATCGACAGCGTCGGACGGCGACTCGAAGAACAGCCCGTTTGCTTCGGCCCTCGCCGATCATCTAACGAAGCCCGGCCTTGATCTGCGCAAGGCGTTTGGGTTTGTCCGTGACGATGTGTTGAAGAACACGAGCTTCAAGCAGGAGCCTTATGTCTATGGCTCGCTCGGTGGCAATGACGTTACGCTTGTGCCGGCCAAGCCGGTCGCAGCTGGCCCGCAGGCGAGTCCGCTGGAAACAGTCCGCAAGGATTACGAATTCTCATTGCAGCTCGGTACAAGGGATGGCTGGACCGCTTTTCTCGCGCAATATCCGGAGGGGTTTTACGCCAATTTGGCCAAAGGCCAACTGAACAAGATCGCTGCCGAGGAGGCACGCGCGGCGGCTGCAGAAAAGGCTCGGCAGGCCGACGAGGAGAAAGCCAGGTTGGTCGCAGAGCGTGCGAAGAAGGCCGATCAGGACAGGGCAGCTGCCGCAGCCAAGTCTGCCGAGGAGCACCGTCTTGCGGCGGAAAAGGCCAAGCAGATCGAGGAAGCAAAGGCAGAAGCGGCCGAGCAACGAAGGAAAGAAGCGGAGGCCGCCGTGGTCAAGGCGCTAGCCGAAAAGCAAGCGGCCGAGAAGGCGCTCGCTGACAGACTTGCGAGTGAAAAGGCTGCGGCGGAGCAGGCCGTAAAGCAGGCTGCCGATAAGAAGTCGGCTGATGAAGCCGCTCAGAAGATTGCCGCCGTCCAGCCGACGGTCTCGCAACCCAGTCTGTCGCCGCAAGAAATGGCGAAGCTCGCTCAGCTGGAGCTGCGCCGCGTCGGATGTTTGACGACTGCCGCGGATGGCGACTGGAATGCATCGTCACGCCGTTCGCTGAGTCTGTTCGATAAGTATGCCGGTACCGAATTCGACGTGCAGGCCGTATCCATCGACACCATCGATGCGATCAAGGCTCGTGCGCCGAGGGTATGCCCGCTTGTCTGTGACCATGGTTACCGGGCAGAGGGAGACGCTTGCACGAAGATCACCTGCAAGAGCGGCCTCGAGCTGCAGGATGATGGAAACTGTGCGCGTCCCAGGAAGAACATATCTTCGAGAGCTCCGGACGAATCATCAGCGGGAAGTTCGAAGCCGCAGAGGTCTCTGCCGCCGACCGAATTTTCTCCCAATCGCCGATTGCCGGGTGAGCCGCCCGATGGATCAATTCCGACCGGCCAGCGAATGATCGTCCAAAGCAGCGCCTGCCCGCGGGGACAAGTCCTCGAACTGATCGGAGGATCGCAGGCTCACGGGATCCGTCGTCAAAAGCGATGTATCGCGACGAACTAGCGTTGCTGCAGGCTCATCACCCGAGCTGCATCGTGGATTCTTCTCCAAAGCGACACGAAAATATCGATCGGCGGAAGTCTATGCGCAAGCCATTCGGAAACTGGCGCGCCCTTCAGAACAAACCGTGAACTCATATATAATTGAAATTGTTATATAAATTCAAGTTCCTGGGGAGGATCGACACGCTGAAGGCTACCTACGGCCCCCAACGGCGTATGCCCCAAGGGCGGCTCCTTGGCCGACCGCTTTGACTGGGATCCGGCCGCCTTAGCTTCTTCGGCGACCACGCCCATCTCGCCAAATCCCCAATGCTTCGCGGCCTCTCTGGCGCCACTGCGCAAGCGGAGCGGGTCGTCTACGCAAAGCGGCCGTTCGGCGGGCCCGATAAACCTCGTGACGCTCGCGCCTTCTCGAATGTCCAAGGGACGGCCGACCGGGGACGAATTGTCGCGAAACGAGCAATCTCGCCAGACTTGATAACTTGCTTATGATATCGCGAAGGTAGCTTGATCGCAGCTGTCCGCTTTTCTCGGAAGAGCGAAAAGCGGACGCTGTGGCTCTGCCGGTTTACCGTGGGTAAGCTTTATGCAATGAAAAATGACACCGCTCGAACGAACGCCGACGCCTTGACCGAGAGAAGCCTCGCTCAAACGAAGCCTCACGAAGGCCCGCCACGCACGGATGTCGGGACGATAACGCTCCATTGGGCGACCGCGTTCGCGTTCGTCGTAAGCCTCGTTACCGGCCTACGCATCGCAGCAGACGCGCTGCGCGCCCCCTTCTCGAAATGGCTCGCTCCGGTCCTGCCGCAGGGCGAGATCTTTTCCTGGCATTTCCTCGCGGGACTCGCCGTCTTCTTCTGCGGGTCGGCCTACGTCGCCTACCTCGCGCGCAGCGGCCTCGTCGAGCGCAACAGCCCCAAGAAGACGCGGATCCTCGCGATGCGCGCTCCGGCTCGCCTCAAGTGGGGGGCCGTCAACGTCATCCTGCACTGGTTCGTCTATGCGCTCGTGACCTTCCTCACGGCGACGGGCGTCATGATGTATCTCGGCTATGGCGGCTGGTGGGCTTATCTCCACTCGACCGCCGCCTACGTTGCGCTCGCCTATATCTTCGCGCATGTCGCCGCGCATTATCTCTATGGCGGCTGGCT
Organism: Bradyrhizobium sp. CCBAU 11361; assembly: GCF_028128935.1. Lineage (NCBI taxonomy): Bacteria > Pseudomonadati > Pseudomonadota > Alphaproteobacteria > Hyphomicrobiales > Nitrobacteraceae > Bradyrhizobium > Bradyrhizobium sp. CCBAU 11361. Next base: position 216,693 of record NZ_LBJZ01000196.1, read on the forward strand.
GCAGATTTTCCGCGTGTTTCGGCCGGCCCCGCTCGCGATCACGAAGGCCCTGCGGCCGAGGCCTCTTCTCGTCGCCGCTGCAATCGGGGTGGCAGTCGCGTGCGGCGTCGCCGGGCTCGACTGGGCGACGCGCGATACGCTCGTCGTCGCGCGGGTGAGCGACGCGCCCAAGCTGGACGGCGCCATGGGCGATCCCGCCTGGTCGCGCGCGCGCCCCGTCTTCATCCGCACGCAGCAGGGTGCCAATCTCGGCGGATCGGGCGAATCGCTCGTGGAGGTGCGCGCCCTGCACGACGGGCAGAAGATCTATTTCGCCTTCCGCTGGGAAGATCCCACGCGCTCCCTGCGCCGCATTCCGATCATCAAGAAGGAGGATGGCTGGCACGTCCTCGACGAGCGTGCGGGCCTGCAAGACGCCGTCGACTTCTACGAGGATAAACTTGCGGTCATTTTCTCTGATAATCCATCGCTCGGCGGCGCAGGCGCGACGGATCTCGGCACCAACCCGCTGCCCGGCAAACCGATGCCGATCAACGGCCGGGGCTTCCACTACACGACGGATGGCAGCTACATAGACATGTGGCAGTGGAAGGCGTCGCGCGGGGGCATGCTCGGGCGTGTCGACAGCCAATATATCGGCCCGCCCTACGCCCCGACCCTGGACGAGCAAAATTACGATGCCCGCTACCAGGGCGGCTATTGGAACAAGCCTGGTCGCACTCTTTATTCGTATAATTTCAAGTTCATCCGCAGGAACGACAAGGGGCCCGTCACGGTTCTGCGGCTTCCCAAGGACTGGAAGGCGCAGGTCGCCGCCCTCAGCAAATTCGATCTTAATCCCGACAGCAGCGACGACGAGAACGGGCGCTGGTACATGTTCGACTGGGAGAGCGAACCCTACACTCCAGAGGCCGACGCGAGGATTCCCGTTGGCACGACCCTGCCTGGCGTGATTATTGCCGGCGACACCGAAGGAGAGCGGGCCAATGTCACCGGGGTTTCAAAATGGAGCAACGGACATTGGACGCTCGAGCTGACGCGCAACATGAAAAGCGATGGCAGATATGACAAAGCCTTCGTGCCAGCCCGCGATCTCTACATGTGGGTCGCTGTCTTCGACCATGCACAGACGCGGCATGCGAGCCATAACCGCCCGGTGCGTGTCCTCACGCAGGACTAGGCGTCTCATGGGGGGCTGCGTGCTCGACCGGAGGCGACTACGGCGCGGCGAGCAGCGGCCTGCTCGCAGAAATTCGCGGCGCCCAGAGGGCTCGCGATGAAGACGCATTGTCGGCTCGTCCTCAACGGCAAGCCCGTCGAAGCTCGCGCTGGCGAAAGCCTGATCGACGCGGCGCTCGGCGGCTCGATCCTCATTCCACACGACTGCAGATCGGGACAATGTCAGAGCTGCCGGGTGACGGTCGTTTCGGGCTCGGTCGATGACGGCGGCTCGGGTCATGGCCGCACTGTGCTCGCCTGCCAGGCCGCGGTCGCAGGCGATGCGGAGATCGAATTCGAAGAATTGCCGCTACCGATGAAGCGGGCGTGCGCCGTTACCGAGATCAACGAACTCTCGCCAGAGATCGCCGAAGTCGTGCTGACGACCTCGGCGCCGCTCGAGTTTCGGCCGGGCCAATATGTGCGTGTCAAGTTTTCCGGCTATCCTGCGCGCGAGTTCAGCCCGACCTTCAGACTCGATGGTTCCTTCAAGCAAGTCGAACTCGTCTTCCACATCCGGCGCCTGCATGACGGCACCGTGTCGGGGCAGTTCGGCAAGGCCATCAGGCCCGGCCATGCGGCGCATGTGCAAGGCCCCTTCGGACAAGCCTATCTACGACAGGGCCAGGGGCCGCTAGTGCTGGTCGCCGGCGGAGCAGGCTGGGCCCCGATCTGGGCGCTGGCCCGCTCGGCGCGCTCGACCCAGCGCAACCGCGAGATGGCGGTCGTGGCCGGCAGCCGGGATGCCGATAACCTCTATATGCTTCCCTCGCTGCAGTGGCTGATCGACGACGGTGTCCGCGACGTCATCGCGACGACGGAGGTCGGATCTACCCTGCCGATCAGGCCCGGGCGCCCATCGCACTACCTGCCCCTGCTCGGGCTGGAGGATACGGTCTACGTCGCCGGCCCCGCTGGTCTCGTCGATATCGTGAAGAACAAGGCGCGCTCGGCCAATGCGCAATGCTACGCCGATCCTTTCCTGCCGAGCTCTCAAACCTCATCGCTGATGGACAAGGTCACCCGTCTATGGCGAAGCCGGGAGCAGCCTCATCGCCCCGGCCTGTGAGCCGATGCCGTGCTCAGCAGCGCCGGCGGCCAGCGAGCCCCGGCGGCTCACGGCTTGACGGGCAGACTCCCGAGGCTGGTGATGACGTCGGCCGCCTTCTGCGTATCGGCAAAGCGTAGAAAGGCCAAGGCGTCCGGATCCTGCAACGTGCTTAAATAGATCAGCGCCAGCACCACGCTCGAGGGATAATCCGCGTCGGTCGGGTAGTGGCCGTCCACGCGAAGCACGGTGAGCCCTTGTTCCAACGGCCGCGAGAAGGGGCCGAAGCCGATCGCGCCTTGGACATCGCGAACCGTCTCGATCGCTTCCTGTGTGGTCGTCGCCGTCTTCGATTTCTCGGTGATCTCGAGATCATGCCAGCCGGGCATGCTGGCCCGTAGCACGGTGAGAGTGCTGTCCTGGTCCTCGCGCCGCACGACGCGGATGCGCATATCGGTGCCGCCCAGCTCCTTCCAATTCGCGAGTCGGCCCGAATAGATCGCAACGAGCTGATCGCTTGTGACGGCACTCACTCCACAGCCGGGATGGACGATGAAAGCCGAGGGCAGGCGGGCGATCGCCTTGTAGACGATGCCGGAAGCCGCTTCGGCGTCGGTCAGGCGGCGTGCGATGCGCCCTAAGATCGCCTTGCCGGACCCCACGGCCGCGATGCCTCCGCCAGAACCGATGCTCGGCGGGACCTCGATCCGTGCCGATCCTTCCTGCTGCATGAAGCTCGCGGCGACGACGCGGAGGACATCGATGCCGTCTCCGGTCCCGACGATGTCGAGCCTGCGTGTTTCGGCGCTAGCGGCATTCACCCCCGCAAGGCAGAGGCCCAAAATTACCGCCGTTATCCTCGAAAATGCCATGGCAAACCCCTTCGAACGACGAGGTGCGCAATCTGGCAAAGAAACCTAAACCATCTGTTGTCGCAACGCCGTGCCTTTTGGAGTCATCTGTGGCGGACAGAAAGTAAAAAGCACAAAATCTGATGGTTAAGAAAAACCATTTGCTAATTAACCGGCCACAAATAGACGATCAAATTGACGATTTTGGGTATTTCACTCGCCTAAGGTTGGCGCCTGGAAGGGGCCTCAATGAGCGACATTGACCGGCCCCCGTAAGCTCAAGGTGCTGGCGGTGGTGGCGACTGACCCGGATATGGCAGAGGCATCGAGGGCGCCGCCCCGCTGGCGTCGCTGGGCCGTTCTGTCCGGGATTCCGGGTTTCCCCTCGTCTATCGCCATGCGCCTTGTTGCCGTCGTGCTCGCGACCGGCGTCCTCGGGCTCGGCGTCATCGGTGGCTTGACGGTGCTCCGCCTGCAGCAGCAACTGAGGCATCAGGCTGCGGCACTGGGTGAACTCTCGGAAGACCAGCTCGCTCATCGCCTCGACGGCGAGGCGCAGTTGGCGCGAGCGCGAATCGAGGTCCTGGGCGCAGAAACCGCATCTGGCCTGCGTCAGATCGCTCAGCGCGCCGATGTCGCCAAGGCGGTCGCCTCGAACAACGATGTGACTATCCGCGAGCTGCTCAGCGTCGTTGCTTCGACCTCCGGCTTCGAAAGGCTGATCGCCTTCGACGGAACCGGTCGCGTGATCGGCGCCAACACGCCCCTCGACCTCCTCGCGCTGAACCGGGCGTTCGAGGGTACCGCTCTCTCTGTCAGTCTCAACGCGATCCTCAAGGACAATAGCCGCTCGCACCCGCGGGGTGAGGAAGGCACCTATGAGCTCAAATTGCGTGAATTGTCAGCGCTCGGCCTGCCGCAGCGCCACACCATAGCGCACACCGCGATCGAGCCCGTGTTCGACGACTTCGGCGACCTCATCGGCGCGCTTGCCGCCGTCCGACCGCTCGGCCGCACGGAACGGACTCTCGAGAACTTCACTTCGCTAGCCAATGCCGGCGTGGTCATCATCACGGGTGACAACGAGATCGTGTCTTCCGCGGGGCCTGAAGGGGTGAGATTCAGCGGCGCCGGGACGCGTTTGGCCGGGCTGCAGCGCTCGGATGACGGCAACTACGTCGCGCGCTGTGTCGATTACGAGGCGACGCTCAAGGTGTGTACGTTCGCGAGCGCATCGCTGGTGACGACGACACGCGATCAGATGTTCCAGATCGGCGCATCCCATACGCGTTCGCTGATGTGGCAGTTCCTGGCATCCGCGGCGCTGGCGCTCGGTGCCTTGGTCGTCGCACTATTGGCCGCCGTGAGGCACCTCACGAAAGGACTTTCAGCGCTCGCCAAGACCGCCCAGGAAATCGCGGGTGGCGATCTTGACGTTCAATTCCGCGCAACGGGCATCGGCGAGGTCCGCGGCCTCGGCCTCGCATTCGAGCGAATGCTGACGCATTTGCGGGCCAGCACTCGAAGAATTCGTCAGCTCGCTTTCTACGACACGGTGAGCCGCATTCCCAATCGGGAGAAGATGCGCATCGATGCGCCGGCGCTCATCGGCGCGGAAGAGGGCGGAGCGCTGTTCTTCCTCGACCTGGATGGCTTCAAATCCATCAACGACACTTTCGGGCACAAGGCTGGCGACGAGCTGCTCAGGATGGTGGCCGAGCGCTTGAGCAATTTGCTGACGTCCAAGGGCGCTGCCGGTAAATATCTGCTCGCCCGGGTCGGGGGCGACGAGTTCGTCGCCATCATCGCCGGGGTGAAGACGATCGAGGCCGCGAGCCTCAGTGCCCGCGAGATGATCGAGACGCTGCAGGTTTCCTTCAAGCTCCAGAGCAACCATGCGACCATCGGCGTCAGCATCGGCATTGCGATCTGGCCCACCCACGGCACAACCTATGACGATCTCCTGATCCGTGCCGACCTTGCGATGTACGTCGCGAAGAGCTCGGGACGCAATACCTACGCGTTCTTCACTCCGGATCTCGCAGAGGTCGCGCGTGCCCGCCATGCGCTCGAAACCGACCTCGCCCTGGCGATCCGCAATGAAGAGCTCGTCGTCCATTACCAGCCCAAGGTGTCCTGCACGGATGGCCGCATCCTAGGGGTGGAGGCGCTGGCGCGCTGGCATCACCCGAAGGAGGGCGACATTCCTCCTCAGCGCTTCATCAAGATCGCGGAAGAGATCGGCCTCATCATGGAGATCGACCGCTTCGTGCTCAGGCGCGCGCTCGCCGAAATCGGGGGCTTGATCCGGGCCGGCTCGAACCTCGTGCTCGCCGTAAATGTCGCGGCGACGGAAATCGAAGACCCGCTGTTCATCAGGGATATCATCACGACCGTTCGCGAGGCCGACTTCCCGCCGCCCAAGCTCGAGATCGAGATCACAGAGTCGGTCGCGATGCGCAATCCTGACGTCGTGCGCGAGAGAATAAGCCTGCTCAGGCAATTGGGCATACGCTTCGCAATGGACGATTTCGGAGCCGGCTATTCGAATCTTTCGACGATGGCGAGGCTCCCCTTCGACGCCGTGAAGCTCGATCGCACGCTCGTGGCGGGTGTCGCGGAAGACCGCGAAAAGCAGACGATCCTTCGCCTGGCGCTTGGACTTGCGGACGAATTGGGGTTCGAAACGGTCGTAGAAGGCGTTGAAACGGCAGAAGACCTTCGGTTCGCGGCCGAAAACGGCGCGACCATGGCGCAAGGTTATCTTTTTTCTCCGCCGCTACCGCTCGAAGAGTTCGCCGTCCTGCTCCAGCCGCGCCGTTTGGCTTCGGCGGTCGAAGTGGTGCCCAGGCGAGACGGAGCGGAGCGGAAGACCATGATCCGCTGAGGGGTCGGCGACGACACCGGCCACCGATCCAGACGGGAGCTCTGCAACAGTTCGCGGCTTTGTTCTGGATGGCAGGAAAATGGCGCGCCCGGAACGATTCGAACGTCCGACCCTCAGATTCGTAGTCTGATGCTCTATCCAGCTGAGCTACGGGCGCGTTTTCGCGAACAGCGTTTGCGGGCGGGGCCCGCACGCAGCCTCCGGACAGCGCCGGAGGGGTGCGAAAGAGCGCTCTGACTAACCGCTCTTGCCCCGGTTGGCAAGGTCCGGGATGGGGAGATTTTGCAGGGGGGTGACGGTTTCCGTTGTCATTCCGGGCCGATGCGGAGCGTCGAACCTGGAATCTCGCGCCAAAACCTCCGGATTCCGGGTTCGGCGCGCTGCGCCGCCCCGGAATGACAGCGATGAGCCTTACGCCCTTGCCCGCTCGTTGCGGATGGAGAGCAGTTCCACGGGGCGGTCGGGGATGACGATCCGGAAGGTGGCGCCGATGGTGCCTTCGACCAGGTGGATGTCGCCGCCATGGGCGCGGACGAGCTCGGCGGCGATAGCGAGGCCAAGCCCGCTGCCGCCGGGGCGCCCCGAGGTCTGGAACGCCTCGAATAGATGGTCCCTCGTCTTCTGGGGGACGCCGGGGCCGGTGTCGGAGACCTCCAGGATGGCGACGGCGCCCTCGCGCTTGCCCGTGATCCGGATCTGCTGCACGCCACCGTCGCCGGAGGAATGGCTTTCCAGCGCCTGGGCGGCGTTGCGGACGAGGTTGAGCAGCACGCGGAACAGCTGGTCGGGGTCGGCATCGACCGCGAGCCCGCGCTCGATCGCGGCGACCCAGGCGATCGAGGCATCGCTGGCAAGGCCCGCGGTCTCGCGCACTTCCAGCACGACCGGCTCGATCATGATCATGCGGCGGTCGGGCGAGGCCTCCTGGGCGCGGCCGTAGGACAGCGTCGACTGGCAGAAGGCGATGGCGCGCTCGAGCGAGCGCACGAGCTTGGGCGCAAAGCGCTGCACCCGCGGATCCGGCACGCTGGCGAGCTGGTCCGACAGAAGCTGCGCCGACGCGAGCAAATTGCGCAGATCGTGGTTGATCTTGGAGACGGCGAGGCCGAGCGCGGCAAGCCGGCTCTTCTGATGCAGCATCGACATCAAATCGCGCTGCATGTCGGACAATTCGCGTTCGGCGACCCCGATCTCGTCGCTGCGCTGGCTCGGCACGATGATCCGCGCCGAGCTCTCGGGGTTTTCGTGGAAGCCGACCAGGCTCGCGGTCAGCCGCCGCATCGGCCGCACGAAGAGATAGTGGAGCGCGAGATAGACGAGGCCCGCGGTCAGCACCCCGATGATCAGCGCGACCACGACGACATTGCGGGAGAATCGGTACATCGACTGCCGCAGCGGCAATTCGTCGGTCACGATCTCGACGAACTGGGCATTGCCGACGCCGGGGCCGACGATGCGGATGGCCTGGTTGCCGGTCTCCAGCATCATCTGGATCGAGCCGGTGATCGCCTCCCACACGGTCATGTCGCGGAGGTCAACGTCGTGCTCGATCGCGGCCGGCAGATTGTCGCTGGCGAGCAGCCGGCGCTGCTGGCCCATCTTGATGGCGACGGCGCGGGCATTGATGCTTTTCAGGATCTCGCGCGACAGCGAATCGGGAACCATGCCGAGCGGCGCGGCGTCGAGCACCAGCGCCGCCGTGTTGGCCGCGGCCACGCGGTCGTTCAGCCGGTTGACCCAGAAGTTGGCGATGGCAGGCACATAGAGCAGAATGGCCGCGATCATCACCAGGGGGACGGTGAGCAGCAGCAGCTTGCCCGACAGCCCAAGCCCGGCAGGCCCACGCGGCCGGATCGCCGGCGGGTCCCCCTGATCCGTATCCTGGATCGGCTGGAGGTCTGTCGCTGCCACGAAATTCGTCCTCACTGATTTGGCCGGTGAACGATCTGGCGGAAGAAGGATGCGGCCCCGCCCCGGTCCGGTCAAATTACGGATCGCTAATCTCCCGATGTGGGATGTAAGCGCTGATACGGCGAGTCGCTACCTCACCGATTAAAAACCCCGCACAAACAGCGATATTCACCGCAATCCTGCGCTCTTGTGGCGTTGACGAAAAGGGGGCGCTCGCATATAAGCCGCGCGAATTGTCCGCGATGACCCGGTGTAACGCCGGGAGCGGCTCTCTTGGGGCCGAAAAAGGGCCCGTTTTGGGCCGCATCTTCCGGACTTTACCATCAATTCTACAGGCAAATTGCCCGGTCAGCGGAGAAAAACCCGTGAAGCGGACTTATCAACCCAGCAAACTGGTGCGCAAGCGCCGTCACGGTTTCCGTGCCCGTCTCGCCACTGCCGGCGGCCGCAAGGTTCTCGCCGCCCGCCGCGCCCGCGGCCGCAAGCGTCTGAGCGCCTGAGCCAGACCCCCTTTTTGGGATTTCATCATGGATCGGCTGAGGCAGCGGGCGGATTTCCTCGCCGTTGCCAATGGCGCGCGGGTGAATAGTCCCGCGTTCGTCCTGCAAAGCCGCCCTCGCGACGACGGCGGCCCGATCCGAGTAGGCTTCACCGTCACCAAAAAGAACGGCAACGCCCCCGAGCGCAATCGCATCCGGCGCCGGCTTCGCGAACTGGTGAAGCGGCTCGATCCGGTGTCAATGCAGCCCCATCATGACTATGTACTGGTCGGCCGAAGGGACGCGCTCTCGCGTCCCTTCGCCACCATGCTCGACGATCTGCGCATAGCGTTCTCGAAGCCCGCGCGGCATACGGCCAAGGGATCTCACACGGGATCTCACAAGGGACAGTCAAAGGGACGCGGCCCAAGAACCGAGTGCATTGGGCCCGGCACCGCTCCTGCTGCCAGCCGCAAACCGGATTGATGACGAGACATTAGATGATGACCGACAATCGCAATACCATCCTCGCCGTCATTCTATCGGGCCTCGTGCTGATCGCCTGGCAGTATTTCTACAACGTGCCGGCGATGGAGAAGCAGCGCGCCCAGCAGCAGGCGCAGGCCGAGCTCCAGAAGACCACGCCGCAGCCGACGGCCTCCGCAACGCCGGGCGCCACACCGCAATCCGGCGGCGCGCAGCCGTCGACGCCGGCAGCGAACCAGCAGGCCCAGCCGGTCGTCGCCCGCGACACCGCGATTGCGGCCAGCCCGCGCGTGAAGATCGACACGCCGCGGATCGCCGGCAGCATCTCGCTGAAGGGCGGCCGCATCGACGATCTCGCGCTGGTGCAGTATCGCGAAACGGTCGATCCGAAGTCGCCGCCGATCATCCTGTATTCGCCCTCGGGCACCGCGGAGCCCTATTACGCCGAGTTCGGCTGGGTGCCCGCGACGGGCGTGACGGCCAAACTGCCGGACGCGCAGACCGCCTGGCAGCAGGACGGCAGCGGCAGCCTGACGCCGACGACGCCGGCGGTGCTGAAATGGGACAACGGCGAGGGCCTCACCTTCCGCCGCACCATCTCGGTCGACGACCACTATCTCTTCACCATCAAGGACGAGGTGAGCAATGTCGGCAACGCGCCGGTCACGCTCTATCCGTTCGCGCTGATCTCGCGCCACGGCACCCCGCAGGTCTCCGGCTACTACATCCTGCATGAAGGCCTGATCGGCTATCTCGATGGCCTGCAGGAATACGCCTACAAGAAGATCGACGAAGCCAAGTCGGTGAACTTCAAGGCCACCAATGGCTGGCTCGGCATGACCGACAAGTACTGGGCCTCGGCGCTGCTGCCGGACACCAGCGCCCAGCTTCAGGCGCGCTTCTCGTCGAACCCGAGCGGCAACGTCCACACCTACCAGACCGACTATCTGCTCGATCCCGTCACCGTCGCGATCGGCGGCAGTGCGACGGCGAATGCGCGGCTGTTTGCCGGCGCCAAGGAAGCCGGCGTCGTCGGCATCAACTTCCCGCTCGCCGGCCACGGCGGCTACAACAAGGAACTCAGCCTCAACCATTTCGACCTGTTGATCGACTGGGGCTGGTTCTATTTCATCACCAAGCCGATGTTCCTCGGCCTCGACTTCTTCTACCGCTTCTTCGGCAATTTCGGCATCTCGATCCTGCTCGTGACCGTGATCGTGAAGCTGTTGTTCTTCCCGCTGGCGAACAAGTCCTATGCCTCGATGGCGAAGATGAAGTCGATCCAGCCGCAGCTTCAGGCGCTGAAAGAGCGCTACCCCGATGACAAGGTGAAGCAGCAGCAGGAGATGATGGAGATCTACCGCAAGGAGAAGATCAATCCAGTCGCCGGCTGTCTTCCCGTCGTGATCCAGATCCCGGTGTTCTTCTCGCTCTACAAGGTGCTGTTCGTCACCATCGAGATGCGGCACGCGCCGTTCTACGGCTGGATCAAGGACCTCTCCGCGCCAGACCCGACCAATCTGTTCAACCTGTTCGGGCTGATCCCGCTCGATCCGACCACGATTCCGGTGTTCGGCCACTACCTCGCGCTCGGCATCTGGCCGATCATCATGGGCATCACGATGTGGTTCCAGATGAAGCTGAACCCGACGCCGCCGGATCCGACCCAGCAGATGATCTTCAACTGGATGCCGCTGATCTTCACCTTCATGCTGGCGGGCTTCCCGGCGGGCCTCGTGATCTACTGGGCCTGGAACAACACGCTCTCGGTGCTCCAGCAGAGCTTCATCATGCGCCGCAACGGCGTGAAGGTGGAGTTGCTCGACAACATTCGAAGTTTGTTCAAAAAAAAAGTGACGACTGAGGCGACGTAGCCTCCGACACTGCCAGGCAAACTGCCTCCACATCGTCATGCCCGGGCTTGTCCCGGGCATCCACGTTTAGGAGGGCGCCCCGCAGACAGGCGTGGATGGCCGGGACATTTGGTCGGGAAGGACGCGCTTCGCGCTTTTGCCCGGCCATAATCATAATTAGGAGTGGATCTTCGCATGACCGACGACAAAGATGCGAAGCTGATCGAGGCCGGGCGAAAGCTGTTCGCGCGCGACTGGCAGTTCATCTGGGCCTCGCCCTCGATCCAGACGCTTCCGCCGATGGACGGGCTGGAGATCGCCTTTGCCGGCCGCTCCAATGTCGGCAAGTCGAGCCTGATCAACGCGCTCACCGGCCGCAACGCGCTGGCGCGCACCTCGCACACGCCGGGTCGCACCCAAGAGCTGATCTTCTTCGAGGTCCCCGGGAAAACCGACCTGCGCCTCGTCGACATGCCCGGCTATGGCTACGCCAAGGCACCGAAGAGCCAGGTCGCGTCCTGGACCGAGCTCATTCACAAATTCCTGCTGGGCCGCGCCAGCCTCGCGCGCGTCTATGTGCTGATCGACGCGCGGCACGGCCTGAAGGACGTCGATCTCGAGATCCTTGGGACGCTCGACCGCTCCGCCGTGAGCTATCAGATCGTGCTGACCAAGGCCGACCAGGTGAAGCCCACCGAGCTTGCCTCGCGCATTGTCGAGACCGAGGCCGCGCTGGCCAAGCATCCGGCCGCGTTCCCGAACGTGCTCGCGACCTCGTCGCGGAGCGCGACGGGCATGGCCGAGCTGCGCGCCGCGATGGCGAAGCTGCTGGAAGAGCGGAGCACGTGATGGCGGTGCACCGCCTGTTGATTGGGCTTGCCGGTTTGATGGGCGCCGCCGGCGTCGCGCTGGCCGCCGCCTCCACCCATGGCGGCGACGCGAGCCGGCTTGCGTCGGCCAGCGCCATGCTGCTGTTTCATGCGACTGCCATACTTGCGGCGGTCGCGTTGCTCGCGCGCGGCCTTCTGCATGGCGGAATTGGCCTCATTGCCGCGACCGGCTTCGTAGGCGGCGCCGCGCTGTTCGCGGGCGATCTCACCTTGCGGCAATATGCCGGGCACTCGCTGTTTCCCTATGCCGCGCCGACCGGCGGAACGGTGATGATCGCGAGCTGGCTGGCGGTGACGCTGGCGGCGGTGGTGGCCAAGCGCTGACCCGTAGCCCGGATGGAGCGCAGCGTAATCCGGGGCCTGCGTCTGCGGCACGAACCCGGATTACGCTTCGCTCCATCCGGGCTACATGTCAGGCATACTTTGCGCTGCCCCCGCCAATCGGATAGAACGCGGCCCGACAGTCCCGCCAGCGAGATCCGCCTCATGACCGACATCTCCCCGCTCGACCAGGCCCGCATCCTGTCCGAAGCGCTGCCGCACATGCAGCAGTATGACGAGGAAACCATCGTCATCAAATATGGCGGCCATGCCATGGGCGACGAGGAGACCGCGAAGAACTTTGCCCGCGACATCGTGCTGCTGGAGCAGACCGCGATCAACCCGGTGGTCGTGCATGGCGGCGGGCCGCAGATCGCGACCATGCTCAAGCGCCTCGGCATCCAGTCGGAGTTCGCAGCAGGCCTGCGCATCACCGATGCGGCGACCATCGAGATCGTCGAGATGGTGCTGGCCGGCTCCGTCAACAAGCAGATCGTCGGCTACATCAACGAAGCCGGCGGAAAGGCCGTGGGACTCTCGGGCAAGGACGCCAACATGGTGAAGGCGTCGAAGACGACGCGCACCATCGTCGATCCGGGCTCGAACATCGAGAAGGCGATTGATCTCGGCTTCGTCGGCGACCCCGAGAAGGTCGACCTCACGCTGCTCAACCAGCTGATCGGCTACGAGCTGATCCCGGTGCTGGCGCCGCTCGCGACCTCCAAGGAAGGCCAGACGCTGAACGTCAACGCCGACACCTTTGCCGGTGCGGTCGCCGGCGCGCTGAAGGCAAAGCGCCTGCTGCTGCTCACCGACGTGCCCGGCGTGCTCGACAAGTCCAAGAAGCTGATTCCGCAGCTTTCGGTGAAGGACGCGCGAAAACTGATCGCCGACGGCACCATTTCCGGCGGCATGATTCCCAAGGTCGAGACCTGCATCTACGCGCTCGAACAGGGCGTGGAGGGCGTCGTCATCATCGACGGCAAGATGCAGCACGCGGTGCTGCTCGAGCTGTTCACCAACCAGGGCACGGGGACGCTGATCCACAAGTGATGGGCGAACGCGAGCAGCGGAAGAAGGTCGTCATGCCCGGGCAACCGCGCGAAGCGCGTCTTCGCTCAAATGACCCGGGCATCCACGGCTCTCGCCTCGCAGAGTCATTCCGGGGCGCCCGCAGGGCGAACCCGGAATCTCGAGATTCCGGGTTCGATGCTTCGCATCGCCCCGGAATGACAGGGGCGAGACCGCATCGCCGCTCCCCCCTCACCCGCTTCCTGATGACGCTGCCCGCCGCGGCCGTCTCGTTCCTGTTCTCCTCGGCCCCTGCCTTCGCCGACCTCAAGATCTGCAACCGCATGTCCTATGTCGTCGAGGCCGCGATCGGCATCGACGACAAGGCGGCGACCGCGACGCGCGGCTGGTTCCGGATCGATCCCGCCACCTGCCGCGTGGTGGTGCAGGGCACGCTGACCGCCGACCGCATCCTGCTCAATGCCCGCGCGCTCGGCGTCTATGGCGCCTCACCGATCCCGCAGAACGGCAGCGACATGCTGTGCGTCGCTCAGGACAATTTCGTCATTGCGGCTGCACGGCAATGCCGCAGCGGCCAGACCCAGGCCGCCTTCACGCAAGTGACGCCGACGCGGGGCGACGACGGCAATCTGGTGACGTATCTCGCCGAGGATTCCGAATATGACGACGAGCAGGCGCGCCTCGCCGGCATCCAGCGGCTGCTGGTGATCATCGGTTATGACGTCGGCGCGATCGACGGTGTCGACGGACCGAAGACGCAAGCAGCGCTCGCTGCGTTCCTGAAGAGCCGCGGGCTCGCGTCCGACGCCGTGTCGTCGCCGAACTTCTTCAAGACCATGGTCGATGCGACGCAGACGCCGTCGCCGAGCGGCCTGATCTGGTGCAACGACACCCCGCACAAGGTGATGGCGGCGATCGCCACCGACGACGGCAAGTCGGTGACGAGCCGCGGGTGGTACCGCATCGACCCCGGCAAATGCCTGCACCCCGACGTGAGCGGCCAGCCGAAGCAGATCTTCAGCTTCGCGGAAGCCGTCGATGCCGACAACCGCGCCATCAAGCTGAAGGACAAGCCGCTGAACTGGGGCGGCGACCGGCAGCTCTGCACGCGCGAGACCAAGTTCGAGACCGTTGAGCAGACCGATTGCGGCGCGCGCGGGTTTGCCGCGATGGGTTTTGGCGCGGTCGACATGTCGAGCGGCGGCAGGACGCTGCGGTTTGCGATGCCGTGAGTATGACGACGCCACAAACACCGGTGTCGTCCCGGCGAAGGCCGGGACCCATAACCACAAGAGCAAGTTGTCGCGCGAAGCTGCCAACTCCGAGTCTTCGCAAAACCACTCCCTGGGGGTATGGGTCCCGGCCTTCGCCGGGACGACAGCGGATAATGGGCGGCGTTTGCCGTGTAGCAGATAGAGAATTGAGATGAACCCACCCCGCACCTTTGCCCATGTCGATACCTGGGTATTCGACCTCGACAACACGCTGTATCCGCATCACGTCAATCTGTGGCAGCAGGTCGATGCGCGGATCGGGGAGTTCGTCTGCAACTGGCTGAACGTTACGCCCGCGGAAGCGCGCAATATCCAGAAGGACTATTACCGGCGCTTCGGCACCACCATGCGCGGCATGATGACCCTGCATGGCGTGCACGCCGACGACTATCTCGCCTACGTCCACAAGATCGACCACTCGCCGCTGGAGCCGAATCCGGCGCTCGGTGCAGCCATCGCAAAACTGCCGGGGCGCAAGCTGATCCTGACCAACGGCTCGGTCGACCATGTCGAGGCGGTGCTGGCGCGGCTCGGCCTCGCCGCGCATTTCGACGGCGTGTTCGACATCATCGCGGCCGGCTTCGAGCCCAAGCCGGCGGCGCAGACCTACCGGAAATTCCTCGGCGACCATGCGGTCGATCCGACCCGGGCCGCAATGTTCGAGGACCTCGCCCGCAACCTCACCGTTCCCCACGAGCTCGGCATGACCACGGTGCTGGTGGTGCCCGACGGCACCAAGGAAGTGGTGCGCGAGGACTGGGAGCTGGAGGGCCGCGATGCCGCCCATGTGGACCATGTCACGGACGATCTGGCGGGGTTTTTGGCGGGGCTGTCGCCTCCCAGGTAGCTGTCATACCCCGCGAAAGCGGGGTATCCAGTAATCACTGCTGTCTCGATTCATCACGACCGCCGCGGCGTACTGGATCACCCGCTTTCGCGGGTGATGACAGCGAACCTAGCTTGACTCTCCCCCGCCAAATCCCGAAAAAGCGCCCAATCCATCAAAATTCCCATTCCCTAGAGGAAATCCCGATGTCCCTGTCCGCCCTCGAATCCACCATCAACAGCGCCTTCGACGCGCGTGACGGCATCTCGACCTCGACCAAGGGCGAGGTGCGCGAGGCCGTGGACCAGGTGCTGGAGACTCTGGACAAGGGCGAGGCGCGCGTTGCCGAGCGCGGTGCCGACGGCAAGTGGAAGGTCAATCAGTGGCTGAAGAAGGCCGTGCTGCTGTCCTTCCGCCTCAACGACATGGGCGTCATTCCCGGCGGTCCCGGCAAGGCGACCTGGTGGGACAAGGTGCCCTCGAAGTTCGAAGGCTGGGGCGAGAACCGTTTTCGCGATGCCGGTTTTCGCGCAGTGCCGGGCGCCGTCGTCCGCCGCTCGGCCTTCATCGCCAAGAACGTCGTGTTGATGCCGTCCTTCGTCAATCTCGGCGCCTATGTCGATGAGAGCACCATGGTCGACACCTGGGCCACCGTCGGCTCCTGCGCGCAGATCGGCAAGCGCGTGCACATCTCCGGCGGCGCCGGCATCGGCGGCGTGCTCGAGCCGCTCCAGGCCGAGCCCGTGATCATCGAGGACGATTGCTTCATCGGCGCGCGCTCCGAGGTCGCCGAAGGCGTGATCGTGCGCAAGGGCGCGGTGCTGGCCATGGGCGTGTTCCTGGGCGCCTCGACCAAGATCGTCGACCGCGAGACCGGCGAGGTCTTCATCGGCGAAGTGCCCGAATATTCGGTGGTGGTGCCCGGCGCGCTGCCCGGCAGGCCGATGAAGAACGGCCATATCGGCCCGAGCACCGCCTGCGCGGTGATCGTCAAGCGCGTCGACGAGCGCACGCGGTCCAAGACCAGCATCAACGAGCTGCTGCGGGATTGATAAGCGCACACGGCCTCTGCATCGTCGTCCCGGCGAAGGCCGGGACCCATTACCCCAGGCAGAGGTTTGACGAAGACCCGTCGTTCGGTACGGCTATCTTCCTCCTTCGATAGATCACGCGGTATGGGTCCCGGCTTTCGCCGGGACGACACCGCAGATCGAACCCACCCTCCCTCCATCGCGACCAATCACCAGGCGGCCACTACCGCCTGGAACCTTTGCCATGGACTGGACCTGGTACCTCCTCCGCTTCGACGGCCGCATCAACCGCGCTCTGCTGTGGCAGGCGCTGCTGATCGTCGCGCTGCTGGCGGCCCTGCTCGGCGTGATCGGTCAGGTGATCCATCTCATCGACGCCGAGGGGGCATTGAAGTTATCGCTGAAGCTCGATTTCGACTTCGGCCTCGACGACCTCTTCAAGCTGGTCGATCCCCGGGCCTATCGCTCGCTTTCGTCCCTTGATCGCACGAACCTGATCCTGAAGGCGTTCGGCTTGTCGCTGTTCCTCTGGATCTATCTCGCGACTGCGATCAAGCGGCTGCATGATCGCGACAGGCGCGGCTGGTGGCTCGTTCTGTTCTTCTTCCTGCCAGGCCTATACAGCCAGTTCTCGGACCTGCTGCCGAACTCCACCTGGATGCTTCCGTTCTGGCTGGTCGCATCCATCCTGTGGCTGTGGGGCTTGTCGAGATGTTCATTATGCCCGGCAGCGTCGGCGATAACCGGTTCGGTTCTGATCCATTGGCCAAGACCGAGGACGGCCCTTCCCCTGCGAAAAGCTGGGACCAGCAGAGCGAGATCGAATTTGTCCCGCCCAGCGCTAGCCCACCCGGCGGCATGCATGTTAAGCGGGGCGCATGACCGATGCTCTCTCCATTGCCCGCGATCTCATTCGCTGCCCCTCGGTAACCCCGGCCGATGCCGGCGCGCTCGGGGTGCTTGAAAACGCCCTCAACGCAGCCGGCTTCACCTGTCACCGCGTGACGTTCAGCGAGCCCGGCATCGCC
Source organism: Bradyrhizobium sp. CCBAU 11361 (assembly GCF_028128935.1). Lineage (NCBI taxonomy): Bacteria > Pseudomonadati > Pseudomonadota > Alphaproteobacteria > Hyphomicrobiales > Nitrobacteraceae > Bradyrhizobium > Bradyrhizobium sp. CCBAU 11361. The sequence continues at coordinate 233,828 of NZ_LBJZ01000196.1, forward strand.
GATGTCGACAATCTCTATGCGCGGATCGGCAGCGAAGGGCCGCACATCACCTTCGCCGGCCATACCGACGTGGTGCCGCCCGGCGACGAGAGCGCGTGGAGCGTCGGCGCGTTCTCCGGCGAGGTGAAGGACGGCTTCCTGCACGGCCGTGGCGCGGTCGACATGAAGGGCGGCATCGCCTGCTCGGTCGCCGCGGTGCTGGAGCATCTCGCCGCCAATGGCGGCAAGCCGCGCGCCGACGGCACGGGTTCGATCTCGTTCCTGATCACCGGCGACGAGGAAGACGTCTCCATCAACGGCACCATCAAGCTGTTGAAATGGGCCGCCGAGCGCGGCGAAAAATTCGATCATTGCGTGCTGGGCGAGCCCTCCAATGTCGAGTCGCTCGGCGACACCATCAAGGTCGGCCGCCGCGGCTCGCAATCCGGTACGCTGTATGTCGACGGCGTGCAGGGCCATGTCGCCTATCCGCACCGCGCCTCCAATCCGGTGCCGGACATTTCGCGGTTGATCGTCGCCATCTCCGACGAGCCGCTCGACCATGGCAGCGCGCAATTCCAGGCCTCCAATCTCGAGTTCACCTCGGTCGACGTCGGCAACAAGGCCAACAACGTCATCCCCGGCGAGGCCCGCGCCAAATTCAACATCCGCTACAACGACAACCACACCCAGGCATCCTTGCGCGAGCTGGTCGAGACGCGGCTGACAAAAGCCTGCGGCAACCGCATCCGCGCCCGCATCGTCTGGGAGCCGTCGAACTCCAACGTGTTCGTCACCAAGCCCGGCCCGTTCACCGATCTCGCGGTGTCGGCGATCGAAGAGGTGACGGGCCGCAAGCCGGAGCTGTCGACCTCCGGCGGCACCTCGGACGCACGCTTCATCTCCAGCTATTGCCCCGTGATCGAGTTCGGCCTGGTCGGCCAGACCATGCACCAGGTCAACGAGCGCGTGCCGGTGGTGGACCTGGAGAAGCTGACGAAGGTGTATCGGGGGATTTTGGCGCGGTATTTTGGGTAGGTCCAACTATCGCCAAGTCCTCCGCTGTCATCGCCCGCGAAGGCGGGCGATCCAGTATTCCAGAGACAGCAGATTGAGCCGAGAGGCTGCGGCGTACTGGATGCCCCGCCTTCGCGGGGCATGACACCGATGATGGGGCGAGAGAATGCGCTCTCTGCCCCCTCCCGCCCTAATAATCCACCTTCACCAGATACAGCCCGTCCGGCGGGGCGACGATGCCGCAGGCGGCGCGGTTGCGGGCTTTGAGCGCGGCGGAGAGATCGTCGGCGCTCCAGCGTCCCTCGCCGACCCAGACCAGCGATCCCACCATCGAACGCACCTGGCTGTGCAGGAACGAGCGCGCCGAGGTAACGATGGTGATCTCGCGCCCGTCGCGCATCACGTCGAGCTGGTCGAGCGTCTTCTCCGGCGACTTGGCCTGGCACTCGGTGTCGCGAAAGGTCGTAAAATCGTGCTTGCCGAGCAGGCGTTGCGCGGCCGCATGCATCGCATCACTGTCGAGCCGGCGCGGCACGCGCCAGGCGTGGCCGACGTCGAGCGCAAGATTGGCGCGGGTGTTGACGATGCGGTAGCGATAGTGGCGCTTCACGGCGGAGAAGCGCGCCTCGAAGGTATCAGGCACGATCTCGGCCTCGAGCACCGCAATCGGATGCGGGCGCAGATGCGCGTTGAGCCCGTCGCGAAAGCGGCCCGGCGGAAACTGCTTCTCGATGTCGACATGCGCGACCTGGCCGCGCGCATGCACGCCGGCATCGGTGCGGCCGGCGCCATGCACCCGCAGATCCGCGCCGGTCATCGCCTTCACCGCCGCTTCCAATGCGCCCTGCACCGACGGCAGCGTGTCCTGCACCTGCCAGCCGAAGAACGGCGCGCCGTCATATTCGATGATGAGCTTGTAGCGGGGCATCGTTTCCAATTCTGCCGTCATCGCCCGGCTTGACCGGGCGATCCAGTACGCCGCGGCCCCTCCGTTCAACCGAGAAGCCTCGGCGTACTGGATACCCCGCCTTCGCGGGGTATGACAGTGTCAGGTGAATTTCGCGCCCGCCTTCATCGGTACCCCGCGCAGGAAGTCGACCGCCTGCATCCGCGCCTTGCCTTCGCGCTGCAGCTCGATGATGCGGATTGCGCCCTCGCCGCAGGCGATGGTGAGCTGGTCGTCGAGCACCTCGCCCGGCGCGCCCGAGCTCTTGGCGAGTTCGCAGCGCAGGATTTTTACGCGCGCATTCTCGCTGACGCCTGCGAGCTCGGCCCAGGCGCCGGGGAACGGCGACAGGCCGTGGATGTGGCGCAGCACGGTGTGCGCCGGCTTGCTCCAGTCGATGCGCGCCTCGGCCTTGTCGATCTTGGCCGCATAGGTGACGCCGTCCTCGCTCTGCTTCTTGAGCTGGAGCCCGCCGCGGCCGAGCGCGGCCATGGCGCGCACCATCAGGTCGGCGCCGAGCCGGGAAAGGCGATCGTGCAGGTCGGCCGCGGTCATGGTGTCCGTGATCGCCAGCCGCTCGGCCATGGCGACGTCGCCGGTGTCGAGGCCGACGTCCATCTTCATCACCATGACGCCGCTCTCGGCATCGCCAGCCATGATGGCGCGGTTGATGGGCGCGGCACCGCGCCAGCGCGGCAGCAGCGAAGCGTGCAGATTGTAGCAGCCGAGCTTTGGCGCATCGAGAATGGCCTGCGGCAGGATCATGCCGTAGGCGACGACCACGGCGGCGTCGGCGTCAAAGGCGCGAAACTGCTCCAGCGCTTCCTCCGTCTTCAGCGTCTTCGGCGTCAGCACGGGCACGCCGAGTTTTCGCGCGGCTTCCTCCACCGGCGTCGGCTGCAATTGCAGGCCGCGCCGCCCGCCCGGCTTCGGCGCGCGCGTATAGACAGCCACGATCTCATGGCCATGCGCGACGAGCTCGAGCAGCGTCGGCACGGAGAAATCGGGCGTGCCCATGAAGATCAGGCGGAGGGGCATCAACAGAACTCGCTGCGTTCCCTCCCCCCTTGCGGGGGAGGGCTAGGGAGGGGGGTGCCACACGGCGCGCTCTGTCGGCGTAAGCGCGGACTAGTTCTTGGCCCCGGTTAGACTTTTTCCTGGGCTACCCCTCTCCCCCACCCTCCCCCGCAATGGGGGAGGGAGCGCAGAGGCGTTCGCGGCGGCACCAGTCGCTTACAACTTACTTACTCCGCGCGCTTGGCGGCTTTCTCGAACTTCTTGATCACGCGGTCGCGCTTGAGCTTCGACAGATAGTCGACGAACAAGACGCCGTTGAGATGGTCGATCTCGTGCTGGATGCAGGTGGCGTAGAGGCCTTCGGCGTCCTCCTCGTGCACCTTGCCGTCGAGATCGGTGAAGCGCACGCGGACCTTCGCGGGACGTTCGACCTCCTCGTAATATTCGGGGATCGACAGGCAGCCTTCCTCGTAGACCGACAGCTCCTCGGACGAGGCGATGACTTCCGGATTGATGAAGACGCGCGGCTCCGGCTTGGTCTCGCCGTTCTCGTCGCGCTTGGCGAGGTCCATGGTGATCAGCCGCAACGGCTGCGCGATCTGGATCGCCGCGAGGCCAATGCCGGGCGCGTCGTACATGGTCTCGAACATGTCGTCGGCAAGCTTGCGGATCTCCGTCGTGACCTTCTCGATCGGCTTGGAGACCAGACGCAGCTGCTTGTCGGGCAGGATGATGATTTCTCTGAGGGCCATGGCGGCGATTTAAGCCGGGCGCCGGACGCGGTCAATGCGGCCAGGAACCCCGTTAACTCTCCGCTAACCATAAAACTTCAGATTTCGTTAACCATAAAAATTAACGGGGCATTTACCGAAAGTGTTCGCTATTCGTTCGTGCGGCCAGCCGAATCGGCTAGAAGGGCAGGCATGAACGAGATCATTTTCGTGGCCGGCGACTGGCCGGTGCGCACGATCGACGCGCTGATCGGCTTCGGTGTCCTGGTCCTAATCCTGCTGGTTGTGATCGCCGTGGTGATTGCACGCTCGGGGCGGCGCGGGGCGGAACTCGCGATGGCGAATGCGATCCGCGCCGACGAGCTCGAGGAGCGCATCAGCCAGATGCTGCATGCCCAGAGCGAAGCTGCCGGCCGTGCCGACGCCATGACCCAGGCGCTGGCCGGCCGCCAGGCCGAGATGGCGCGCGCGGTCAATGAGCGGCTGGATTCGGTCACCCATCGCGTCGGCCAGTCCATGGAGCACTCGACCCGCAACACCATGGAGAGCCTGCACGCCCTGCACGAGCGGCTCGGCATCATCGACAACGCGCACAAGAATCTCACCGACCTCACCACGCAGGTGACGACCTTGCGCGACGTGCTTGCCAACAAGCAGTCGCGCGGCGCCTTCGGCCAGGCGCGGATGGAGGCGATCGTCCAGGACGGCTTGCCGAAGGGCGCCTACGAGTTCCAGTTCACGCTTTCGACCGGCAAGCGGCCGGACTGCGTCGTGTTCCTGCCCGACCAGCGCCCGCTCTGCATCGACGCAAAGTTTCCGCTGGAGGCGATGACCGCGCTGCACGATGCCCGCACCGACGAGGAGAAGCGGATCGCCACGCAGCGGCTGCGCGGCGACGTGATGAAGCATGTCAGCGACATCGCGGAAAAATATCTCGTCACCGGCGAGACCCAGGAGATGGCGCTGATGTTCGTGCCGTCGGAATCGGTCTATGCCGAGATCCATGATGGTTTCGACGACGTGATCCAGAAGGCCTATCGCGCCCGAATCGTGCTGGTGTCGCCCTCGCTGCTGATGCTCGCGATCCAGGTGATGCAGCAGATCATGAAGGACGCGCGCATGCGCGATGCCGCCGACCAGATCCGCACCGAGGTCATCAAGCTCGGCGACGATCTCGGCCGCCTGCGCGACCGCGTGCTGAAGCTGCAGAAGCATTTTGCCGACGCCAACGAGGACGTCCGCCAGGTGCTGATCTCCGCCGACAAGATCGAGAAGCGCGCCGGGCGAATCGAGGAGCTCGATTTCAGCAAGGCCGATGCGCCGGCGGAGGGCCCGCACCTGGTGGCAACCGGCGCGCCCGAACTGTTCCCGAGGAAGCTCCAGGCGGGGGAGTGATTCTCTCCTGAGATCCGGTACGCTGACGCCACAATTTCGCTGTCGTCGCCCGGCTTGACCGGGCGACCCAGTATCCCAGAGGCGGCAGATGGGCGGACGCTGCTGCTACGTGTACATCCTCGCCAGCAAGATCGGCGGAACGCTCTACATTGGCGTGACGAATGATCTCATCCGCCGCGTGGCCGAACACAAATTGCAGTTGGTCGAGAGCTTCACGAGGGAATACGGCGTGGTGAAGCTAGTCTATTTCGAGCAATTCGATGACCCCGAGAATGCGATCAAACGGGAGAAGCGGCTCAAGAAGTGGAAGCGCGCCTGGAAGGTCCGCTTGATCGAGCAGCACAACCCGAATTGGGATGATCTCTATCCCGGGATAGCCGGACCACCATGACACTGTCGACGCTGTCATACCCCGCGAAGGCGGGGTATCCAGTACGCTGCGGCGGGTGTGATTGAATCGAGACGCTGGCGGTTACTGGATCGTCCGCCTTCGCGGACGATGACAGCGGAGAGGGCGACGACAGCTCCCTTGTGGCCCCCAGAATCTGCTAACACCTCCCCATGACCGCCCCCGACGCGACCTCCCCCGCCGCGACTTCCGCCCCGGCCGCCTCCTGGCGTGACAGCCTTGCCGTGTACCTGCAACCGCGGGTGCTGATCGTGCTGTTCCTCGGCTTCTCGTCCGGGCTGCCGCTGGCGCTGTCGGGCTCAACGCTGCTGGTGTGGATGCGCGAGGCCGGGGTCGATCTCGGAACCATCGGGCTGTTTGCGCTGGTCGGCACGCCCTACACGCTGAAATTCCTGTGGGCGCCGCTGGTGGACGCGCTGCACGTGCCGCTGTTCACGCGCGCGTTCGGACGGCGGCGCGGCTGGCTGCTGTTCTCGCAGCTGCTGCTGATCGTCGCCATCCTGCTGCTGGCGCTGACCGATCCCGCACGCTCACCGTTCTACGTCGCGCTCGGCGCGCTGCTGGTGGCAACGACGTCCTCGACGCAGGACATCGTGGTCGACGCCTTCCGCGTCGAGAGTCTGCCGGAGAGCGAGCAGGCCGCCGGCATGGCGTCCTATGTCGCGGCCTATCGCATCGGCATGCTGGTCTCGACCGCGGGCGCGCTGTTCATCGTCTCCGGGTTCGAGAGCACCGGCATTCCGCGCACATCGGCCTGGATGTGGGGCTATGTGGTGATGGCGGCGATGGTGCTGATCGGCACGATCACGGCGCTGGCCGCGACCGAGCCCGAGCAGTCGGTGCGGGCGGAAGCCGCGACGCAGGCCGAGACGGCGTTCGCGCGCGTGCTGCACGCGGCGATCGGCGCCTTCTCGGAATTCCTGGCGCGCAAGGACGCGCTCGCAGTCCTCGCCTTCGTCGTGCTGTTCAAGTTCACCGACGCCTTTTCCGGCACCATGACGGCGCCGTTCGTGATCGACCTCGGCTTCTCCCGCAACGACTATGCGGCGATCGTGAAGGGCGTCGGCCTCGCCGCCACGCTGATCGGCGGCTTTGCCGGCGGCTTCGTCGCGCGGCGCTATTCACTGGCGACGAGCCTGTGGATCGGCGGCGTGGTGCAGGCGCTCGCCAACCTGTCGTTCTCCTGGCTGGCCTTCGTCGGCACCAGCCAATGGGCGCTCGCCTTCGCCATCACCTGCGAAAACTTCACCAGCGCCATCGGCACCGTGATCTTCGTCGCCTATCTCTCCGCGCTGTGCCAGAACCCGCTGCACACGGCGACCCAATACGCGCTGCTGACCGCGCTCGCCGCGGTGGGACGCACCTATCTCTCGTCGGTTGCGGGCTATGTCGCCAAGGCCACCGGCTGGCCGCTGTTCTTCGTGATCTGCGTGCTGGTGGCGATCCCGAGCCTGGTCCTGCTGACATGGTTGCAGAAGCGCGGGCATTTCGAAGAGCTGGGGCCGATAAGGGTGTGACGCAGCGCTCGCCGTCATGCCCCGCGAAGGCGGGGCATCCAGTATTCCAGAGACGGCTTTGATTGACCGAGAAGCCGCGGCGTACTGGATCGCCCGCTTTCGCGGGCGATGACACCGGAATCGTGGAGAAGGTGCCGCGCCGCCCCTACTGCTTCTTGATGATGCTCCATTTCGTGACCACGGCTTCGCTCATCTGGCCAGGATCGCTGGCGCAGGCGACTTCGTCGACCTTGACCGAGATCTCCTTGCCGACGAACGATTTCAGCTGCGTCGCCTGCGCGTCGCTGGAGGTGACGAGCTGGAAGGTCTCGGGACCGGTCTCGAGATTGCACAGCCCGTTCGGCGCCGGCAGGCGGCGCGGCTCGGAGGTGATCTGATACATCGCGATCCGCTTGCCGGCGTTCTTGACGTCGCGCACCTTCATCGCGTTCAGCTCGCCCGAGAGCACGTCGCCGGTGTTGATCGGCTTGCCAGGCTTGGGCGGCGGCGGCGCCGCGTCGTCCTGCTGCGCGGAGATGGCCGGCGTCACCAGCAGCATCATCGTCGCGACCAAAGCCAATCGAGTGGCGAAGAGTTTCGTCATGTCGTCCGTTCCGTAGGGTCTGTAGGATAGCTAGAACAGGGTTCGCTGCCGCATCGCGGCCGATAGCGTACCTTCATCGAGATAATCAAGCTCGCCGCCGACCGGCACACCATGGGCGAGACGCGTTACTTTTACGTTGGCGTCCTGAAGCAGGTCGGTGATGTAGTGCGCCGTGGTCTGGCCGTCCACCGTCGCGTTCAGCGCCAGGATGATCTCGTGCACCTCGGCAGCATGCGCGCGCGCAACCAGCGCGTCGATGGTCAGGTCCTGCGGACCGACGCCGTCGAGCGGCGACAATGTCGCACCGAGCACATGATAGCGCCCTTGAGTCGCATTGGCCCGCTCCAGCGCCCAGAGGTCGGCGACGTCGGCGACGACCACGATGATCGAAGGATCGCGCTTCGGATCGGTGCAGACGGTGCAGGGATTTTGCGTGTCGATGTTGCCGCAGGTCTTGCAGACCTGAACCTTGTCGAGCGCGACCTGGAGGGCCGAGGACAGCGGCATCATCAGCGCTTCGCGCTTCTTGATCAGATGCAGCGCGGCGCGCCGCGCCGAGCGCGGACCGAGGCCCGGCAGCCGTGCGAGAAGCTGCACCAGCCGCTCGATTTCAGGACCTGCAACCGCGCCCATGTTACTGGCCGAACAGCCCCGGCGGCAGGCCGAGCCCGCCGGTGAGCGATTGCATCTTCTCCTGCACGGCGGCCTCCGCCTTGCGGCGGGCGTCACCGAGCGCGGTCACGAGCAGGTCCTCAAGCACCTCCCGCTCTTCTGCCTTCATCAGCGAGGGATCGATCTTCACGCCCTTGACGTCCATCTTCGCGGTCATGCGCACCGCGACGAGGCCGCCGCCGGAGATGCCTTCGACCTCCACATTGCCGAGCGCGTCCTGCATCTCCTGCATCTTGGATTGCAGCTGCGCCGCCTGCTTCATCATGCCGAGAAAATCAGCCATAGGTCGGGTGTCCTTGGAAAGATAGGCTCAGAGATCGTCGTCACCGTCGGAACCGTCGGGCGGATCGTCACTGCCATAGTCCGCGTTAATATTGGATTCCGGCGTCTCGGGCGCAAGCCTGCGGACCTCGACGACCTTCGATCCAGGGAAGCGCGACAGCACCTCCTGCACGCGCGGATCGGCCTCCGCGGTACGCGCATGCTCCTGCTTGGCGGCCTGGTTCACCGAACGCAATGTCGGCTGGCCCTGCTCGTTGGAGACGATCACGGTCCAGCGGCGGCCGGTCCAGAGCTCGAACTTGCGCGCGAGCTCGGTGATCATGGTCTTGGAGGCGTTGGGCTCGAGCGCGACTTCCAGCCGGCCCTCCTCGAAACGGACGAGACGCATGTCGGCTTCGAGCGCGCTCTTGGTCATGAGGTCGCGCTTCTGGCCCGCGAGCGCGACGAGCTGGGTGAAGCTGGTGACACGCAGCTGGGGTGCTGCGGCTTGCGGATCGGGCGCTGGTGCCGCCATCTGCGGCCGGGCGCCACCGCCGAATGATGACGGCGAACTCGGCGCGCGCATGGGCGCCGCCTGGGCAACAGGCGCTGCGGAAGCCATCGGCGCGGCCGGCGCACTGCGTGCCGCGCTGCCGCCGCTCACGACCGGCGAGCCACCGCCGTTCTGCTCCAGCATCCTGATCGCCTCGTCCGGCGTCGGCAGGTCGGCGACATAGGCGATGCGCACCAGCACCATCTCGGCGGCCGCGGCCGGCCGCGTCGCGGCCTGCACCTCGGTGATGCCCTTGAGCAGCATCTGCCACATCCGCGACAGCACGCGCATGGAGATTTTCGAAGCGAAATCCCGCGCGCGCACCCGCTCGGTCTCGCCATAGGCGACGTTGTCGGCGGTCGCCGGCACGATCTTCACGCGGGTGACGAAATTGACGAACTCGGCAAGGTCCGAGAGCACGACGATCGGATCGGCGCCGACGTCGTACTGGTCGCGGAACTCCTTGAAGGCGGCCGCGATGTCGCCGCGTGCCAGCGAATCGAACAGGTCGATCACACGCGTCCGATCGGCAAGGCCCAGCATCTGCCTGACGGCATCGGCTTTCACCGTGCCTGCCGCATGCGCGATCGCCTGGTCGAGCAGCGACAGCGAATCGCGCACGGAGCCTTCCGCGGCGCGCGCGATGATGCCGAGCGCCTCGGGCTCGATCTCGACGCTTTCCTTCGCCGCGATGCTGGCAAGGTGTTTCATCAGCACGTCGGCCTCGACCCGGCGCAGGTCGAAGCGCTGGCAGCGCGACAGCACCGTGACGGGAACCTTGCGGATCTCTGTCGTCGCGAACACGAACTTGGCGTGCTCCGGCGGTTCCTCCAGCGTCTTCAGGAAGGCGTTGAACGCCGCCGTCGACAGCATGTGGACTTCGTCGATGATGTAGACCTTGTAGCGGGCGCTGGCTGGCGCGTAGCGCACGCTGTCATTGATTTGGCGGACGTCGTCGACGCCGGTATGCGAGGCCGCGTCCATCTCCAGCACGTCCATGTGCCGGCTTTCCATGATCGCCTGGCAATGCACGCCGAGTGTCGGCATGTGGATGGTCGGGCCCTTCACCGAGCCATCCGGCATCTCGTAGTTGAGTGCACGGGCCAGGATGCGCGCAGTGGTGGTCTTGCCGACGCCGCGGACGCCGGTGAGGATCCAGGCCTGCGGGATGCGCCCGGTCTCGAACGCGTTGGAGACGGTGCGGACCACGGCCTCCTGGCCGATCAGATCGTCGAAAGAGGAGGGGCGGTATTTGCGCGCCAGCACCCGGTAGGGCGTGCCAGCCTGGCTGGCGCTATTGGAATTGGGAGGGGCGCCAGCGTCGGTCATCGGTCGATCCGCAATGAAATCTCTCTCGGCCGGCTCTTGCGGAAAGGAGCGCGCTGGCGGGAAGCCCGCCGGCGCAATTCGCTCGAAGAAACAGGTAGGAGACTGACGAGCGACCCGATCCGGACCTCGTTAGGGCTGCTTCCTTCCGGACCTGACCCGGTTGGCGAGTGGCTCGTCCACCGCCAATCTCCCGGTCCCTATTTGGGGCCAAAAGGTCGGGAAAGCAAGCGGGTATCGGCTTGAACAGGTTGGGTTTGCCCAGCATCCGGGCAATTCCCGGTCTGCCCAGCCGACAGGCTGTGCTTTCGCTGCCGGGACCACCTTGCTAAGAACGCTTGGCGGAACTCCATCCAACCAGAAAAGCGATTGATCCCAATGGTTACACGTCGTGATGTTGCATCGATTGTCGGACTTGGCGCCGTTGGCGCGATGGCCGCGGGCGCACTGGCGTCCCCGGCCGTGGCCCAGGCCGCCGATCCGAACGAATCGACCTTCGCCCGTATCCGCCGCTCCAAGAAGATGCGGATCGGCGCGGTCGCCGGTGGCGCGCCCTATTACATGAAGGATCTCGCCAGCGGCCAGTGGAAGGGCTTTTACGTCGACATCGCCAAGGCGCTCGCCGACGACATGGAAGCCGAACTCGAGATCACCGAGACCACCTGGGGCAACTCGGTGCTGGACCTGCAGTCCAACAAGATCGACATCTTCTTCGGCCTGAACCCGACCCCGAAGCGCGCGCTGGTGATCGATTTCTCGGTGCCGGTCTTCAACAACGCCTTCGGCATCCTCTGCAAGAAGGACTTCAAGCCGAAGAGCTGGGCCGAGCTGAACTCGCCCGACGTCAAGATCGCGGTCGACCAGGGCTCCTCGCACGATCAGGTCGTCAGCCGCCTGACGCCGAAGGCGCAGATCTCGCGCCTGAAGACCGCGGACGACGCCACCGCCGCGCTCCAGACCGGCCGCGTCGACGCGCAGTGCCTGATCACCATGCTGTCGCTGACCGTGCTGAAGAAGAACCCCTCGCTCGGCCAGTTCGTGCTGCCGACCCCGATCTTCGCCACCACGTCGAACGCCGGCTTCCGCCGCGAGGCCGACAAGACCTGGCGCGACTACGTCAACACCTGGATCGACTTCAACAAGGGCCTCGGCTTCATCCGCAACGCGATCATCACCAACATGGAGCTGGTGGGCGTGACCGAGGCGGACATTCCGCCGGGCGTTTCGCTGTAAGTTCCCACTGTCATTCCGGGGCGATGCGACGGGACCGCGTAGCGCGGCCCAGAGCATCGAGCCCGGAATCTCGAGATTCCGGGTTCGCCCTTCGGGCGCCCCGGAATGACGGTGTAAGCGGTTAGCCGCACGACGAGTAAACGCACGCATGTATCATTGGGACTTCGGCATCCTCTGGAGCTATCGCTGGCTCTTTCTCAACGGGCTCGGCGTCACCGTCGGCTTCACCGTGGTCATCGTGGTGCTCGGCCTCGTCTTCGGCCTGTTCGGGGCGTTCGGCAGCCTGTCGCGCTTCAAGGCGGTGCGCCTCGTCGCGCTCACCTTCATCGAGGCGTTCCGCTGCACGCCGATCCTGGTGCAGCTGATCTGGTTCTATTACGCGCTGCCGATTCTCGCCGGCGTCGAGATGACGCCGATCACGGCCTCGGCGCTGGCGCTCTCGCTCTATGGCGGCTCGTTCTATTCGGAGATCATCCGCGGCGGCATCGTCTCGATCGACAAGGGCCAGTCCGAAGCGGGTGCCGCACTCGGCATGACCCCTGGCCAGGCGATGCGGCGCATCGTGCTGCCGCAGGCGATCAAGCGCATGATCCCGGCGCTGATGAACCAGTCGATCATCCAGTTCAAGAACACCTCGCTGGTCTCGGTGCTGGCGGTGCCCGATCTGGTCTATCAAAGCCAGGTCGCCGCCCATGACAGCTACCGGCCGCTGGAAACCTACACGGCGGTCGCGGTTGCCTATGCTGCGATCCTGATTCCGCTCACCATCATCGTCCGGCGCGGCGAGAAGCGACTGGCGGTCGGCGAATGAACGACACTTCGAAGATCGAGATCCGCAGCCTACGCAAGAGCTTCGGCAGCAACGAGGTCCTGAAGAACATCAGTCTCGACGTCGCCAAGGGCGGCGTAGTGGCGCTGATCGGGCCGTCCGGCTCGGGCAAGTCGACGCTGCTCCGCTGCATCAATCTTCTGGTGACGCCTGATGGCGGCAGCGTTCGCGTCGGCGATACACGCTTCCAGTTCGGCGAAGGCACAAAGCTGCCCGACGTGAAGACACTCGCAAGATTCCGCGCCACCACCGGCATGGTGTTCCAGCACTTCAACCTGTTCCCGCACATGACCACGCTCCAGAACGTGATGGAGGGCCCGGTCACGGTGCGGCGCATGGCCAAGGCGGATGCCGAGAAGCTCGCGCGTGCGCAGCTCGCCAAGGTCGGCCTTGCGGAAAAGGCCGACCAATATCCGGCGACGCTCTCCGGCGGACAGAAGCAGCGCGTCGCGATCGCCCGCGCGCTGGCGATGGAGCCGGACGTGATGCTGTTCGACGAGGCCACCTCGGCGCTCGATCCTGAACTCGTCGGCGAGGTGCTCGCCGTCATGCAGCGGCTGGCGTCGGAAGGCATGACCATGGTGATCGTGACCCATGAGATCGCCTTCGCCCGCGAGGTCGCCGACCGCCTCATCTTCATGCGCGACGGTGTCGTCGTCGAGGAAGGCCCGGCGCGGCAGGTGATCGACAATCCGCAGGAAGCCGCAACGCGAGCCTTCCTCAGCCATTTCCACCGCACCGGCGCATTGCCGCCGGCCAACGCTACATCGTGATGCCAAATATCGATCGCGCCTATCTCGTCACCGGTGCCGCCAGCGGCATCGGCCGCGCCACCGCAAGACTGCTCGCGGCGCCCGGCACCGCGCTGCTGCTGCACACGCGCTCCAACGCAGCCGGCCTCGATGCCACCGCGGCGGAAGCCGAAGCGCAAGGCGCCGTGGTCGCAAAGTGCCTCGGCGACCTCGCCGAGGAAGTCGCGGCCACCGATGCAATCGCCGCTACCCAAAACGCTTTCGGTCGGCTGGATGGATTGATCCTGGTGGGCGGCCACGCCCGCCGCGGCAGCGCGATCGGGACGCCGGCGGATCAATTCCGCCAGGCGATGGACGAATCGGCGCTGGCGTTCACGCGTCTGGTCGACGCCGCGCTGCCGCTGCTGCGGGCTGGCCGCGACGCACGGATCGTGGCGGTGTCGTCCTTCGTGGCCCACGCGATCCGCCCCGAATTCGCGCCGTTCGCGGCAACGGCTGCGAGCCGCTCCGCGCTTGAAGCACTGGTGCGGCTCACTGCGGTCGAGCTCGCGAAAGACGGCATCACCGTCAACGCGGTGGCGCCGGGCCTCATCGTCAAGGACAAGCCAAGCGAAAGCCGGCTGTCACCCGAGCAGATCGCCGCGACCGAGGCGCTGATCCCGATGCGCCGCCGCGGGCGGCCGGAGGAAGTGGCCGAGATCATCGCCTTCCTGGCGTCGCCGAAAGCGTCCTACGTCACCGGCCAGGTCTGGCACGTCAATGGAGGCCTGACATGACCGAAGCGACCATCGCACGTATCAGGCTGTTCCTGATCGAAAGCCCGATCAAGATGGCGCGCCTGCAAGGCGTCGGCAACGTCAAGGGCACGGTGAAGCGCGTGCTCCTCGAGCTCACTGCGAGCGACGGCGTGGTCGGCTGGGGCGAGGCGGCGCCGTGGGAGGTATTCACGGGAACGCCGGAGGCGGCGTTCTCCGCGCTCGACATCTATCTGCGGCCGATCCTGCTCGGCAAGCCGGTGCGCCGCATCCGCGCGCTGATGGCGGAGCTCGACCGCGCACTGGTCGGCCATGCCGAGGCCAAGGTCGCAATCGAGATGGCGCTGCTCGACATCGTCGGCAAATCGTCGGGGCTGTCGGTCGCCGACCTGCTCGGCGGCCGCGTGCGCGACACCATCCCGCTCTCCTTCTCGATCGCCGATCCGGACTTTTCCGCCGATCTCGAACGCATGCGAAAAATGGTTCCGGACGGCAATGTCATCTACAAGGTCAAGACCGGCGTGAAGCCGCATCGCGAGGACCTCGACCACCTCGAGGCGATCCGGAAAGAATTCGGCGACAAGGTCGACCTGCGCGTCGACTACAACCAGGCGCTCGCGCCGTTCGGCGCCATCAAGATCCTGCGCGATGTCGAGCAGTTCGCGCCGACCTTCATCGAGCAGCCGGTGCCGCGCAAATATCTCGACGTGATGGCGCAACTGACCGCGGCGCTGGAAACGCCCGTGCTCGCCGACGAAAGCTGTTTCGACCGCCGCGACATGATGGAGGTGGTGCGCCGCGAGGCGGCCGATGCCGTCTCGATCAAGCTGATGAAGGCCGGCGGCCTGTTCGAGGCGCAGGCGATCATGGCGATCGCCGACATCGCCGGCCTGCCCGGCTATGGCGGCACGCTGTGGGAGGGCGGCATCGGCCTTGCCGCCGGGACGCAGCTGATCGCGGCCACGCCCGGCATCTCGCTCGGCTGCGAATTCTACATGCCGCATCATGTGCTGACCGAGGACGTGCTGGAAGAGCGCGTCGCCAACCGCGCCGGCCATGTCGTGGCCGGACGGCCCCGGTCTCGGCATTCGCGTCAGCGAAGCCTCGGTCCGCGCCAACGCGCGGGTGCTGGCGGAGGCGTAAGGCAGCCGACAAGCACCTCCACAAACTCGGTCGTCGTCCCGGGCAAGCGTCAGCGCAGGCCCGGGACCCATAACCACAGGATCGAGTTTGACGAAGACTCCGGGTTGCCAGCTCGCGCAATAACCACTCCCTGTGGTTATGGATCCCGGATCTGCGCGCGCTTGGGGCGCGCTTGTCCGGGACGACGACCGCGTATGCGGTGACAGCGGGGCCGAATCCTTCCCCTATCGGAATCGGTATCGTATGGTCGGACCTAACAAGCCCGCCCCCATCGGGCCATCCGGAAAACCTTCATGTCCGAACCCGCCTGGTCGCTGCACTCCCGACTGAAAGAGGACACCATCGACATCGGCGACCTGCCGTTGTCGAAGGTGCTGGTCATCAAGGACGCGCATTATCCCTGGCTGCTACTGGTGCCGCGGCGCCCCGATGCGGTCGAGATCATCGATCTCGACGAGGTGCAGCAGGCGCAGCTGATGACCGAGATCTCCCGCGTCTCGCGCGCGCTGAAGGAGATCACCAAATGCGACAAGCTCAATATCGCGGCGCTCGGCAACCTCGTGCCGCAGCTTCACGTCCACATCATCGCCCGCCGCACCGGTGACGCCGCCTGGCCGCGGCCGGTCTGGGGCGTGATGCAGCCCTTGGCGCACGACGCCACCGAGGTGCAGAATTTCATCAGCGCGCTTCGCCGAAAAATCTGGTTGGGTTGAAAGAACAAGAAATGTCAGCATTCGACGCATTTCCGCTGGGGCAGCCGGCCTTCGTCACCAACGTCCTCGACCGCGCCGCGCATCTGCGCCGCGACGACGAAAAGCTGTTCGCGCTGGAGCAGAAGCCGACCTCGCGCGCCTATGTCGTCCACCGAGATTCGCTGCTGGTGAAGCGCGAGGGCGAAAAGGTGCGCGCGCTGCTGGGAATCGACGAGGCGCTGAAATGCGGTGCCAATCCCGGCACGATCTTCTTAGGGTTACGCGACGGCGCCGCTGTATTCGGCATGGGCCTGTCGCAAGCCGCCGCCGAGAAGCTGGTCGGCCGCGAGGACTACAGCCTCACCGAGGTGCGCGGCATGGCCATGCAGGGCGCGATTCGCCCCGACGAGCTCTCGGCGGTCGCGATGGCGAAGTCGATGGTGAGCTGGCACCAGCGCCACGGCTATTGTGCCAATTGCGGCACGCGCAGCGCGATGAAGGAGGGCGGCTGGAAGCGCGATTGCCCTGCCTGCAAGGCCGAGCATTTTCCGCGCACCGATCCGGTCGTGATCATGCTGGTCGCCTCCGGAGAAAAATGCCTGCTCGGCCGCCAGAAGCAGTTTCCGCCGGGCATGTTTTCGTGCCTTGCCGGCTTCGTCGAGGCTGCCGAGACCATCGAGGACGCGGTGCGCCGCGAGATCCTCGAAGAGTCCGGCATCCGCTGCACCGACGTGCAGTATTACATGACGCAGCCGTGGCCCTACCCGTCGTCGCTGATGATCGGCTGCAGCGCGCGGGCGCTGAACGAGGATATCGTCGTCGACCACTCCGAGCTCGAGGATGCGCGCTGGTTCACGCGCGAGGAGGCGGCCCTGATGCTGACGCGGACGCATCCCGACGGGCTCGCCGGCCCGCATCCCTTCGCCATCGCCCATCATCTGCTCGGCCGCTGGGTGCACGACAAGAGCGGCGCTTGAGCTGAGGCCAGCGATGGCCGGGATCGCACCGCGCATCCTCTGCATCGGCATTCCCGTGCGCGACCTGACCTTTCGCGTGGAGGCCGTGCCCGCGCGCGGCAGCAAGGCGAACGCCACGCATCTTGCCGAGATCTGCGGCGGCAACGCGCTCAATGCCGCGATCGCGATGGCACGGCTTGGTGGCCGCGTCGCGTTCGCAGGTCCCATGGGCGATGCGCGGGAGACGTCGAGCGGTTTCATTCTCGAACGGATGGCGAAGGAAGGCATCGACACAAGCCATATCGTGCGCATGCCTGATGTGACCACGCCCGTCTCCGCGATCATGATCGAGCCCTCCGGCGAACGGACACTCACGATCTATCGCGATCCCGGCCTGTGGAGCGTGGAGCTGCCGGACGCCGACGTTCTGCTCGCCGATTGTCGGGCAATCCTCGTCGAAAGCCGCTGTGCTGCGTTCGCGCCCCCCCTCTGCACCGAGGCGCGCCGGCGCGGCATCCCCGTCGTCGTCGGCGTCGACCGCGCGATGTCTTTGCAGGACAGCCTGCTCACGGCCGCCTCGCACCTGCTGTTCGCCAGCGAACAGGTGCAGGAGACGGCCGGTATCGCCGACGACGGCGAGGCATTGAGGCACCTGGCGAATCTGACGCCGGCCTTCCTCGCCGCCACCCGCGGTCCCCTCGGTACGATCTGGCTGAGCGAGACAGGCGAGTTGGAGGAGACGCCGGCCTTCCCGGTCCAGGCGGTCGATACGCTCGGCGCGGGCGATGTGTTCCATGGCGCCTTCACGCTCCGCCTCGCCGAGGGAGAGGGGGTGCGCGAGGCGCTGCGATTCGCCGCGGCGGCTGCAGCGCTGAAACGTACCCGCCATGGTGGCGGTCTGGCTGCCCCACAACGTATTGAAGTTGAACAGCTTTTGCACATGCCGCCGGCGGCGACGCTCAGCGGGCCGGCGAGATTATAGGCTTGCCGTGGAATGATTTTCTCTATATCAGGGAAATCTGCCCATGAAATGGAACAAAGTTCTTCAAATGACTGACCTCGCTGTCCAGATCCCCGAGACCAGCCGCCGCCTCGACGCCATCGACCGCAAGATCCTGATGGTACTCCAGGAGGATGCCTCCCTGTCCGTCGCCGAGATCGGCGACCGTGTCGGCCTGTCCTCGACCCCCTGCTGGAAGCGTATCCAGCGGCTGGAGGCCGACGGCGTGATCCTGAAGCGGGTCGCCCTGGTCGACCAGAACAAGATCGGGCTCGGCATCTCCGTATTCGTTTCGGTGGAGAGCGCCGACCATTCCGACGCCTGGCTCAAGAAGTTCGCCGAAGCCGTCAGCGCCATGCCCGAGGTGATGGAGTTCTACCGGATGGCCGGCGACGTCGACTACATGCTGCGCGTCGTGGTCGCGGACATGCAGGCCTATGACGTGTTCTACAAGAAGCTGATCAGCGCCGTGCCGCTGAAGAACGTCACCTCGCGCTTCGCGATGGAGAAGATCAAGTCGGTCACCGCGCTGCCGATCCCGGCGGTGGTGGCGGCGTAAGGCTTGGTTCGCACGTCTCACCACAAGGAAGCTGTCATCGCCCGGCTTGACCGGGCGATCCAGTATTCCAGAGACGGCGATTGGATACGGAGAAGCTGCGGCGTACTGGATGCCCCGGTCAAGCCGGGGCATGACAGCGGAGATTTGCGGCGCGGGTTGTGCTCCCCTGGCCCCTCTCAGATCTTCTGATTGTACTCGCCGACTTCGGGATGCGTGCGCAGCACGCTGTTCACCATCTCGAACATGTCGTGCATGCGCTGCTCGGAGACCGGGCTCTCGACCACGACCACGAGCTCGGGCTTGTTGGAGGAGGCGCGCACCAGGCCCCAGCTGCCGTCCTCGACCGTGACGCGCACGCCGTTGACGGTGACGAGGTCGCGGATCGCCTGGCCGCCGATCCTGGCGCCCTTCGCCTGCAAGCCTTCGAAATGCTTCACGACCTTGTCGATGACGCCGTATTTGACCTCGTCGGCGCAATGCGGCGACATGGTCGGCGACGACCAGGTCTTTGGCAGCGCGTTCTTCAGGTCGGCCATCGACTTGCCAGGCGCGCGATCGAGCATGTCGCAGATCGCGAGCGCCGACACCAGGCCGTCGTCATAACCGCGTCCATACGGCTTGTTGAAGAAGAAGTGCCCGGACTTCTCGAAGCCGGCGAGCGCACCCGTCTCGTGGGTGCGACGCTTCATGTAGGAATGGCCGGTCTTCCAATAGGTGGTCTTGGCGCCCTGCTTCTGGAGCACCGGGTCGGTGATGAAGAGGCCGGTCGACTTCACGTCGACGATGAACTGCGCGTCCTTGTGAATCGCGGACATGTCGCGCGCCAGCATCACGCCGACCTTGTCGGCGAAGATCTCCTCGCCGGTGTTGTCGACGACGCCGCAGCGGTCGCCGTCGCCGTCGAAGCCGAGCCCGACATCGGCCTTGTGCTGCAGCACCGCGTCGCGGATCGCGTGCAGCATCTCCATGTCTTCCGGATTCGGATTGTATTTCGGGAAAGTGTGGTCGAGCTCGGTGTCGAGCGGGATCACCTCGCAGCCGATCGCCTCCAGCACCTGCGGCGCGAATGCGCCGGCGGTGCCGTTGCCGCAGGCCGCGACGACCTTGAGCTTGCGCGTCAGCTTCGGACGGCTGGTGAGATCGGCGATGTAGCGCGCCGGATAATTCTCGTGGAACTGGTAGGAGCCGCCAACCTTGTTCTTGAACTCGGCGCCCAGCACGATCTCCTTGAGCCGCGTCATCTCGTCCGGGCCGAACGTCAGCGGACGGTTGGCGCCCATCTTCACGCCGGTCCAGCCATTGTCGTTGTGCGAGGCCGTGACCATCGCGCAGCAGGGCACGTCGAGGTCGAACTGCGCGAAATAGGCCATCGGCGTCACGGCCAGCCCGATGTCGTGCACCTTGCACCCCGCCGCCATCAGGCCGGAGATCAGCGCGTATTTGATCGAGGCCGAATAGCCGCGGAAATCATGGCCGGTGACGATCTCCTGCTTGACGCCGAGTTCCGCGATCAGCGCGCCCAGCCCCATGCCGAGCGCCTGGATTCCCATCAGGTTGATTTCCTTCTGGAACAGCCAGCGCGCGTCGTATTCGCGAAAACCCGTGGGTTTCACCATCGGCTCGGATTCGAAGGCGTAGGTGTTGGGCAACAAGACGGATTTCGGCTTGGGAAACATTGAGACGGTCTCGTGAATGGGGGCAGGATCTGATGCAGCCTTAGCGAATGCCAGGCCGCAGCGGAAGGCGGGAATGGCAGCTTGTGGCTTATAATTGCGGCAGTTTGGTAACAGGGAAAATCTGACCGCGACAGCGGTCGAAACAGAGACGTTTTTTGAAATATACGGTCGCAGGCGCCCTGGGAGGCCCTTACTGCTCCAGCACCATCTGGCCGTTGGCGTACTCAAAACGCTTCAGGCGGGACAGGAAGGAGAGGCCGAGCAGGTTTTCCGATAGCGCCTCGTCCGGCAGCACCATGGCCTCGACGTCGCGCACGACGAGGCCACCGACCTCCAGCATGGCGATGCGGGTGCGCGCGGCCTTGATGGTGCCGTTGGCGGTGGAGACGGTGGCGTTGTATTCGCTGCGCGAGGGACGCAGGCCGAAGCGGGCGGCCGAGGTCTCGTTCAGCGCAACCACGGAGGCGCCGGTGTCGACCATGAAGCCGATGCGCTGGCCATCGATCCGGCCCTCGGTCTGGAAATGGCCGCGGCCGTCGCGGCCAATGGCGAGGCTGCGGCCACCGGCCGGGGCCGTGGCTGCGACCGCGACCGTCGTGCGCGGCGCGGACGTGGCGGAGGCGGAGCTCATCCTGTCCGCCATCTGCGCCATGAAGGTGCCGAGACCGATCATGATGGCCGCGAAGATCATTATGTTACGCATCACACCACTTCCGAGCCGGAAAGCTCGATTTCACCACGCGACACGACCGCCCGCGAGTGACGCTGCGGCCGGGCCATTGCCATTTTGACGAAAAGGATGAGCGGACGGTTAATGCGGGTTCGTGATTTCTCAGGTGCCGCGCGGTTTGACCCGCCGGGTCGGCAGTGCATTCGCCGGATCTTCCGGCCAGGGATGGCGCGGGTAGCGGCCGCGTAGGTCGGAGCGCACCGCGGCGTAGCTGCCGCGCCAGAAGCCCGGGAGATCCCGCGTCACCTGCACCGGGCGTTGCGCCGGCGACAGCAATTCCAGCACCAGCGGCACCTTGCCGGCCGCAATCGACGGATGGGTGTTGAGCCCGAACAGCTCCTGGAGCCGCACCGCGATGGTCGGGCCCTGCTCGGCCTCGTAGTCGATCGCGAGCACGGTGCCGGTCGGCGCCTCGAAATGCGTCGGCGCCTCGCGGTCGAGCCGCGCGCGCATCTCCCACGGCAACAGCGCCATCAGCGCATCGGAGAGATCGCCGGCGGAGATATCCTTGAGCGCAATCTTGTCGTAGAGCGCGGGCACCAGCCAGTCGTCGCGCCGTGCGATCAGCCCGTCGTCGGACAGATCGGGCCAGCTGTCGCCTTCGGCCTTGCGCAGGAACATCACGCGGTCGCGCCATTGTTTGGCCGCCTTCGACCAGGGCAACCGGTCGAGGCCCGCGGCGATCAGCCCATCGGCGAAGATGCGCGCAGTCTCCTCCGACGGCGACACGGCCAGCGTCGCTTCAGAGAGCGTGATCGCATGCAGCGCGCGCTTGCGCCGCGCGCGCAGCGCCATCGCGCCGCGGTCGAACGAGGTCTCGTCCACGGTCTCGATATGCTCGGCGAAATGCCGCTCGATGTCGTCCTCGGTGATCTGCGCCGCGAGCAGGATGCGTCCGCTCGCGGCCGTGCCCGTCATTTCGCCGATCGCGATATAGGGCGCGCGGGCGAGCGACGAGGTTTGCTCGACGGCGGCGCCGCGGCCGTTGGCAAGCACGAAACTGCCATTGCCGCGATTACGGGCGACACGGTCCGGAAAGGCATAGGCGAGCATCAGGCCGGTCGAGAGATCTTCCTGCTGCCCCGCCTTCTCCGACGCCGCGACCTGCGAGGCCCAGCGCCGGGCGAGGTCGCGCGCACTCGACGCGCGCGGCGAGCGGTCGCGGCGGAACTGATCGCGCCGGTACTCGAGATCGGCGCTGTCGCCGCCGAGCCCGCGCTCGGTGAGGATGGCAGCGATCTCGGCGGCGGCCTCGCCGCTGCCTGCGCGATGCGAGTCCACGATCATGCGTGCCAGCCGCGGCGGCAATGCCAGCGCGCGCAGGCTCCTGCCTTCCGCGGTGATGCGGCCGTCGCCGTCCAGCGCGTTGAGCTCGCTGAGAAGGCTCTTCGCTTCCTTCCAGGCCGGCTGCGGCGGCGGGTCGAGGAACGACAGCGCGGCGGGATCGGCCACGCCCCATTGCGCCAGATCGAGCACCAGCGAGGACAGATCGGCGCTGAGGATTTCCGGCTGGGTGTAGGGCGCAAGCGAGGCCGTCTGCGGCTCGTCCCAGAGCCGGTGGCAGACGCCGGGCTCGGTGCGGCCGGCGCGGCCGCGGCGCTGGTCGACCGCAGCGCGCGAGGCGCGAACGGTCTCGAGCCGCGTCAGGCCGATATCGGGCTCGTAGCGCGGCACGCGGGCAAGCCCTGAATCGACCACGATGCGCACGCCTTCGATGGTGAGCGAGGTCTCCGCGATCGAGGTCGCCAGCACCACCTTGCGCGTGCCCTTCGGCGCCGGCGCAATGGCGCGATCCTGCACGGCGGCATCGAGCGCGCCGAACAGCGGCACGATCTCGATACTGGCGTCCTGCACGCGCTCGGCCAGAAAATTCTGGGTGCGGCGGATTTCGGCGGCGCCGGGCAGGAACGCCAGCACCGAACCGCTGTCGGCGCGCAGCGCAGACGCGATCGCATCCGCCATCTGCCGCTCGATCGGCGCATCCGCCTTGCGGCCGAGATAACGCGTCTCGACCGGAAAGGCGCGGCCCTCGCTTTCGACGACGGGGGCCTCGCCGAGCAGCCTTGCGACGCGGGCGCCGTCGAGCGTTGCCGACATCACGAGAATGCGCAGATCCTCGCGCAGGCCGGTTTGCGCGTCGCGCGCCAGCGCAAGGCCGAGATCGGCGTCGAGCGAACGCTCGTGGAATTCGTCGAACAGGACGGCGGCAACGCCGGAGAGCTCGGGATCGTCCATGATCTGGCGGGTGAAGATGCCTTCGGTCACGACCTCGATGCGTGTCGCGCGCGAGATTTTCGAGCCGAAACGGACGCGATAACCGACGGTCTCACCTGCCCGCTCGCCGAGCGATTTGGCCATGCGGTCGGCGCTGGCGCGCGCCGCGATGCGCCGCGGCTCCAGCACGATGATCTTCTTGCCTTTGGCCCAGGGCGCATCGAGCAGCGCCAGCGGCACGCGCGTGGTCTTGCCGGCGCCGGGCGGCGCCACCAGCACGGCAGCATTGTGTGCCTCGAGCGTGCGCGACAAATCGCCGAGCACGGCATCGATCGGGAGGGGCGTGTCGAAGTTGCGGGGCAAAATCTCGCTTCCGTCATCACCCGCGCATGCGGGTGATCCAGTAAACTCGGATCCCGGTTGTCACGAAGATCGCGGATTACTGGATACCCCGCCTTCGCGGGGTATGACAACAATGTGTAGCTATCAGCCCTGCACCGACGGCCGGCCGATGCTCTCGTAGGTGAAGCCGGCCGCTTCCATCTCTTCGGGGCGGTAGATGTTGCGAAGATCGACGATGACGGCCTGCGCCATGGTCGCCTTCAGCCGGTCGAGATCCAGCGCGCGGAACTGCACCCATTCGGTGACGATGACGAGCGCATCGGCGCCTTCCGCGCAGGAATAGGCGTCCTCGCAATAAATGATGCTGGGCAGTTCGCCCTTCGCCTGCTCCATCCCGACGGGATCGAAGGCCTTGACCTTGGCGCCCATGTCGATCAGGCCGGTCACCAGCGGGATCGACGGCGCGTCGCGCATGTCGTCGGTGTCGGGCTTGAAGGTGAGGCCGAGCACGGCGATGGTCTTGCCGCGCAGCGAGCCGCCGAGCGCCTGGCTGACCTTGCGCGCCATCGCACGCTTGCGGTTCTCGTTGACGGCGAGCACGGATTCGACGATGCGCAGGGACACGTCGTAGTCCTGCGCGATCTTGATCAGCGCCTTGGTGTCCTTCGGGAAGCACGAGCCGCCGAAGCCGGGACCTGCGTGCAGGAACTTGGTGCCGATGCGGTTGTCCAGGCCAATGCCGCGCGCGACCTCCTGCACGTTGGCGCCGACCTTTTCGGAGAGATCCGCGATCTCGTTGATGAAGGTGATCTTGGTCGCGAGGAACGCGTTGGCGGCGTATTTGATCATCTCGGCGGTGCGGCGCTCCGTGAACATCAGCGGCGCCTGGTTCAGCGACAGCGGGCGATAGATATCGCCCATCACCTTGCGGCCGCGCTCGTCGGAGGTGCCGACCACGACGCGATCGGGATACTTGAAGTCGCGGATCGCCGCGCCCTCGCGCAGGAATTCGGGGTTCGAGGCAACGACGACGTCGGCCTTGGGGTTGGTCTCGCGGATGATGCGCTCGACCTCGTCGCCGGTGCCGACCGGCACGGTCGATTTCGTCACCACGACGGTGAAGCCCGACAGCGACTGCGCGATCTCTTTCGCGGCGGCGTAGACATAGGACAGATCGGCGTGCCCGTCGCCGCGGCGCGACGGCGTGCCGACCGCGATGAAGACGGCATCGGCATCCGCCACCGGCTTCGACAGGTCGGTGGTGAAGTCGAGCCGCTTGGCCTTGACGTTGCTCGCGACCAGCTCGTCGAGCCCGGGCTCGTAGATCGGGATCTCGCCGCGATGGAGTGCCGCGATCTTCTTCTCGTCCTTGTCGACGCAGGTGACGTCGTGACCGAAATCCGCAAAGCAGGCTCCGGACACCAGTCCCACATAGCCCGTTCCGATCATCGCGATTCGCATGGAAAACCCTGTTTTGGCTTGGTTAACGAAACCCCAACATGGGGCGGTTTAGCATTTTCCCGGGGCGAGGGAACCGTCCGCGCGCAAAAACCGGCACGCGAATTGTACCGGTAAAGAAATCGTAAGCCGCAAGGCTCCACACTGCCTCTCGCCCGGACAGCACCGGGCGGAACACGGCTCGAAAAGGGACACCATGGCAGCAACCGGCACAATCGCCGCGAGCGGGGGATTCAAGCCCCCGGCTGCCGCGCGTGTCGACTGGGTCGACTATGCCAAGGGCATCTGCATCGTCATGGTCGTGATGATGCATTCGGTGCTGGGGGTCGAGCTCGCCGCCGGCGGGACCGGTTTCATGCATGTCGCCGTGGCCTTTGCAAAGCCGTTTCGGATGCCGGATTTCTTCCTGATTTCGGGCCTGTTCCTGTCATTGGTGATCGACCGCGACTGGCGAACCTATCTCGACCGCAAGGTGGTGCATTTCGCCTATTTCTATGTCGTCTGGGTGACAATCCAGTTCGGCTTCAAGGCGCCCGCCTTCGCGGCGGAGACGAGCTGGCGCGAGGTGGGCCTCTTATACCTCGAATCCTTCATCGAGCCGTTCGGCACGCTCTGGTTCATTTATCTGCTGCCGGTCTTCTTCGTCGTCACCAAACTGACACGACGCGTCCCGCCGCTCGCGATCTGGCTCGTCGCCGCCGCGCTGGAGACGGCGCGCATCGCGACCGGCTGGACCGCGATCGACGAGTTCTGCGCACGCTTCGTCTATTTCTATTCCGGCTACCTGTTCGCGCCCTACGTGTTCGCGCTGTCGGATCGCGCGCGCAACCATCCTGCGCCCGCACTCGCAGCACTCGCGACCTGGGCGCTGGTCAATGCCGGCCTCGTCGCAGTCGGCGCCAGCGAATGGAAGATCGTCTCACTCGTGCTCGGCTTTGCAGGGGCCTGCGCCATCATCACCATGGGCACGCTGCTCGCGCGCGCGCAGTGGCTGAACTTCTTCCGCTTCTGCGGCGAGCATTCGATCGTGATCTATCTCGCCTTCTTCCTGCCGATGGCGGCGACGCGAACGCTGCTGCTGCGCACGGGAATCATTCCCGACATCGGCACGGTGTCGCTGATCGTCACCATCGCCGGCGTGTTCGGTTCGCTCGCGATCTGGCAGCTGGCCCGGCGGCTCGGTGCCAATTTCCTGTTCGAACGGCCGGATGCATTCTGGATCGCGCCGAAGAAGGCGGGCGTGCGGTTGCAGGCGGCGGAGTAGCCACGCTGTCGTCGCCGGGCTTGACCGGGCGACCCAGTACGCCGAGACGCCAGTGATTAAGCCGAGAAGCCGCGGCGTACTGGATCCCCCGCTTTCGCGGGGAATGACGGTGGGGATAGCGGCGCCATCAGCCCAAAAATCCCCCTCCCAAGGCTGTCAAAGCTCGCAAAAATTCATACATTGCGGCCATGCCCAAGACATCCCCGAAGACCACCGCCAAAGCTGACACCAAGGCTGCGCCCAAAGCCGGCGAGACCAAGGCCGCTGCGCCAGCTGCTGCCAAACCGGTCGCCGCCAAGGCGGCCGGCAAGGGCGACCACATCTTCCTGGTCGACGGTTCCGGCTACATCTTCCGCGCCTATCACGCGCTGCCGCCACTGAACCGCAAGTCGGATGGCCTTCAGGTCAACGCCGTGCTCGGCTTCTGCAACATGCTGTGGAAGCTTTTGCGCGACATGCCGGCCGACAACCGGCCGACGCATCTGGCCATCGTGTTCGACAAGTCGGAGGTCACGTTCCGCAACAAGATCTACCCCGAGTACAAGGCGCACCGGCCACCGGCGCCTGACGATCTGATCCCGCAATTCGCGCTGATCCGCGAGGCCGTGCGCGCCTTCGACCTGCCCTGCCTGGAACAGGGCGGCTTCGAGGCCGACGATCTGATCGCGACCTATGCGCGGCAGGCCACCGAGCGCGGCGCCACCACGACCATCGTGTCCTCCGACAAGGACCTGATGCAGCTCGTGAACGACAAGATTACGATGTACGACACCATGAAGGATCGCCGCATCGGCGTTCCCGAGGTGATCGAGAAGTTCGGCGTTCCGCCGGAGAAGGTGGTCGAGGTGCAGGCGCTTGCCGGCGATTCCACCGACAACGTGCCCGGCGTGCCCGGCATCGGCATCAAGACCGCGGCGCAGCTGATCGTCGAATATGGCGACCTCGAGCAGCTCCTGTTCCGGGCCACCGAAATCAAGCAGCCCAAGCGCCGCGAGGCGCTGATCGAGAACGCCGAGAAGGCGCGGATCTCCCGCAAACTCGTGCTGCTCGACGACAAGGTCGAGCTGGAGGTGCCGCTCGACGACCTCGCCGTCCACGAGCCCGATGCGCGCAAGCTGATCGCCTTCCTGAAGGCGATGGAATTCACGACGCTGACGCGCCGCGTCGCGGACTATTCGCAGATCGATCCGGCGAATGTCGATGCCGATGCGTCGAACAGCAGCGGCGCCAGGGGCGGCGACGGCGCGGCGAAAGCAAAACCGTCCGAGGCCTCCGGCGATCTCTTCGCCACCCCCGCCGCGACGGCGACGGGCGGCGACAAAGGCGACAAGTCGGCCAGCGTCAAGGGCGCGCCGATCTCGCTCGCCGCCGCGCGCGAGGAGGCGCTACGCAAGCTTCCGGTCGACCGCGCCAAGTACCTGACCATCAAGACGCTCGCCGAATTGAACGCCTTCATCGCGCGCATCCACGATGCCGGCCATGTCGCGATCGAGATCCGTGCCAACTCCATCGATCCGATGCAGGCCGATCTCTGCGGCGTTGCACTGGCGCTCGCGCCGAACGATGCCTGTTACGTGCCGCTGGCGCACAAGCAGTCCGGCGGCGGCGCCGGCCTGTTCGACGCCGGCCTCGCGCCCGACCAGGTCAAGCATGCCGACGCGATCGACGCGTTGCGGCCGGTGCTAGAATCATCAGGCATTCTCAAGATCGGCTTCGACGTCAAGTTCACCGCCGTCATGCTGGCGCAGCACGGCATTACCTTGCGCAACACCGACGACGCTCAGCTGATCTCCTATGTGCTCGACGCCGGCCGCGGCTCGCACGGGCTGGAATCGCTCGCCGAGCGCTGGTTCGGCCACGCCATGCTGAAGGAGGGCGAGCTGCTCGGCAGCGGCAAGGGCAAGATCACCTTCGACCAGGTGCCGATCGACAAGGCCGCGCCGCTGTCGGCGGAAGGCGCCGACATGGCCTTGCGCGTCTGGCGCGTGCTGAAGCCGCGCCTCATCGCAGAGCACATGACCGCGGTCTACGAGACGCTGGAACGGCCGCTGGTCGCGGTGCTCGCGCGCATGGAGCGGCGCGGCATCTCCATCGACCGTCAGGTGCTGTCGCGGCTGTCGGGCGATTTCGCCCAGACCGCGGCGCGCGTCGAGGCCGAGATCCAGGAGATCGCGGGCGAGCCGGTCAATGTCGGCAGCCCCAAACAGATCGGCGACATCCTGTTCGGCAAGATGAGCCTGCCGGGCGGCACCAAGACCAAGACCGGCGCGTGGTCGACCACCGCGCAGGTACTCGACGAGCTCGCCGAGCAGGGCCACGACCTCCCGAAGAAGATTCTGGAGTGGCGCCAGGTCTCCAAGCTGAAATCGACCTACACCGACGCGCTGCCGACCTACGTCAATCCGCACACCCATCGCGTGCACACGACCTACGCGCTGGCCGCGACGACGACGGGCCGGCTGTCGTCGAACGAGCCGAATTTGCAGAACATCCCGGTGCGCACCGAGGACGGCCGCAAGATTCGCCGCGCCTTCATCGCGACGCCCGAGCACAAGCTGGTCTCCGCCGACTATTCGCAGATCGAGCTGCGGCTGCTGGCGGAGATCGCCGACATCCCCGTGCTGAAGCAGGCGTTCCGCGACGGTCTCGACATTCACGCCATGACCGCGTCGGAAATGTTCGGCGTGCCGATCAAGGGCATGCCGAGCGAGATCCGCCGCCGCGCGAAAGCGATCAATTTCGGCATCATCTACGGCATCTCGGCCTTCGGCCTCGCCAACCAGCTCGGCATCGCGCGCGAGGAGGCCTCGGCCTACATCAAGAAGTACTTCGAACGCTTCCCCGGCATCCGCGCCTATATGGACGAGACGCGGGATTTCTGCCGGAGCCACGGCTATGTCACCACGCTGTTCGGCCGCAAGTGCCACTA
Source organism: Bradyrhizobium sp. CCBAU 11361 (assembly GCF_028128935.1). Taxonomy (NCBI): domain Bacteria; kingdom Pseudomonadati; phylum Pseudomonadota; class Alphaproteobacteria; order Hyphomicrobiales; family Nitrobacteraceae; genus Bradyrhizobium; species Bradyrhizobium sp. CCBAU 11361. The sequence goes on from NZ_LBJZ01000196.1 coordinate 262,766, forward strand.
TCCCGACATCAAGGCCTCGAACGCCTCGGTGCGCGCCTTCAACGAGCGCGCCGCGATCAACGCCCGGCTCCAGGGTACCGCCGCCGACATCATCCGCCGTGCCATGACGCGCGTGGAGGATGCACTCGCCGAGAAGAAGCTCTCGGCGCAGATGCTGCTCCAGGTGCACGACGAGTTGATCTTCGAGGTGCCGGACGCCGAGGTCGAGGCGACGCTGCCGGTTGTGCAGCACGTTATGCAGGACGCGCCGTTCCCGGCCGTGCTTCTGTCGGTGCCGCTGCACGTCGATGCGCGCGCGGCGAACAACTGGGACGAGGCGCATTAGAGGCGGCTTTCATCTCAGGTGTCGTCCCGGCGAAGGCCGGGACCCATACCCCCAGGGAGAAGTTGTGGCGCGAGATGTTAGTTGGCAGTCCTCGCCCAACTCGATTTCGTGGTTATGGGTCCCGGCCTTCGCCGGGACGACACCGGAGGTGAGGCGGAATCCAATTGTCCTCCGAGCAATTGCGCGATGGCACCACCGGGGGGGGGGGGATTAGAACCGTGCCGTCTCCCGCACCGGTTCACCCATGCCCCACACCCCAGCCCTGCTCGGCTTCGCCCTCGTCTGCCTCGGCCTCGTGCTCACGCCGGGACCGAACATGATCTACCTGATCTCGCGCTCGATCACGCAGGGGCCCGCCGCGGGTATCGTCTCGCTCGGCGGCGTGGCGCTCGGCTTCGTGTTCTACATGCTGTGCGCGGCGTTCGGCATCACGGCGCTCCTGCTCGCCATTCCCTTTGCCTATGACGCGCTGCGCTTTGCCGGCGCCGGCTATCTGCTCTGGCTGGCCTGGCAGGCGGTGAAGCCCGGCGGGCGCTCGCCGTTCCAGGTGAAGACGCTCGCGATCGACAGCCCGCGCAAATTGTTCGCGATGGGCTTAGTCACCAACCTGCTCAACCCGAAGATCGCGATGCTGTATCTGGCGCTGCTGCCGCAGTTCATCGATCCCGCAGCCGGCAGCGTGCTGACGCAGTCGGTGGTGCTGGGGGCGATCCAGATCGCGATCAGCGTCAGCGTCAACGCGATGATCGCGCTCGCGGCAGGTTCGATCGCGCTGTTCCTGGCGAACCGGCCGAGCTGGATGCTGGTGCAGCGCTGGCTGATGGGCACGGTGCTGGCCGGGCTTGCGGTCAGGATGGCGGTGGAAGCGAAGAGGGTGTGAGGCACACTGTCATGCCCCGGCTTGACCGGGGCATCCAGTACGCCGAGACTTCTCGGCTCAATCTCCGCCGCCTCTGGAATACTGGATCGCCCGCCCCAGTGCGCGAGTGCGCACAAGGCGGGCGATGACAGCTTCCTCGATCAATCCAGCTTCGCGTCCATTCCCCGCTTCACCGCCGGCCGGGCCATCAGGGCCTCGTACCAGCGCTTGACGTTGGGGAAATCCGCCAGCTCAACCTTGTGGCGAGGGTGGCGCCAGGCCCAGCCCAGGATGGCAAAATCGGCAACCGAGAGGTCGCCGGCGACGAAGTCGCGGTCCGCCAGCCGGCGGTCGAGCACGCCGTAGAGCCGGCGGGTCTCGGCCATGAAGCGCTTCAGGCCGTAGGCGCGGTCCTGCTCGTTCTCGAGCGCGATGAAATGGTGCACCTGGCCGGGCATCGGGCCGAAGCCGCCCATCTGCCACATCAGCCATTCGTAGACCGGGATACGACCCGTAAGCGATTTCGGCAGGAATTTGCCGGTCTTTTCACCCAGATAGAGCAGGATCGCGCCGGATTCGAAGATGCTGACGGGCTTGCCGTCCGGCCCCTCGGGATCGACGATCGCAGGGATCTTGTTGTTGGGGGAGAGCTTCAGGAACTCCGGCGCCATCTGCTCGCCCTTGGTGATGTTCACCGGGATCACCTTGTAGGGCAGCCCCATTTCCTCCAGCGCAACCGAGATCTTGCGGCCGTTCGGCGTGTTCCAGGTGTGCAGCTCGATGGTCATGCGTCGTTTCCTTCCCCAAAAGGCATGAGCCCTCACCTACTCCAGGAGGCTGCGCCCCCACAACCGGCGGTCCGGGATGGCCGATCGTCGGCCGATCCCTGTTGACTGGGCCGGTCCCCTCTGGAATGTCGCGGCCGTCGCGGATAAATTCCGCCACTTCCAAAAACGCTCCCGAGGGACCGCCGTGTCGAAATCAGCCTCCCGCGCCCGCCTGTTCGAAATCATCCGCCGGCGCTCCTTCGGCCGCGGCGAGGTGACGCTCGCGTCGGGCCGCAAGAGCGATTTCTACTTCAACCTCAAGCCGACCATGCTCGACCCCGAAGGCGCGACGCTGCTCGCCGAGCTGACCTATGAGGCGCTGAAGGACGACAATCTCGATTTCATCGGCGGGCTCGAGATGGGTGCGGTGCCGCTCGCCGGCGCGCTGGCGCAGATCTCATGGATCAAGGGCCATCCGATCGCGGCGTTCTTCGTGCGCAAGAAGCCGAAGGAGCACGGCGCCAAGCTCGCGATCGAAGGCCTGCCCAGGGGCGAGACGCTTCAAGGCAAGCGCGTCGTGATCGTCGAGGACGTCACCACGACCGGCGGCTCGGCGATGAAGGCGGTGGAATCCGTGCGCGAGACCGGTGCCGAGGTGGTGCTGGTGCTGACCATGGTCGACCGCGAGGAAGGCGCCACCGACACCTTCGGCGCGGCCGGCCTGCCGTTCCGCTCGCTGTACAAGGCGTCGGAGTTTTTGAAGGCTTGAGGCCGCGAAACCGTCCCGGCCGTCCATGCCCGGGCGTGGCCCGGAAGCAACGATCCGCCGGAAGCTGTGCCTGGCCTTGAAGAGGTCACGGCCTCGACTTGAATCCGCCTCCGCTCAACTGCTCATTTACCATCCTGCATTAGGGTGGATCATGTGCTGAGACCTGATGGTCCCGGCCGGTTCAGTAGCGTCGGGTGGAGCCAGCATTGCGTACAGTCATGCCCCATGCGCGCCGGCGGCGTCGCGCGATGCTTGTGGCCGCCACCCTGGCAGCACCGCTGCTTGCAGCTCCCGCCCCGGTTTCGGCTGAAGGCCTGTTCGACTTCTTCTTCGGCGGCATGCAGCAGCAACGGCCGCAGCGCGAGGTGCCGCAGCAGACGAACTCCTACGCCGATCCCTTCACCGGCCAGCCGAATCCCGCAGCCCAGTATGTGCCGCCGACACGCGCGGCGGCCGCCGGCGGCTCGGGCCCGGCGTTCTGCGTGCGCAGCTGCGACGGCAAATATTTTCCGCTGATGCGCGGCCTCACCTCGCCCGCCCAGATGTGTCAGGCGTTCTGTCCTGCCACCGCGACAAAGGTCTATTTCGGCTCCTCGATCGACGGCGCCGCTTCGCAGACCGGCGAGCGTTACGCCGACAGCGAGAACGCATTCGCCTATCGCAAGGCGCTGCGCGCGGACTGCACCTGCAACGGCCGCGAGCCGGTCGGCCTCGCCCCGGTCGATCTCGCGCTGGATTCTTCGCTGAAAGCTGGCGACGTGATCGCGACCAGCGATGGCCTCGTCGCCTATACCGGCGTCCGCCTCGGCATGGAGCAGACCGCGGAGTTCACCCCGGTCGCCTCCTATCCCGGCCTCACCGCACAGGTCCGTGCGCGGCTCGGCGAGATGAAGGTGGCACCGGTGCGCGCAGAGACGGTGGCGGCAGATGCGCCGGCGTCGGCCGAGATCGTGCGCGAAGCGCTGCCTGATGTGACCGTGCCGAAGACGCAGGCGAAGCCGGCGAAGCGGGCGGGGCTGGATTAGGACCCGACTGTAACCAAGCCGCCGTTGCGAGGAGCACTTGCGACGAAGCAATCCAGAATCCCTCCGCGGAAGGATTCTGGATTGCTTCGCGGAGCCTGTCATCGGGCCGCGCTTTGCGCGGACCCGTTGGCTCGCAATGACGAGGATGGAGAGTCACCTCCCGATAATCACCCCGATCACATTCGGCGCCGCCAGATATTTCTCCTCGATCGCCGCGCGGGCGGCGGCGCGGTTTTCCTGAGTCAGCAGCCCGCGCTTCTCGGCCAGGATCATCCAGCAGAAACCCCACCAGTCGGTCAGCATGCCCTGATCGCCAACGAGGTCATAGCCCTGCTCGGCCGCGAAGATGCGCGCATGCGCTTCGTCCAGCGTGTCGAGGAACAGATGATCCTCGACCGCGAACAGATCGTCGCTGATGTCGTCGATGGTGTAGCCCCAGATCGACTGGCACACCGCGTTGAACTCGCGGTCGAGCTGGTCGTCATCGATCCTCTGGCGCCGCGCCGCCTGATGCAGCCGCGACAGCGAGCGCGCGAAATCGGCGATGCGGGTGAGGGCAAACTGGTCGAAGGCAATGGTGGACATGTAGTCCTCGCAAAGTCGGACAGACGCTAGATGTTGTATCGGCAACGCGCCGAATCACAATGATATATCAAAGACTTGTTAAAGTGTTCTTAATTTGTTCCGACGCCTCTACAATGTCGTCCCGGCGAAGGCCGGGACCCATAACCACCGCTGTTCGACGTTTCGGAAATGGGCGCTCAGCAATGAATGCACCAGACGCGTACTACGTCTACATCCTCGCGAGCCGGCGCTACGGCACGCTATACGTCGGCATCTGCAACGACCTCAGCAATCGCCTGTCATTGCATCGCTCGGGACGCGGTTCAAAGTTCGTCAGCAAGTACGGCGTGACGCGACTTGTTTACGTTGAGACCTATGCTTCGCCATCCGAAGCGATCGCGCGCGAGAAGGCGCTGAAGGAGTGGCGACGCGACTGGAAGATTCGCTTGATCGAGCAAGAAAATCCGGATTGGCGCGATCTCTCGCATCTTCTCTGACAGCGGTGGTTATGGGTCCCGGCCTTCGCCGGGACGACACCATCTTCTTAGCAAGTCAGCCGCCTCAATTCGCCGCCGATATCAACCTGTCCCCGCACGCATTGGCGTAAAACTTGCCGCCGCATTGGCGCTTGATCGCGGCGCAGCGGGCGGCTGGCGTTGCGTTTTGCGGGACGGTGAAGCCGCAGCTCAAACCGTCGGCGCTGCGGCTGGATTTGCCGGCAGCAAACGCAGCGCTGGAGGCGGAGATGCAGACGACGAGCAGGGCCGCAGCGGCGATTTCGATCAGCAGTCTCATGGCGCATCTCCTCCACACTGATGGCTGAATTGGTCGCCATGCTAGCACCAAATCCACGCTTCTCCGTGCTCGTCCGGGTTCCCAAATCGGCCCGTTCCTTGCATAAATTTACGCCGGCGCAGTGCACGGCCGCACCGGCGACAGTTCCGGTGCAGAGGCAAGACGCGTAGGGTTAGTGGTGTTTCTGTCGACCAGGAAGTGACGGCCTTGCAAGATCAATCGTTCCAGCCCAATTTTGCCGCCTCCGGCCAGCCCATTGACGAGCTCGCGCTGGCCGAGATCAAGGGCGCGATCCTGGCGAAGCTGCGTCTTGCCATTGGCAAGGACGCCGGCATGGCGACCAGGCACGACTGGTACCAGGCCGCGGCGCTCGCGCTGCGCGACCGCATCGTGCATCGCTGGCTCACGGCCGAGAAGCACAGCTACGACGCGGGGCGCAAGCGCGTCTATTATCTCTCGCTCGAATTCCTGATCGGCCGCCTCTTCACCGATGCGCTCAACAATATGGGGCTGCTCAAGATCTTCGAGGTCGCGCTCGGCGATCTCGGCGTCTCTCTGCCTGAACTGCGCAAATGCGAGCCGGACGCTGCGCTCGGCAATGGCGGCCTCGGGCGGCTCGCCGCCTGCTTCATGGAGAGCATGGCGACGCTCTCGATCCCCGCAATCGGCTACGGCATCCGCTACGATTACGGCCTGTTCCGCCAGATCATCAACCAAGGCTGGCAGCAGGAATATCCGGACGAGTGGCTCGGCTTCGGCAATCCCTGGGAATTGCAGCGGCCGGAAGTGATCTACAACATTCATTTCGGCGGCGGCGTCGAGCATGTCGACGACAAGGGCCGCGACCGCGCGATCTGGCATCCGGGCGAGACCGTGCAGGCGATCGCCTATGACACGCCGATCGTCGGCTGGCGCGGCCAGCACGTCAATGCGCTCCGCCTGTGGTCGGCGCGCTCGCCCGATCCGCTGAAGCTCGACGCCTTCAACAAGGGCGACTATGTCAGCGCCAGCGCCGAGCAATCGCGCGCCGAAGCGATCTGCAAATTCCTCTATCCGAACGACGAGAGCCCGGCGGGCCGCGAGCTGCGGCTGCGCCAGGAATATTTCTTCGTCTCGGCCTCGCTCCAGGATCTCGTCAAGCGGCATCTGTCGTCCGACGGCCAGCTCCGCAGCCTGTCGTCGAAGGTCGCGGTGCAGCTCAACGACACCCATCCGAGCCTCGCCGTCACCGAGCTGATGCGGATCCTGGTCGACCTGCACAATTTCCGCTGGGACGAGGCGTGGAAGATCACGGTCGCCACGCTCTCCTACACCAATCACACGCTGCTGCCCGAAGCGCTGGAGACCTGGCCGGTCGAGCTGTTCGAGCGCCTGTTGCCGCGGCATCTGGAGATCATCTACCGCATCAACGTCCAGCATCTGGCGCTCGCCGAGGCCCGCGCCCCCGGTGACATCGACTTCCGCGCCTCGGTCTCGCTGATCGACGAGAAGAGCGGCCGCCGCGTGCGCATGGGCCAGCTCGCCTTCGTCGGCTCGCACCGCATCAACGGCGTCTCGGCGATGCATTCGGACCTGATGCGCGAGACCGTGTTCCACGATCTCAACCATCTCTATCCCGGCCGCATCACCAACAAGACCAACGGCATCACCTTCCGCCGCTGGCTGATGCTGGCAAACCCGAAGCTGACCGACCTGTTGCGCGAGACCTGCGGCGAGGCCGTGCTCGACGATCCGACGCAGCTCTCGCTGATCGAGGCGCGCGCCAGCGACGTGGAATTCCAGAAGAAATTCCGTGCCGTCAAGCATCACAACAAGACGGCCCTGGCGCGGCTGATCGGCGAGCGGCTCGGCATCAAGGTCGATCCCAGCGCGTTGTTCGACGTGCAGATCAAGCGCATCCACGAATACAAGCGCCAGCTGCTCAACGTCATCGAGACGGTCGCGCTGTACCAGTCAATCAAGGACGATCCCAACGGCAATTGGGTGCCGCGGGTGAAGATCTTCGCCGGCAAGGCGGCGGCGAGCTACAAATACGCCAAGCTGATCATCAAGCTGATCAACGACGTCGCGGATGTCGTCAACAACGATCCCGCGATCGGCGGCAAGCTGAAGGTCGTCTTCCTGCCCGACTATAATGTCAGCCTCGCGGAAGTGATCATCCCCGCGGCCGACCTGTCCGAGCAGATCTCGACCGCCGGCATGGAAGCGTCCGGCACCGGCAACATGAAGCTGGCGCTCAACGGCGCCATCACCATCGGCACCCTCGACGGCGCCAATATCGAGATCCGCGACCACGTCGGCAACGAGAACATCGCGATCTTCGGCATGGAGGCCGGCGACGTCATGATCCGGCGCAAGCAGGGGCTGGATGCCTCCGACGTGATCCGCAATTCGCCAAAGCTCCAGCGCGCCATCAATGCGGTCGGCGCCGGCGAGTTCTCGCCCGGCGACCCCGGCCGCTTCGAATCCATCGCGCACGCGCTGCGCTATCTCGACCATTACATGGTCAGCGCCGATTTCGATTCCTATTACGAGGCGCAGCGTTCGGTCGATGCGCGCTGGCAGGTGGCGCCGGCCTGGACGCGCGCCTCCATCCTCAACGTCGCGCGCATGGCGTGGTTCTCCTCCGACCGCACCATCCGCGAATATGCCGAGGAGATCTGGAACGTGCCGGTCAATCCGACCACGCCGCTCCTGCCAAACCTGCGCGACGTCGCGGGCTGATTTTCCGCAGTGTGAAATCGGCGTTACCTGCGAGGTTATTGCATCTCGGGACGGGGATGATGATATGATCGTCATCATCCCCAAGGCGGCGCCAGCGATACGGACGCCGTGACCACACCGTCATTGCGAGCGCAGCGAAGCAATCCAGACTGTCTCCGCGGAAAGACTCTGGATTGCTTCGCTGCGCTCGCAATGACGGTCGGGGAGACACCGAGGACCTCCGATGCACGCCAAGCTCCCGCACCCGTTCGACGACGCCACCCGCATCACCGCCGGTGACTCCAGCTGGCAGGGGCACACCAGCGACGATTACTGGGCCTTCGTCGGGCCGTTCGGCGGCGCCACCGCCGCGACCATTTTGCGCGCGCTGATCGAGCATCCGCAAGCCGCCGGCGATCCGCTCGCCGTCACCGTCAATTACTGCGCCCCGATCGCCAAGGGGCCGTTCGATCTCGATTTGCGGCTGGTGAAGGCCAACCGTTCCAGCCAGCACTGGAGCGTCGAACTGTCGCAGGGCGGGGGCGAGGTCGCGACGCTCGCCACCGCGGTGTTCGCCGAGCGGCGGCCGTCCTGGGAGCACAGGGTGGCGACGGTCCCGGACGCAAAGCCGTTCGAAGAGACGCTGCCATTCCCGAAACTCTCGGCGTCCTGGGCCAACCAGTATGAATTCCGCTTCGTCGAGGGCGAGATGCGGATCGGCCCGCCGCAGGCCGAGCTTGCCAGCACCTATTCGAAAATCTGGATCAGCGACCGCACCCCGCGCAGGCTCGACATGCTGTCGCTGATGTCGATGTCGGACGCCTTCTTCGGCCGCATCTTCCACGCGCGGCGCGAGCTGGTGCCGTTCGGCACGGTGTCGCTGACGACCTATTTCCACACCGACAGCGAAGAGCTCGCGGCCGAGGACATCACGCGCGTGCTGGCGACCGCCGATTCAAAGATCATGCACAAGAGCTACGCCGACCAGAACGCCGAGCTGTGGTCGCCGAACGGACGGCTGCTCGCGACCACGACGCAGATTGCGTATTTCAAGGCGTGAGCACGGCTACCTCCACCGCGTCGTCCCGGCGAAGGCCGGGACCCATAACCACAGGGAGCAGTTTGGCGAAGATTTGTAGTGACGTTTTCTTCGCCGGTACTCGCACCGCACTCCCTCGAGAGATCACGCGGTATGGGTCCCGGCCTTCGCCGGGACGACACCGAGTGTGTGGCTTACGCCGGGGCTCACACAAGCCCCACCAACAAAAGGGCGGCCTCGCGGCCGCCCTTTTGCATTTCAAACGCGGCGAACCTACTCCGCCGCCAGCTTCACGTCCGGCGCGGCCGCGCGCACTTCGGCGTCGACCTGGGCTTCGAACTTGGCAAAGTTCTTCTGGAACATGCCGACCAGCGCGCGGGCGGTCTTGTCGAACTCGTCCTTGTCCTTCCAGGTGTTGACCGGGTTGAGGATTTCGCTCGGCACGCCCGGCAGCGCGGTCGGGACTGCGAAGCCGAAATACTTGTCGGTGCGGAATTCGACGTTGCGAAGCGAACCGTCGAGGGCTGCGGTCAGCAGCGCGCGGGTCACCTTGATCGGCATGCGCGAGCCGACACCGTATTTGCCGCCGGTCCAACCGGTGTTGACCAGCCAGCAATCGACATTGTGCTGGGCGATCAGGTCGCGCAGCATGTTGCCGTAGACGGATGGATCGAGCGGCAGGAAGGGCGAGCCGAAGCAGGTCGAGAATTCCGGCTGCGGCTCGTTGCCGAGACCGCGCTCGGTGCCCGCGACTTTGGCGGTGTAGCCGGACAGGAAGTGATACATCGCCTGCGCCGGCGACAGCTTTGCGATCGGCGGCAGCACGCCGAAGGCGTCGGCGGCGAGCATCACCACGTTCTTCGGCTGCGGCGCGCGGCCGGTGCGCGAAGCGTTCGGGATGAAGTCGAGCGGATAGGCCGAGCGGGTGTTCTCGGTCTTGGAGCCGTCGTCGAAGTCCACAACGCGGGTGTCCTCGTCGAGCACGCAGTTCTCGAGCACCGCGCCGAAGCGCGTCGAGGCGGCGTAGATCTCGGGCTCGGCTTCCTTCGACAGCTTGATGCACTTGGCATAGCAACCGCCTTCGAAATTGAAGACGCCGTTGGGTCCCCAGCCGTGCTCGTCGTCACCGATCAGGGTGCGGTTCGGGTCGGCCGACAGCGTGGTCTTGCCGGTGCCTGATAGCCCGAAGAAGATCGCGGCATCGCCGTTGGCGCCGACATTGGCCGAGCAGTGCATCGGCATCACGCCGCGCTCGGGCAGATAGTAGTTCAGCGTGGTGAAGACCGACTTCTTCATCTCGCCGGCATAGTAGGAGCCGCCGATCAGCACGATCTTGCGGGCGAAGTCGATCGCGACGACGTTCTCCGACTTGCAGCCGTGGCGCTTCGGATCGGCGCGGAAGCTCGGCATGTCGATGATGGTGAGCTCGGGCGTGAAGGTCGACAGCTCGCCCGCCTCGGGGCGGATCAGCAGCGTGCGGATGAACAGCGAATGCCAGGCGAGCTCGGTGAACACGCGGGTCTTGATCCGGTAGGCCGGATCAGCGCCGCCGTAGAGGTCCTGCGCGAACAGGCTCTTGCCTTCGGCGTGCTTGAGGAAGTCCTGATAGAGCGTCTCGAACTGCTCCGCGGTGATCGACTGGTTGCCGGCCCACCACATCTTCTTGTCGGTGGTGGCGTCACGGACCGTGAACTTGTCCTTGGGGCTGCGGCCCGTGAACTCGCCGGTGTCGGCGCAGAGCGCGCCGTCGGCGGACAGCACCGCCTCGCCCGCGGAGAGTGAGTATTGATAAAGCTGCGGTGCGCCGAGGTTCCAGTGAACCTGTTTGAGATTCTTTAAGCCGAATTTGTCGGCACCGAAGGCACCGTTGCGCACGCCCGTCTCTTGCACGAAATATCCTCCTAGAACCCGCGACACTTAGCGCGGTCATGCTTTGGCGCCGTCGCGGTCACCGTGAATAATAGGCCATCCAGCCTAGGTTGGGCGACCTAATACTGATGAACGCTGGCGTTGCCAAGCCGATCCCGCAGGATTTGGTTTATTCAAGGACCGCGCCAAACGTCGCGCATGTCAGCTCTGAGCAGGCGCATCAAAAAATCACGAATGATCGCGCAACCAAATGCGCGTTTCGACGTTATCGGGGGTTATTGCGACGCACAATTCCCTTGGGCGGTCTATCGTACCTCACCCTCGCCGATCAGTGCGAACGGTCCCCACATCGCAGGATAGGCATTGCGCGGCGACGAGGCGTCGTCGAGATACGTCAACATGGCGCGGCGCAACGCTTGGGCACGACCGATTCCTGGTTCGTTTTTGAGCAGAGCGAATGTCGACGTGGTCAAGCGGGTGGCAGCTTCCGAATCCACTGCCCAATGCGAGACCAGCAGCGCGCGAGCGCCGGCATAGAAGAACGAGCGCGCCAATCCCGACAGGGCCTCTGCGCCGGGCTTGTCGCCTGCGATGGTGTTGCAGGCCGACAGCACCACCCAATCCGCATTGAGCTTGAGCTGGGCGACTTCGCTCGCGGTGAGAAGACCGTCGTCGAGCTCGGAGGGCTGATCGGGAATGGAGAGCGCGAGCGAAGGCTCGCCCAGTCCCTTGACGTCGCCGGCGACAAGACCGTGGGTGGCGAAGTAGATGATGCTGTATTGAGCAAGCGCTGCACGCTTGAGCGTCGTTTCGCTGGCGTCGCGGCCGAGATGGATGTCGACCTCGCCCGCGCCGACATCCCTGGCCACCGCGTTGAGTTCGTCGGCAGTGTCAGGCAGTTGCGGCAACGCTTGCGCAAGCCGCGCACGGTCGACGCCGGCGCCGCGCCAGAAGTCGGTATAGGCAATCGTCGCGATGCTGCGCGCGGCGACCTTGCCGCTCGCGGCGCGACGATCGGCCGGCCCTTCGACTGCGGGGTTGAACACGGGATCGCCGAAGCCGGTCATTGGCTTGACGCCTTGATCCTTGCGCGCAAAGGCCCGCAGCGATTTCAGGCTGATCACCGACGGCAGCACCGAGACGGCCTGACGCCGCAACAGCCAGGCGGCGTTGCGATACCCTTCGAGCTTGTCCGGGATCGCAGCTTGCGGCCTCTCCGTGACGAGCAGATGAAACGGCAACGCGGTCAGTGCGGCCGACGGCACTACCAGCAGGCTGCGCTTGTCTTTCGTCAGCGCCTCGACCGGGCCGAGCAGCGCGACATAGAGCTCGTTGGCGAGCGCGAGGTCGAACAGGCCGGATTTGCCGGAGGCATCGTGTGCCTTGCCGACGTCGAGCCCCTTGCGGAACGCCGACACTTTCCGCGCCAGCGCGTCCGCGCCGAGCGGAATCTCCTTCCAGTCGACGCCCTCGCGCGTGATCGCGATGACATAGCCCTGCTTGTCCACGACGGAATAGATCGTCATCGCTTCATCGGCCGACAGCAACGGCTGGATGTCCTTCACCGCGAGCGGCAGTGGATTGGAGAGCGAGGCATAGTCGGGAAACTCGACGGCGAGCGTCTTCTGCAACACGGCGCGCTCGCTCGCGATCGCCGCGATCCGCGCGCGGCTGCGCTGCTCGGCCGCGACGTCGCGTTGCGCGGCTTGCTTGGACACCGCCGTGGTGATCGCCTTGTCGAGCGCCTCGGCCTCGGCCGCGAGATCCTGCTCCTTGCGCACGAGCTCGGCGAGCCGGTCGCTGCCGGCCGCAAGCCGCACCGCGAGCTTGTTCACGGCCGAGGCGGCGGAAGATTGCGTGCCGCGCTGGATCGCGGCCAGCGCCTCGTCAAGCGCCTTGTCGTCGGAGAGGAGATGCTGCTGCCGCGCGGAAAACAGGATCGGCAGCACCACACGCAGCTGTGCGCGGCCGCTGCGAAGCGTCCTTTCCGCCAGCGGCAAGGCATCGGCCGTGCGCCCGGAGACGTAGAGGAAATAGGCGAGGTTGCTGGTCGAGGTCACGACGTCAGGATGATCCGGTCCGAGCGCACGCTCGCGGATCGCAAGGGCGCGCCGGTAGAGCGGCTCGGCATCGGCATAACGCTGCTGGTGCTCGTAGAGCCCGGCGAGATTGTTCAGCGAACGCGCGACGTCGGGATGATCCGGCCCCAGCACCTTTTCGCGGATCGCGAGCGAGCGCTTGATCGGCGCCTCGGCTTCGGCATCGCGGTTGAGGTCGCGATCGACCTGACCGATGTTGTTCAGCACCGTGGCGACCGCGGGATGCTCGGGCCCGGCGGCCTTCTGATAGATCGCGAGCGCCCGCTGGAACAGCGGCTCGGCGTCGGCAAAATGCTCCTGCTTCACGTAGAGCGTGGCGAGATTGTTGAGGGCCTGGCCGACATCGGGATGCTCGCGCGACAGCGCCTTTTCGCGAATGGCGAGCGCGCGCTTGAACAGCGGCTCGGCTTCAGTGAAGCGGCCCTGCCGCTGATACAGCGCGGCGAGGTTGCTCAGCTCGGGCGCGATCAAGGTGGTGTCGAGGCCGAGCGACTTCTCCATCAGCGCGATGGCGCGCTTGTAGATCGGCTCGGCCAGATCGTCGCGACCCTGGCCGGCATAGACCTGGCCGAGATTGTTGAGCGCGGCGGAGAGTTCGCGGCCGTCGTTGCCCTTCTCCAGGCTCGCCACCATGGCCTGCGCCAGGGGCAGCGCCTCCGCATATTTGCCGGCCTGGTTGAGCGCGTTGATCCGAGCGCCCTGTGCAGCGAGATCCGCTTTCTGGGCAAGACCGGGTGTGGCAAGCGACGTGGTGATCGCGAGCGCCAGACCCGCGGCCAACGCCAAACGACGATGCGTCATGAACCCTCTCGCTGCCAGCCTTGAGACCATCACGGTCTTGGGTCGCAGCGATGGGCGGCGGCGTTCAAATGGTTGCGCTCTGGTCCATCTTCAAGCGCGCTTCGCCAGCGAGGCGAACCAGCATCTTGCGGAGCGCCGTGCCATCGGTCACCCGCTCCGGAAACTCCAGCCGCAGCGCGGTCTGGCCGTCCTGCATGTCGAGGCCTTCAGGGTCACAGCCGGTGCAGCGCCAGTCGCCGGCGGCCGCGCCGAGCAGCCTGGTCGCGTAGAGGCCCATGGCGTCGCGGTGGTCGGCATTCATGTGCTCCACCGCGCCCTCCTCCGCCGCCAGCAGGTCCTCGGCACCACTGAGGTCGGTGAGGAACTGCTCCGGCTTGAGGTCGACGATCCGGCCGAAGCCGGCCACCAGATGGGTTCCCGTGGGCCGGATCTTGAAGAACGAAAAATCCTTGAACGAAACAAAGGCTTCCGCCGACGGGTGGGCATTCAGATACCGCCGCTGAAGCAGATCCGTCTCGGCGCCGGCCTGCTCCGCCCGGCCGGACAGCATGATCCGGGCGCCCTCCAGCGGATCGCCGGCGGCACGCTCGTCCAGCATCAAGGAGACCCGGCCATCTGCCAGGATGTTCCTGGTGTGCACGGCCAACCCCGAGATCAGCAGGATCGGCGAGCCATCCGGGTGGCTCGCCAGATTGACCAGGGAACAATAGGGATCGCCGCTGCCCACCATCAACGTCGCGAGAGCGCCCTGCCGCGACCGCCTGAGCAGCGATTTGGCGAGCTTTCCGGGGTCGAAATCGGGGGTCGGTTGCATGGGCTTTCTCTGGTCAGGTGGTTGCAAAGGGGGTCTTTTTTCGGCTAAACGGGGATCCGGTTATGGGTCGGGATGCGGCGAATCTGCCGTGTTTCGTGGAACTTGGTCACACTTCAGCCCAGCTTGCATTGCTCGGTGACAAAGTTCGAACGCCAAGTTCGGGACCCATGTATGCGGCGCATCACTGGATTGCTCGCCGTTTCAAGCCACGACCCAAACGGAAAGCAGAAAGCAGAGGCTCATGCCCACAATCGCTTTGGTCGACGACGACCGCAATATTCTCACATCCGTCTCGATCGCGCTGGAAGCCGAAGGCTACCGCATCATGACCTACACCGACGGCGCCTCCGCGCTCGACGGTTTTCGCACCACCCAACCGGACCTTGCCATCCTCGACATCAAGATGCCGCGCATGGACGGCATGGAGACGCTGCGCCGTCTCAGGCAGAAGTCCGACCTGCCGGTGATCTTCCTGACCTCCAAGGACGAAGAGATCGACGAGCTGTTCGGCCTCAAGATGGGCGCCGACGATTTCATCCGCAAACCATTTTCGCAGCGGCTGCTGGTCGAGCGCGTCAAGGCGGTGCTGCGCCGCTCGGCGCCGAAGGACCCGACCGTCGCACCGAAGGAGAACGACGCCAAGGCGCTCGACCGCGGCCTTTTGCGCATGGATCCCGAACGCCATACCTGCACCTGGAAGAACGAGCCGGTGACGCTGACCGTCACCGAATTCCTGATCCTCCAGGCGCTCGCGACCCGGCCCGGCGTGGTGAAGAGCCGCAATGCGCTGATGGACGCCGCCTATGACGATCAGGTCTATGTCGACGACCGCACCATCGACAGCCACATCAAGCGGCTGCGCAAGAAGTTCAAGGTGGTCGACAACGAGTTCGAGATGATCGAGACGCTGTACGGCGTCGGCTATCGTTTCAAGGAAGCCTGAGGCAGCAGGCGCCTTCACGAATGTCCGGAGCATTGCCGGTTCTCGTTCCATCGGGACCGGGATGGCTCTAGGATGCGGGGACCTTCGCACGAGCTGTCCTAACGCGGGCGTAAGCATTGCTGGACCGAACGCAGCCTGACCCGAACCAGAGCGCCGAGGATATCGCATCCGACGGCGTTCCGGAGCACGTCGCCGAAGACAAGCCGGCCGCGCAGGGCTGGCGGCCGCTGAACTGGCTGAAGCGCGCCGGGCAATTCTTCTTCGCACTGTCCTTCTCGAGCCTGACCCGCCGCATCGTCTCGCTCAACCTCGCCGGCCTCGTCGCGCTGGTGGCGAGCATCCTGTACCTGTCGCAATTCCGCGCCGGCCTGATCGACGCGCGCGCGCAGAGCCTCCTGGTGCAGGCCGAGATCATCGCCGGCGCGATTGCAGCGTCCGCGACCGTGCAGACCAACGCCATCACCATCGACCCCGACCGGCTGCTCGACCTCAAGCCGGGCGAGACCTATGGCGGATCGGACGACTATTCGCCGCTGGATTTTCCGATCAATCCGGAGCGCGTGGCGCCGGTGTTGCGCACGCTGATCTCGCCGACCAAGACGCGCGCCCGCATCTACGATCCGAACGGCAGCCTGCTGGTCGACAGCCGCAGCCTCGATACCGTGGTGCGCCTGCCCCTGCCGTCGCTCTCCGCCGAGAAGCCCGGCATCGTCGAGCGCGGCATGGTCGCGGTGCGGACCTGGCTGAACCGCGGCGACCTGCCGCTCTATCGCGAGCTCGGGCCCGAGAACGGCAATGGCTATGCGGAAGTGGCCGATGCGCTCCATGGCGAGAAGCGCTCGATGGTGCGGGTCAATCCGCGCGGCGAGGTGATCGTCTCGGTCGCGGTCCCCGTGCTGCGCTCGCGCGCCATCCACGGCGCGCTGATGCTGTCCACCCAGGGCGACGACATCGACCAGATGGTCACCGCCGAACGCCTCGCCATCCTGAAAGTCGGCGGCGTCGCCGCCGCGGTCATGATCATGCTGTCGCTGCTGCTCGCCAGCACGATCGCCGGTCCCGTGCGCCGCCTCGCCGACAGCGCCGAGCGCGTCCGCCGCCGCATCAAGACCCGTGTCGAGATCCCCGACTTCACCCGCCGCCGCGACGAGATCGGCCATCTGTCCGGCGCGCTGCGCGACATGACCAATGCGCTCTACAGCCGCATCGAGGCGATCGAGATGTTCGCCGCCGACGTTGCGCACGAGCTGAAGAACCCGCTGACCTCGCTGCGCTCCGCGGTCGAAACGCTGCCGCTGGCGCGCAACGAGAACAGCCGCGCCCGCCTGCTCGAGGTGATCGAGCACGACGTCAAGCGGCTCGACCGCCTGATCTCGGACATCTCCGACGCCAGCCGGCTCGATGCCGAATTGCAGCGGCAGGACGCGGTTCCTGTCGATCTGCGCCGCCTGCTCGGCACGCTCGTCTCCGTGGCCAACGAAACCAAGCTCGGCCACGACGTCGCGGTCGAGGCGCGCTTCGAGGGCCGCGGGCCAAGCGACACGTTCGCCGTGACCGGCCACGACTCACGGCTCGGCCAGGTGGTCTCGAACCTTCTTTCCAACGCGCAATCCTTCTCGGAAGCCGGCAACAAGGTGCGCCTCACCTGCCGCCGCGCGCGCGGCGAGATCGAGATCGTGGTCGACGATGACGGCCCCGGCATCCGCGATGACGCGCTGGAGCGCATCTTCGAGCGCTTCTACACCGACCGACCGCATCAGGGCTTTGGCCAGAACTCCGGGCTCGGCCTGTCGATCTCCAAGCAGATCGTCGACGCCCATGGCGGGCGCATCTGGGCGGAGAACCGCCCCGGCCCCACGGACGCCGACGGCGAGCCGACGTTTGCCGGCGCGCGCTTCGTGGTGAGGTTGCCGGCGCTATGAGCGACGGCGGGCCCAGCGTGCACGCCTCCGCGGTCAAGGTCGGGAATCTGGCAGTGCTGATCCGCGGCCCGTCGGGCTCCGGCAAGTCGCGCCTTGCCTTCGATTTGATCATGGCGGGCCGCGCGGGCGTGGTCGAAAGGGCCGTTCTGGTCGGTGACGACCGTGTCCATCTGGCGACAGTCGGCGATGAAATTGAAGTCCGCCCCGCGCCGCCGCTGGCCGGCCTGATCGAAATCCGGGGCCTCGGAATCCGCCGCTGCGACTTCGTGGAGCATGCGACCGTCGGCCTCGTGGTCGACCTGGACGCCGCCGACGCGGAACGGCTGCCGCCGGCCGAATCCCTGAAAACAAGCATTTTAGGTGTCGAAATACCGCGAATCCCGGTTAGCCGCGACTATTCGCCCCTCCCACTGGTTGTCGCGGCCTTGACCACTACCAAGAGTTCATCTTCCGTTAATCCCTCAGGCGATTGTTTGAAGGGAAATGGTAACCATATGAACCCCACTATCGCGACCGAATAGACCGGCGCAGCTCCCCTTATCCATCCGTCTAAGTTCAGGGAGATACGCAACATCCCCTCTTGCGCAGGGGCTCTGGATGGTCAAAGTGGCGCGTTCGTGCGGTGCACCAAAAGCGCCCGCGAGGAGTTTTCCGATGATTGGTCTAGTACTTGTGACCCACGGGCGCCTTGCCGACGAATTCAAGGCAGCGCTTGAACATGTCATGGGCCCACAAAAGCAAATCGAAGCGATTACGATCGGCGCTGAAGACGATTCCGATCTATGCCGAAGCGACATCATCGAGGCGGTTAACCGCGTCGATTCCGGCGACGGCGTTGCGATCCTCACCGACATGTTCGGCGGCACGCCATCCAACCTGGCAATATCCTGCATGAGCCGGCCGAAGGTCGAAGTGCTCGCGGGCATCAACCTTCCCATGCTGGTGAAGCTCGCCAAGGTGCGCGAGGAACGCGCGCTGCCCGACGCGATCGCGATGGCCCAGGAAGCGGGTCGCAAATACGTCACCATCGCCAGCCGCGTGCTCGCCGGCAAATGAGCGACGACGCGCCGCAAGCCGGGACGGGCGTGCCCGCGGGCGCGATCTCGAAGGAGCTTCTGATCATCAACAAGCGCGGCCTGCACGCCCGCGCCTCGGCGAAGTTCGTCCAGGCGGTCGAGCGCTTCAACGCGCAGGTGTGGGTGACGCGCGCCGGCGAGACCGTCGGCGGCACCTCGATCATGGGCCTGATGATGCTCGCCGCAGGACCCGGCACGACGATCACGGTCGCTGCGGCGGGTGACGATGCCGACGCCGCGCTCGCGGCGATCACCGAGCTCGTTGAAAGCAAGTTCAACGAGGAAGGGATTTAGGCCCGATTGTCATTCCGGGGCGATGCGCAGCATCGAACTATGGTGCGCAATTGCGCACCTGAGAATCTCGAGATTCCGGGTTCGATGCTGCGCATCGCCCCGGAATGACCTTCGGTCACTTCCCCGGCGGCGCGATGTAGATGTTCCAGCTCATCGACGGGCCGGCCTTGCCATGGGTGAAGCGGCGCGTCGTCATCACCATGCGCTCGGCGTTCGGCGCGGTCTCCGACACCCATTTCTCGAACGCCGGCAGGCGGCCGTCGGCCGGATCGAACACGCCGATGAAGCCGTATGTCTTGACGTCATCGCGCGAGATCAGCCCGGAATCCCAGGCTTCGATCGGCACGAGCGCGACCGGGTGGTCCGGGCTGTAGAACACCATCGGCTGGATCGATTCCATGGTGCCGGCGACAACCGCCCAGCGCGAGGCGAAGCGCGCGTGCCAGGCCTGCGTCAGCTCGCGTGCGAGGTCCGAGCGCGCGCCATAGGTCGCGGTGTTGCCGGCATTGGCGGCCATCTCGCGCGCGGCGATCCAGGGCGAGGCGGCGAGCGTCGCGACGCTCAGCACGAGCCAGATCGCGGCGATGTTGACCAGGGTCGCGCTCTGCACCCGCAGCGTCGGGATCGCGACCAGCGCCAGGGGCACCAGGAAGAACAGCGAGATGCCCCAATCGGTCTTCATGTAGATGCTGAAGGCGAGCGCGCCGAGCGGCGGGCCGACGGCGACGATGGTCTGGATGATCCAGACATTCAGCGCCTGCGAAAAATTGACCCCCGGATTGGGACCACGCGCCCAGGCGCGCTTGACGATGCGCAAGGGCGCGCGCAAAAGCAGCCTGAACCAATGCGGCACCAGCGCCATGGCGAGCGCAGCGAGCGCTACGGGAAGGGCCAGCAACGCGAAATTATGCAGGAAGTAGCCGGCCACGAGCTGATGCACGAGACCTGCGTCCTCGAGGCTGTAGGTGTCGCCGGCATAGCTCAGCGGGACGAAATGCACGTCCGCCAGCCACACGATGTGCGGGATCATCGCCACGACAAGCGTCGCGATCGCCACCCACGGCGCCGGCGACAGCAGGAATTTCAAGCGGTCGGGATGGATCAGCGCGGCAAGGCCGATGGCGCCGATCATGGTCAGCACCCAGTATTTGGTCATCAGCGCCAGCGTGGCGGCGAGCCCGAACCAGATGCCGGACTGCCAGCTGCGTTTCTCGAAGGCGTTGAGATAGGCGAGCACGAGCAGCGGCAGGGTGACGAGCTGGAGCAGGTCCGGGTTGTACTTGAAGCCCTTGAAATTGAAGATCGGGTAGAGCGCGACCATCACCACGACCAGGAACGCGCGCCGGGCATCCACGACGCGCAAGCTCAGCAGCCAGCAGATCACCATGCCGACGCCGACCGTCGTCATGGCGAGCGCATAGGTCGCCCAGTCCGTCGCCGGGAACGCCTTGAACCAGAGACCGGCGATCCAGCCCGACAGCGGCGGGTGCTTGCCGTACCCCCAGAGGAATTTCTGGCCCCAGCCATAGGCTTCCGCGACGTCCATGTGAACGTCCTGCGCTGCCTTGAGATTGATCAGGATGAAGGTCCAGAGCACCGCATGCAGGATCGCGAGCTGGATCACCAGCCACAGGCGGGCCTCCGGCCGGACCGCGCTGGCAACCAGCCAGGCCCGGAAGCGGTTGAAACTCACCCGGGTCTTCGCGCGGGCTCGGGCAGATGGGATTGAGGTCGTCGACATCAGCCGTTGCGTAGCGCGTTTTGGGCCACCGTGGAATCAGCTTGGCGTGAAGAAAGGCCCTGAAAATACAGCAATATGGTTGCCGCACGGGGATGTGAGTGGTATCCCGCGCCCATGACGACCGTCCCCATTTCCAACATCCGCAATTTCTCCATCGTCGCCCATATCGACCATGGCAAATCGACGCTGGCCGACCGCCTGATCCAGATGACCGGCGGCCTGACCGACCGCGAAATGGCGGGCAAGGAGCAGGTGCTCGATTCCATGGACATCGAGCGCGAGCGCGGCATCACCATCAAGGCGCAGACGGTCCGGCTCGTCTACCGCGCCAAGGACGGCAAGGACTACATCTTCAACCTGATGGACACGCCCGGCCATGTCGACTTCGCCTACGAAGTCTCGCGGTCGCTGGCGGCCTGCGAGGGTTCCCTGCTGGTGGTCGACGCCAGCCAGGGCGTCGAAGCGCAGACGCTCGCCAACGTCTACCAGGCGCTCGACAACAATCACGAGATCGTTCCGGTCCTGAACAAGGTCGATCTTCCGGCCGCCGAGCCCGAGAAGGTCAAGCAGCAGATCGAGGACGTCATCGGCATCGACGCCTCCGACGCCGTGATGATCTCGGCCAAGACCGGCCTCGGCGTTCCCGACGTGCTGGAAGCGATCGTCACCCGCCTGCCGCCGCCGAAGGGCGACCGCGACGCGACCTTGAAGGCGCTGCTGGTCGACAGCTGGTACGACGTCTATCTCGGCGTGGTCGTGCTGATCCGCGTCGTCGACGGCGTCATGAAGAAGGGTAGCCGCGTCCGCATGATGGGCACGGGCGCCGCCTACGACGTCGAGCGCGTCGGCTTCTTCACGCCGAAGATGACGCAGGTCGACGAGCTCGGCCCCGGCGAGATCGGCTTCATCACCGCCGCGATCAAGGAAGTCGCCGACACCCGCGTCGGCGACACCATCACCGACGACAGGAAGCCGGTCACCGAAATGCTGCCGGGCTTCAAGCCGGCGATCCCGGTGGTGTTCTGCGGCCTGTTCCCGGTCGACGCCGACGATTTCGAGACGCTGCGCGCCGCGATGGGCAAGCTGCGTCTCAACGACGCCAGCTTCTCGTTCGAGATGGAGACCTCGGCCGCGCTCGGCTTCGGCTTCCGCTGCGGCTTCCTCGGCCTGTTGCATCTGGAGATCATCCAGGAGCGGCTGTCGCGCGAATTCGATCTCAACCTGATCGCGACCGCGCCGAGCGTCATCTACAAGATGAAGCTGACCGACGGCACCGAGCTCGAGATCCACAATCCCGTCGACATGCCCGACGTGGTCAAGATCGAGGAGATCCAGGAGCCCTGGATCGAGGCGACGATCCTCACCCCGGACGAATATCTCGGCAGCGTGCTGAAGCTGTGCCAGGACCGCCGCGGCGCGCAGAAGGAGCTGACCTATGTCGGCGCCCGCGCGATGGTGAAATACGATCTGCCGCTCAACGAGGTCGTGTTCGACTTCTACGACCGCCTGAAATCGGTCTCCAAGGGCTACGCCTCGTTCGACTATCATCTCACCGACTACAAGCCGGCCGACCTCGTCAAGATGCAGATCCTGGTCAATGCCGAGCCGGTGGACGCGCTCTCGATGCTGGTCCACCGCACCCGCGCGGAAGGCCGCGGCCGCGCCATGGTCGAGAAGATGAAGGAGCTGATCCCGCCGCATATGTTCCAGATCCCGATCCAGGCGGCGATCGGCGGCAAGGTGATCGCCCGCGAGACGGTGCGCGCGCTGCGCAAGGACGTCACCGCGAAGTGCTACGGCGGCGACATCACGCGTAAGCGCAAGCTTCTGGAGAAGCAGAAGGAAGGCAAGAAGAAGATGCGGCAGTTCGGCAAGGTCGACATTCCGCAGGAAGCCTTCATTGCCGCGCTGAAGGTGGATAGCTGAGGCGAACGGGCCCGGGCTTTCACGGATACATCAGCCGCCGTCATGCCCGGGCTCGTCCCGCCTGCGGGGCCGAAGCCCCTTCGGCGAGGCGAAGGCCCGGGCATCCACGTTCCTGGTGCCGCTGAGAAGCCGTGGATGGCCGGGTCAAGCCCGGCCATGACGACGAAGCCAGGACCAGATTTCGTGACGAGATCGGTCCGGTCCGAGGCTTTTGCGACCGGACAACAAAAACCGCGAAAACAACCCCATGCACAGTAGCCGGCCCCTTGCCGGCATTGGGCTTTTTCGAGATTTCGATTTTACGAAATCCGTTTGACCCGTCGGGCAAAACAGGGGCATGATGGCATCGTGGCAGCGGGTGTGAGATGGGCGTCCATCAGGACACACCATCTCGACCGCCGGCCGATTGGCAGCCTCTGATTTCGATATCCACGCATCACGTCGGTGACGGCTTACGTCGGCTCCTTGCCCGTCAACCGACCTGCCAAGCGCTTTTCCGTCATCCGCTTTGAGTGGTCGTAGATCTCGCCGGTGGCGATGGGGCGGGGTTGAAAAACGCTCTCAGCGGCGGCAATCTCGGCCTGAGTGAGGCCTCGATCTGGAGAATCTCGGCTTATGCCGATCGATGCGAGGATCGACGATGAAGCCGCGGCTTAGAATGTGGCTTGCCGTTGTTGCGGGCGTCGCCCTGGTGCTCGCCGTCGCCTGGGCCGCCATCCTCTGGACCCACCCGGAGCCTATTCGCATCGCGTTCGCCAATTCGCTCTCTGGCCCGTCCGCCCCGGCCGGGACGGAAAGCCTGGTCGCGACGCAGCTTGCAATCGACGAGGTGAACGCCAAGGGTGGCGTCAACGGACGGCTCATTGAACTCGTTCTGTTCGACGACGCAAGCGATCCAGCCGTGGCGCGCGCGAATGCGCAGGCGATCGCCGACAGCCCATGCGTCGCTGTGCTCGGCCATTATCTCAGCTCCACTTCGCTCGCGGCAGCGCCGGTATACAAGGATGCGCGGATTCCGGCGCTCACGGGAAGCGCGGCTGCCGACGATCTGACATTCACCAATGATTACTATTTTCGTGCGTTGGCGCCGGTCTCCGCGCAGGCGCGCTCGGTGGCGGAACATCTGCGCGCCGTGATGAAGGAGCCGAAAGT
This sequence comes from Bradyrhizobium sp. CCBAU 11361, assembly GCF_028128935.1. Taxonomy (NCBI): domain Bacteria; kingdom Pseudomonadati; phylum Pseudomonadota; class Alphaproteobacteria; order Hyphomicrobiales; family Nitrobacteraceae; genus Bradyrhizobium; species Bradyrhizobium sp. CCBAU 11361. Next base: position 286,249 of record NZ_LBJZ01000196.1, read on the forward strand.
CCGTCTTGTTCACACGCGCGATTCCTACGGCAAGAGTTTTGAGCGTGGATTTGCGGCGGCCTATCCGACGGAGCAGTTGCACGTGTTCGGACTGGACGTCGCAGCCGGTCAGATCGGATCGATGGATGGGACGCTAGAAGCTGCCGCGCAGGAGCCAGGACCCGGCGTTATCGTCGTCGGCGCGGCACCCGATTTCAGCCCGGACATCATCAAGGCGCTGCGCCGCCACGGCATCAAGGGAACGATCATCGCATCCCAAGGCGCGGCCCGCGAAAGCTATTTGCAGAATTTCGCCAACGAGCCCGAGGAAAAAGCGCATCCAGGATTCTTCAGCGAAAATCTGTATGCCGCTTCGTCGCTGATGTTCGACAGCGCAGGCGTGGCGGCGCAGGCCTTTGCCGTCGACTACAAAGCGAAAGCGGGAACCTCGCCAAGCTGGGTTGCCGGCGGCGCGTATGACGCCGCGCGCCTGATGATCGATGCGCTGAAACGAGCTGCCGTACATCGCCGGTTTATGGGGCAGGGGATTCAGAAACCATCCGACAGCAAGGTTGCAGATCGCGACCGTGTGCGCGTCGCACTGGCCGCGATCGACAGTCCGAAATCGGCGGTCGTCGGGCTGACGGGGCGGCTCTATTTCAACGCGAACCGCGACATTCCGCGCCCGATCCGAATGGGTTTCTTCCGTTACGGCCGGTTCGTCACGGCGCCGCTGCAACTCGTGCGCATCGATCAGCCTGATGGAATCGATCTCGCCGCGGAACAGGAGAAGGGCCATGTCATCGCGTTCGAGGATCGGCGCTACTGGATTCAGCGCGTCGTTTATACCGGCATCGACATCATTCGCGTCAGCCGGGTCGACGTGAAGCAAAATTCGTTCAACGTCGACTTCTATCTTTGGATGCGGTTCGCTGGCGACGACGAGGCGCAGACGCACGTCGAATTTCCGGCCTTGCTGGATCGCGGGGCATTCGATCCAGCCCGGCCGATGCAGGCAGGAAAGGAAGACGGCCTGAGCTATCGGCTCTATCGCATCAACGGCGATTTCAGGGCCCGTTTCGATCTCCACGACTATCCATTCGACACGCAGCAATTGCGTCTACATTTCCAGAACACGGAACAGCGGCGGGAGCTCATCACCTATGTCATCGATCGGTTCGGCTTGCGCCTCGCCGACGACGGAAGCTCGCGGGCCGAGGACGGGGCCTATTCCGGACTTCCGCTCTGGCGATTTCTCGGACTGAACTATTTCGTCGAATCCTTGGCCAGCGGATCGACGCTCGGAAAGGCATCCTTGTTTGGTGCCGAGGCAATGACGGAATTCGCAGGCTTCGATGCGACCGTCATGCTGCGCCGCAGCTCCGCCATCTACATGCTGAAGAACCTGCTGCCGATGTTTCTGCTCGTGCTCGTCGTATTCGCCACGCTGTTCTTTCCCGAAACCATGTTTCGTGAACGCGTGACCATTCCAGTGACCTCGATCCTGGCGAGCGCGGTGCTGCTCGTGGCGGTGAACAGTCAGATCGGTGATGTCGGATACACGGTGGTGGTCGAAGAGATGTTCTACATCTTCTTCGTACTATGCCTGATGACGATATTGGCGGGCTACCAACATGAAAAACTTCGGGATGCCGGCCGAAAGCGCGTCGCTGTTGTCTTGGATCACGTAGCGCAGGTCATTTATGCCGGGACGGTGCTCGCCATCATCGTCGTGCTCTACCGGCGTTATGCCGTGTGAGGCAAGCGTGGAGACCTCGCCGGCCCGCCGCACCTTGTTGAAATTCGCAGCATGAGCCAGATCTGGCCCATCGCGGACAAGCCCGCAGTGCTGGTCGGCAGTGTGACTGCGTCCTGAAGCCCAAATCAAACAGAACGCCCGAAGGGCCGGTCATTCATGTTCGATTACGAAAATAGAAAGGTCCCTATCAGCAGGCCCGCGGCGAAAGCGAAAAGCCCCAAAGTGCAGATTGAAACAATACGAACGAGGACGCGTACTTGCGCCTCGTACTCCTCTTCTGCGGTCTTGTGGGACTGAGCCGCCACTGCAACTGCCCTACCATCGCCCAGATTGGGCGAATGTACGCTCGGAATCATGGTCAACGCGAGGCATTTTGGCCCCGCCGATGCCCTGTTCGTGACTTGGCGGGGACATCTCTTGACCTGGCCGGCGTCTCTTCAACGGGGAGGATCATCCTCCCTTGAGGTCCGTTCAATGGGGCTTAGCGGACTGAATTTGCTCGAGTTGAGTTTTTCCCGTTTTGACCCGAAGCGGACAAACGGCCCATCGCCAACCGAGCTTCAACTTCGGGACGTCAGCCCTATTGGCCAATCGTGGTTCGACCGCGAAGATTACTGAGCCTGCTTCAAGTAGGCTTCAACCTCGCGCAGGTCGTGCTGCCGAGGAAATGACAGGAGAGCCTGAGACGGACTGCACCACGGATAGGGAAGCGAAGATAGCCAGCACATCACGCCATCGAGTTCGGCGCCTGATAAGATTTTCATGACTTCTATGGTGATTACCAGCCTCGCCACTTTTCCGTGCTCATTGAAATGCCAGTCGTAACGTCCGCATCCAACTCGCAACGGTTGCCCGGTCGCCTTAGCGGACATCCCTACCAACCAATGGCACTGAAAGCGCGCTCGGTCAGTCTCGGAAGGCTGGGATAGGCAGAATGTGTAGATGTTCTCGTATTCGACATTAAAACGACGCACCAAAAGTTCTTCTACGGCGTTCAAGCCGGAAGCCGTGCTGGGGAACGAAATGGCGTCGGTCTTGACCACCATTTCGAGTGCAATGTCTTCAGAGAACGCCTGCCTCATCAAGAACGGTCGGTTGCCGTCCTTGGCCAAGATGTAGGTTTTTACTGCTTCGACAGGTGTGGCCATGGTGCCTTAGGCTAGCACACTCAGGTTCTAAGCGGGAATGTCCACTTCTGGCCCTTAGCCGAAGGTCGATTGAGCGCGTGTCATGTCGGCTGTCAGGGGCAAACCCGACGCCGATCCAACTTGGCGTCCACCGCT